>CACYCS010000075.1 GCA_902773005.1 uncultured Erysipelotrichaceae bacterium
CCTTTTCCATATACGTTGCCGCTAGAAAGCCGAAGCGCAGCTTTTTCGCGCAAGAACGAAGCAAGGGCGACGTCATCGTCGGTAACCCCATGGCAATCGACCCAAAGAAGATATGTCGCTTCGCCATGGATTGCTTTTAGGCCAGGGATATTCTCGTTGATATACTTCTCGGCATAGGCGCGATTATCAAACACATATCGCCTCAATTCGCTTAGCCATGCCCTGCCTTCGTTAAACGCGGCGATTGCCGCGACAGTCGCGAATACGTTTGGCTCCGCTACTTCATCGGTATTGATTTGGCGGTTCACCTTAGCTCTGATTTCCGGATTATCGATCACGATGGCCGCGGTCTGAATCCCAGCCAAATTGAAGCACTTGGTTGGCGAAATCGCAGCATATCCCACCTCTTTTGCCGTTTCGCCTACAGTTAAGAAGGGAACGTAGGGCTTATCTAGAGGCGTGATCTCGCCATGGATCTCATCGGACAAAACGATGACGTTATGCTCCTTGGCAAGCCGAGCAATGCGCGCAAGCTCATCCTTGCTCCAGATCTTTCCGACGGGATTATGGGGGTTGCAGAGGATGAATAGCTTCGCTTTCGGATGGGCAAACGCTTTTTCTAGCCCATCCCAATCGATTTCATAATTCGAGCCATCGTAAAGAAGCGGAGCCTCCATTGGGATCCTCGCGTTATTGACGATGGAGTTATAGAAGATGTTGTAGACTGGCGGGCATACCACCACCTCGTCTCCGATTTCGGTGAGTTTCCTGACGGAAGAGGAGAGGACGGGAACGACTCCTGTGCAAAAAAGAAGCGACCCCTTATCGATATTCCAATCATGAGCGGCTTTGAAATAGGAGGAATAGGCTGCGTACCATTCCGGGTCATCGCCGCAATACCCGTAGACCCCATGGTCGACGCGCTTACGGAGCGCGGCGATGATTTCCGGCGCGGCCTTGAAGTCCATATCGGCCACCCACATGGGAAGTTCGTTATCGGGGCCTTCCCATTTGACGGAGCCGCTATGGCGACGGTCTATGACCTCGTCGAAATCATATTTCATGGACGAATCTCCCGTCTCCCACCACCACTTTGGTCTTGGTGTGGTCGATCGCGTCGTCGTCGCGGATCATCTCCAGGATCCTAGGAGCATGGATGACGCCGGAAATCGGGTTCTTGACCGAATCGATGGGCGTGGTGATTTCCGCTTCGATATGCGAGCAGTATTCGAAGCAAAGATCGGTGTCGATCAGTTTGCAATTCACGAGCTTGATCCCCTTCATGTAGCAGAAGCCCTGATGGGAATGGATCTCGCAGTTGATGAGGGTGATGTCTTCGCTGTTCCAGCCGAAGTATTCGCCCTCGATATAGCAATTCTCGCAGGTAACGCTGCGACAATTCCAGAAGGCGTCCTTGGTGAGCAAGCGCGAATTCTTGATCACGATGTCCTCGCAGGAATCGAAGGCGTAATTGCCCTGAAGCTCAAGTCCATCAATGCGGAGGCTAGAGGAGCGGAAGGCGAAATAGTCCGCTCCTTTGGCCTTGATGCGATCTAACGAAACGCCTTCGCAGGACCAAAGGGTCTCCTTGGCGTCGAGGAATTCCACGTCGGCCAAAGCGAGGTCGCGGCATCTGCGGAAAAGTTTCGGGGCTTTGATGACGCAACGCGAGAAAGAGGCGGATTCGGTATACCAAATGCCAGCCCTCGCATCCAAAAGGAACTCCGAATCGGTCACCTTGACGTTGCGGTCGTACCAAAGCGGATACTTCCATCCGAAGGTGACGTTATCGATCAATAGGTTCTTGCTTTCCTTTAGCGGGGACTCGCCATCGTCGAAAAGGCAATGGTCGATCCTCGCGTCAACGGTTTTGAAAAGGGCCCGTTCCCCGGTGAAATGCTCGTTTTGATAGTGGTTCATGTTATTCCCCTTTTTTGGCTTCCTGGCGCACTTCCTCTCCGTTAGAGAAATAGATATGGCGCACGTTCTCTATGCATTCTTCGACGAGCTTCTGCCAGTCGAATTTGGATTCGTAGTATTCGCAATCCTTGAGGTTTGGCTTGGTCTTCGGCTTGCGCGGCTTGAAGATCGTGCAGCAATCCTCGAATGGACGGATTGAGATCTCGTAGGTATTGATCCGCTTGGCGGTATTGATGATCTCGACCTTGTCGCTCGTGGCGAGCGGCCTAAGGATCGGGAAATTGGTAACTTCGTTGATGACCGATAGCGATTCAAGGGTCTGCGAGGCGACTTGCCCGATCGATTCGCCGGTCGCGATCGCGAGGGCTTTGCTCTTTTTGGCGACCCCCACCGCGATGCGGACCATCATCCTGCGCATGATTGTGATGCAATAGGGCTCGGCGACGTTACGGTAGATCTCGTCTTGGAGCTTCGTGAACGGGACGACGTCGAGTTTGATGTCGGATTGATAGGTATTGAGTTCCTTTAATATGTCGCTTAGCTTATCGAGGACGGCGTCCGAGGTATATGGTGGCGAAGCGAAATGGAGGCAATCGACGCGGATGCCGCGGCGGATCAATGAATACGCGGCAACGGGAGAGTCGATCCCGCCGGAAAGAAGCATCGTGACCTTGCCGTTCATCCCTAGCGGATAGCCTCCGATCCCAGGGTATTCGGCAAGGGACAGATAGCAGGCGTCTTCGCGCATATTGACGCGGAGGACCGCTTCAGGCGAATGGACGTCGACCTCGGCCGTTTCCATCTTGGCAAGCAAATACCCGCCCACCTGGCGCGATATCCCATAGGAATCGAGCGGATAGGTCTTGTCGGCGCGCTTGGTCTCGACTTTGAAGGTCTTGGGCTTAGCCTCTTGTAATAGCTCTAACGCCGCCTCTTTGACTTTCATGATCTCTTTCTCGACTTTGCAGACGGGGGTGATGCGCTGAATCCCAGAGACTTCCTGTAGTCTAGAGATCACGGGCGCGATGTCTTCGACTTCGGACACGTCGACGTAGATGTGGTCGCGGGCCCCGGTGGTGTTCGTCGGGAACGCCTTGAGCGCGACGCGGACGTTATGGAGCAATTGCTGGATGAACAGTTTGCGGTTATTGCCCTTGGTGGACAATTCGCCATAGTGGATCATGATGGAATTGTATTTCATCTTGGCCTTACCTCCCTTAGAATCGATTTGAGTGTTTCGACGAAGCCTAGGACGTCGTTTTCCTGGGTCGCATGCCCTATTGAGACGCGGACCGTGTTGCTAGATCTTATCGCGCCTAGCCCCATCGCTTCGACGACATAGGACGCAGGCTCTCCTTTGGAGGAGCATGCCGACACCGAGGAGACGCAATACCCCTTTTCGGAGAGTGCTTCCACGATGACGCTTGCCTTGTGTAGGAGCAAAGAGAAATTAAGGACATATGGCGAAGCGCTTAGCGGGGAATTGAACGCCACCTCCTCGATGGATGAGAGCTCATTTCGAAGCAACGCATTCAGCGCTTTCGCTTTTTCTAGGCTCGCTTTGGATTCGCTTAAGGTCTTTTTCAGCGCGACTTCCATCGCGGCTGCCCCAGCCACATCGACCGTGCCTCCGCGATACCCCGCTTCTTGCTCTCCTCCAGAAAGTAACGGCAGGAACTGGATGGATTTCTTATAGACGAGCGCCCCATTCCCCTTCATCCCGCCGAACTTATGGGCGGAGAAGCTGATCAAATCGATATCGGCATAAGGCAAATCGAGCTTTCC
>CACYCS010000076.1 GCA_902773005.1 uncultured Erysipelotrichaceae bacterium
AGATATGGCCGATTCCACGCGACGACCTGGTATTCGTTCCCGAATTCGTCCTCGAAATAGAATTTGGTGTTGGTGAGGTTATGGAAGCGAAGCGTCTTGACGCTGCCGACGATCCGTCCATACAAAACGACGCGCTGCTTATCCTCAAGCAAAGCGAGTTCCTCCTTGGTCGAATAAAGAAAGGAATCGTACCGCCTAGGCAAATGGCAAACCACTTGATAAGGCGTCGCGATTCCCATCTCGAAGAGGAGGGAATTGAGTTTGGGAGAGGAGGTCAATTTCATCCTCGATATTGTATCACCTGCGCGAGCGCATGTGGGAAATCTCATGGCGCACAGCCTATGCTTGCTCCCCGCTTTGCAACGACCAAAAAACGCGACGGTGTCGCGTTTTTGTGTGATTGGATTTATTCGACGCCGACCAGGAAGGAATACACTGGCTGATCGCCGCGCTTCAAGTCGACCTCGACCTCTTCGCCGAATCTCTCATTGAGGGATTCTAGCGCAGCGGCTTCTTCTTCGGGGGTGACGTCTGCGCCGACGATGACGGTGAGCATCGCCGAATTCGGGCGGACGAGCGAATCGACGAGATCGATCAAGGCTTGGTTCTTGTTGACCACGCAGCTAACGATGTTTTTGTCCTTCATCGCCATGTAGTAGCCCTTCTTGATCTCGACGCCCGAGATCTCGGTATCCTTAATGGCATAGGTGACGGAGCCTGATCGAACGGTCTTTAGCGCCGCCTTCATATCGCGGTACACCGCGTCCGGCTCGAGTTCGGGGTTGAATTGCATTGCGCTGGCGATGCCTTGGGGGATCGTTTTGGATGGGATGACCCTGGCATCGATTCCGGATTCGGAGAGCACCTCGCAAGCTTGGGATGCCGCCATCACGATATTGGAGTTATTGGGCAAGATGAAGACGGTGGAGGCGTGGCATTTGCGGATGGCCTTCACGAAATCCTCGGTCGAGGGGTTCATGGTCTGGCCGCCCGAAACGATGACGTCGATTCCGATTTCCTTGAACATCTCGTCGAGCCCTTGACCGCTAGAAACTGCGACGAGGCCGAATCCTTTTTCGATGGAATAATCTTCTTCCGCCTCTTCTTGCTTTGGTTCAGGCTCTTTCTCAGCCTCGGGCTTCAGAATCGTTTCCTGACGGCCACGCGCCAAATTGGCGTTCATGTCGGTGGCGACGTCGCCATGCTGGATGTTCTTATGCTCCTCGGACATGTTCTCGATGACGATGGTCACGAATTCGCCGAATTGCTGGGCATAATTGAGCATGTTGCCGGGGGTTAAAGTATGGACGTGGACCTTGACGATCTCCTCGTCGCGGACGGTGACGAGGGATTTGCCATGGGCCGCGAGGAATTTCATGAAGTTCTTCTCCACGAAGGGCTTCTTGCCATCCTCGGCCGTGCCTAGGCGAAGGATGAATTGGGTGCAGTAGCCATACCCTTCTTCGTCCTCGGTCAATTGGGCGCCGGCATAGAGGGAATCGGCTGGACGCTCTTGCGGGGCGGCGCCGACATCGGCGTTCCTCTCCACGACTTTGCCGTGGACCGCCTCGACCATGCCTTCGAAGATGCGGACTAAGCCCGCGCCGCCGCTATCGACGACGCCGACTTGCTTAAGCACTGGCAATAGCTCGGGAGTATGGGCGAGCGAAACGCGCGCCTGTTCGAGGAAAAATTCCATCGCGTCGTCGATCGTGGAGAACTTCTTGGCCTGCTCTTCAAGGGCGGTGGAAGCTTCGCGAACGACGGTGAGGATCGTGCCTTCAACCGGTTTTAAGACCGCTTTGTAGGCGACTTTGGTAGCGTTGGACCACGCTTCGACGAGCTTTGGGACGTCGATCTTCGTGCAATCGGCTAAGCCATCGGCAAAGCCGCGGAAGATCTGGCTTGTGATGACGCCGGAGTTGCCGCGCGCTCCCATGAGGAGGCCGCGGGAGAAACTCTTGGCGCAGTCGAAAACGTTGTCGAACTCGCGGTTCTGGATTTCTTTGGCACCGCTAGTGGCGGTGAGGTTCATATTCATGCCCGTGTCGCCGTCGGGGACGGGAAACACGTTCAGCTGATCTACTTCTGGGTAATGGTTATAGAGATTGTTCGCCCCGGAGATAAACATCTCCTTCAGGGCTTTCGCATCGATTGTTCTCATGTTTACTGGTTCTCGCGGATGTCTTGGACATACACGTTGACGGCGGCGAATTTTATTTCAAAAGTCCGCTCCAGATCGTATTTTACCTTCTTCTGGACTTCGGAGAGGATCTCGGGAAGCTTGACCCCATTGGCGCAGACGAGATATAGGTCGACCTCGTAGCCCTTCTTGTTCTTGCGGGCGTAAACGCCTTTGATGTAATCCTCGATTTTGAGCAGCTCAACGACATAATGCTCGAGCGAGGTTTTGCTCGTTAGGCCGATGACGCCGTAGCATTCGGTCGCGGCGCGTCCCGCGACGGTGGCGATGGTCTCCATCGAGATGTCGATGCTGCCGTATTCGTTCTTGGTATTGATATTCATGGCTTGATTCAACGTGTAAAACTGGCTGCTTTTTATAAAAAAGCACGGGCTTATTATGACATAAATGCAGGATGTTGCAATTCCCCGTTGCTCATTACTAGGTCATTATCACGAAATACACCCTTGAGGCGGCCTTAGGGCCGCCCATTTTTTCGCCGTCTGGCGGACCAAGGGCGCAAAATCGC
>CACYCS010000077.1 GCA_902773005.1 uncultured Erysipelotrichaceae bacterium
TCGGGGTGCCCGAGCCAGGCCTCGATTTTAGCGAACAATTCCCTGCCTTGGAGCAAATCCGGAATGCTTTGCCCCTGGTCCGCGGCCCCGCCCTCGTCGTCCATTTGGGCCAAACGCCGCTGTTTTTCCTTTCTGTGTCCGCAAATGTACTTGGCGCTTTGGACCCAATAGTCCGCGACGCGGTCCACGGTCAGGAGCCTTTGCGGGTCTTTGAGCAGCCCGAGGAAGGATTCCTGGACGTCGTCGTCGGTTTCGCCATCCTTCCCAAAAGAGTCGATGAGGACGCGGTACACGAGGCGGACGTTTCCCTCGTATAGGCGCTCGAACGCCTTGGCGATCCTCGCGCCGTTTCCGCTTTTTATGGCCCTTTTCAGTTCTCTTTCCGCGTCCATATCGAGGAAATTTTGGGTCTTCGTCAATTGTATGTCTATATCTTTCTGATCACCGCCCGTTTTTTTTTTTTTTGCCGTTTTGCTTTGCAAAATAATATCGCATTTCTTTGACGGAACAGCTTAAGTTCAAGACATTCAATTATGTGAATGATGCTGAAATTACAGGCGCTTGGCAAAACGGTATACTACGACGAAAGGTCCACTTTCTTTTCTTTGGGTGAGTTTAGGCAAGAACAGATCCAATCCTTCCCGCCTATCCCGCCAATCGAAGAGCTAATTGCCGCATCGAAGCCAACCGCCTACACGTTCTGCGTCGACGTGTCCGATTCCTGTAACCTGCGCTGCGATTACTGCTTCAACGAAACGAAAACGGGCAAAACGATCGATGCTGCAACAGCGATTTCCTATTTGGAGGCGATGTTCGATAAATATGGTACCGGAGAAAAGTACTTCGTCGACATGTCCGGCAAAGGCGAGCCGTTGCTTGCCTTGAAGACTGTTCTGGACATCGCGAGGTGGTGCAAGAGAAAACAGGACGAAATCCGGAAAGAGATTCTGCCGCAGTTCGTCTGCAACGGGACGCTGCTGTCCCCTTTGGTAGCGGAGGTTCTCCAAAACGAAGGGATTTTATTTGGGGTCAGCTTGGACGGGAACAGGGAGGCCCACGATTTGCACAGGAGGGACGCTAACGGCAGACCCACATTCGACGCGATCATCGACAATGTCAAATCGATACGCTTCCGGGACTACGTCGGATGCACCGCCACGCTTACAAAGGACGTTTTTCCGCTCGTTGAGGCGATAGATTCGCTGCTGCCGGTATTCAAGACGATAAGTTTTCGGCCCGCCCGGGGCGCGTATTCCTTCGACGAAACATCCGGCAAACTGTGGGCGGACCAATACGAGCTGCTCGGGCAACGCCTTCTAGACGATATTCGACGAGATGACTCGTCCGTTTTTCTCGCGTTGATGAACGGCGAAGACTATTTTGGCAGATACCTAGTTCGAGCGATTGGTTGTAAACGAACGATTACTCGCTGCGACGCTTCAATATCGCGTTTTGCCTTGGATATTGACGGCAACATATATCCTTGCCCTGCTTGTTGCGGCGCGAGCATCGTTGATGGCTCTTTTTCGTCTAACGGCTTGGTCGAGACTTTTTCACTTGAGACTCAGGCCGGGAGGTGTCTTGGATGCAGCTTTAAGTATTTTTGCGGGGGCGAATGTTCCGTTAACGTAATGAATGGATTTAGGACCGTGGAAGCTCTTTGCCACTTTCGTAGGAAATTAATAACGATTGCCATGGTTCTCACGGAGACTATGCGTCAAGAAAACCCCAACATGCATGGTCGCTTGGAACGATTCTGCGAAGAAAAATGCAGAAGATTAAGAACGGATACTGAGTTAGAGAAATATATGGCAAGTTATCCGGGCCTTTCCTTTACCCAGGCCAAGAAGCTCTTTGACGAAAAGAATAAACGATACTGATAGAAAATACCGGGAAGACAAATGCAAAAGCAGATTCTTGGTCAGAAGGCAGCGCGTTATGCCTCATTTTTCTTCCCAACTATATTTCTGCTTGCATCGATAGGGCAACATACAAGCATCATTTCTGAGCGCAATCCGTCAGTTACTTACCTCCAACGCGAATTTTGGCTCTTTAATAGAACCTGCTTGCGCAAAACTGATAGAAGGAAACAAAAGCTTTTTAGTCTCTTTCTGAAACGACTTAAAAAGGAACAATCTTTTTCGCGGAATAACAACCCGATAGAACATTGCATTGATAGGGAGAACACAAGCGATTACGTTATGATAAGAAAGAGAAAAAGTTTGGTTTGCGGGATCTTATTAACCTCGTTAACGGGATGTACAGCAAGCTTGGTGCCAATCTTGGCGCCAAAGGCGAATGGGTCTCTTTTCCCGACGGGTTCATTTTTTTCAGTTTATCCAAGTGAGTATACGACAGCGGATTGGCTTGTAGAAAAGATTGAACTTGAAAAAGCGTGGGAGATTTCGACAGGGCATCCCGAAGTTAAAGTCGGCATTGTGGACACGGGAATTGATGCATCTTTGGTCGAACTAAACGGGCGTGTCAATACAAGCTTAAGTTATGACTTTGTTAGCGAAAACTCTCAATCGGCTTTGACTTATACTTTGCCCCACGGAACTTGCGTGGCGAGCGTTTTAGGCGCGGTCGCAAACAATAGCTCTGATTTTTCCGGTATTTGTTGGGATATCGACCTCGTATCTTATCGAATAGATGACCATACCCTAACGAGCGAGCATGGGGTGGTGGACGCATTAATCGACGCTATCGAACAAGCGGAGGAAGATGGCGTACCTATTCTTTGCTATGCGGATGGATATTATTATGGTGAGATAAGCAGCACTAAGGTTTCTGAATTGCAAAATGCGATTCTTGGCTACTCGGGCCTTATCGTTTGTGCTGCCGGTAATGAGGCGATAGATCTTGATGATGGAATTACGGCGCACACCCTCTATCCTCAATCTTTCAATTGCCCCAACCTATTGGTCGTCGGCGCGAGCAGCAATCTTGACGGAAGACCCAGTTATTCTAATTATGGACAAGATTCAGTTGATGTTTTCGCTCCCGGGAATTATTTGAGAGTCCCTTCCTATCCACTATATGAAAACGGGGTTTGCGTTGGGTATTCTACGTCTTTTTCTGGCACATCCGCAGCTGCCCCTGTGGTCGCTGGGGTGGCGGCGTTAATGAAGGCGGTTAATCCCTCTCTAACAACGAGCCAAATAAAGAATAAAATTATACAAACGGTTGCAACAGGTTTCTGGGCGTTTGATAACGAATGCGCTAGCGGCGGTAGAATCGATGCCTACTCGGCCTTGCTATCTGCCTTGCCCACTTATTCGCTTGCCCCGCAAACCATTTACTGTCCAAGGCCAATTTTAGTAGGCGGACATCAGTGGTATAAGCTGCTTCCTACCAATGATTCGTTCACCATTTCTTCTTCGGGGTCTTTGGACGTTGACGCCGCGTTATATTCCGATCCAATGGAATCGCCTTTGATTACGGCAAATTCTGGCGGATCCGGCTCCAATTTCTCCTTTCAATACAATTTTGATTCTAACTCGCCCTATTATCTGAAGGTTTCGAATTCGTCTTCTGCCGCCGGTTCTTATTCGATAAATATCGTAGCCCCGCATTACCATGATTACTCCCATTCTTACACTTGGATCAACGGGAAAAAACATCGCGCCTTTTGTTCATGTGGTGCGATCAAATTGCAAGGGCATATTGTTGCGCCAGGTGCCACCTTGCCTTCAACGTGTCTATTGTGCGGCGGCATGGCGACGGTCGCCTTTGTGGGCGGACCTTTGTCCACGGGAATTCCTATTTATGACGATCTAGAAGCAGACTTCGATACGATATTCCTCACCCAAGCGGAAATGGATGAATACCTTTCGGGACATATCGAATTGCAAAGCGTTTACAATAGCAGAGGCAATCTATGAAAAAGAATCGATTAACGCATCTTTTCCCTCTTATTACCCTTTTGGCCATCTCTTCTTGTGGCAGCGTCAATAAAGAGGTTTTGGTTCGCGATGCCATCGCGGATGATTTCGCGGCCTATTTGCAGTCTTCCCAAAGCCCTTATGCGAGCATTTCCAAA
>CACYCS010000078.1 GCA_902773005.1 uncultured Erysipelotrichaceae bacterium
CTGCGGGAGTGGCGGAATTGGTAGACGCGTACGTTTGAGGGGCGTATGAGTAAAATCGTGTGGGTCCGAGTCCCATCCCCCGCACCACTATGAAAGCAAAGCGCATGTCGGAAGATGTGCGCTTTTTTCATCCTATAGGAAAGCATTTCAAAGCAACCTTGCAAAAGGAAAACCGCTACAGGACATGTTTTGACCTCTTAAAGCAAGGAAAAACCGCGGTAAGATGCAATAAAAGCCGCGGTTTTCCTTTCCTAGGTGGGAGCGCTGAGGGATTGCTCAAAAGCATTCCCTAGCGCATAATAGAGACGAAGTTGGTTTTGGCCACGAAAGTGACCAACTGCGCACTCTCATCGGTGCGCCGGCAAGCCCCATCCCGCTGCTAAGATGGGGCTTTGCTTGCCTTAGGACCCTAGGAGGGCCAAAAGCAAGGCGGCGATGATTAAGAGTGCGATGACCTTACGACGTCTTTTCCGACTCATCTTTCTCAGCCCCGTCTCCGGAGTCAATTGCAAATGCAATCGGTCTATACGCCTGCGCTCCCTTGAAGTTGAAATCCATCGAAATGGTTCCCCCTTCACCTATATAATTGCTGCCGAAATCCCAAAAGCGCTCCCAACTTTTCTAATTTTTGACAGTTTTTCTTATAAATAATTTTTTATTAAATTGAGATAGAATATCATCTCTTCGCTTTTTCATTAGTCACTTTAAACAATTTAAATTTCTCATTTTTTCGTATCAAAAAGCCCATTATCAATAAATCGCTTCAAAGCCTTGAAATTATGTGCAAAAGAATCGATAATCGCCCCATGGCATTGTTGGAACTTCAGGACATAGAGTTCAACTACTCAGACAAAGAGCTTTATCAGAAAGCTTCTATGAAGATCAATCCCGGCGAACATTGCTGCCTTGTTGGGATAAACGGATCGGGAAAGACCACGATCCTTTCGATGATCGTTGGGGATCTTCGACCCGACAAGGGCAAAGTCATTTGGGAGCCTCACGTCACCTATGCCTATCTCGATCAACAGCTTAAGGTCCAACAGGACATGCCTGTCTCTGCGTACCTCTATGGTGTCTATAGCCATCTTTTCGACAAAGAAAAAGAAATGGAACGTCTCTACTCGGAAGCCGCTTCTGGGGAAGGCGATTACGAAAAATTGCTCAACAAAGCACTGCGCTTAAGCGATGAGTTAGACCAAGCTGGCTTCTATTCCCTTCAAGAGAAAGTGGGCCGCCTAACCGATGGCCTCGGCTTCGATAAAGCGGATTTGAGCCGACCCCTGCATGAACTTTCATCCGGGCAACGCGAGAAAGCCTACCTCGCCAAGATGCTATTAGAGGAAAAGGATGTCCTCATCATGGACGAGCCGACGAACTTCCTCGACCAATTCCAAGTCGCTTGGCTCGCCTCGTATCTTGACTCTTATCCGAAGGCATTTTTGGTCGTTAGCCACGACGAAGCATTTCTAGAAAAGATTGCAAAAGTCGTGTTTTGTCTCGAAAACAAAACAATCACGCGCTACAAAGGAGATTTCCAAAGCTATCTCCTTCAGCACGAGCTCGACAAAGAGCAATACCAAAAGAATTACGAAGCCCAGCAACGCTACATCAAGAAGGAAGAGGATTTCATCGCGAAGCACATCGTCCGCGCCACTAGCGCCAAAGCCGCCAAAAGCAGACGCGCCCGACTTGCTCATCTTGACGTGATGGCCGCTCCTGGGAAAGAAGGCGGAAACGTCCACTTCAATTTCCCCTTCACCCACGATGTAGGCGAGAAGCCACTCATCGTCGAAGCGCTCGAAATCGGATACACGTCCCCTTTGCTTTCGCCAATTAGCTTCATTTTGCGCAAAGGCGAGAAGATCGCGATTCTCGGCCAAAACGGCGTTGGGAAAACCACCTTCCTCAAAACCATAATGGGCCGCATCGACTCCCTGGGCGGAACCTATAAGTGGCTGGATGGAATCGTCACGAACTATTATGACCAAGACGAGCGCATCGATTTGAACCAATCGCCATTCGAATACGTCCATAACGCATACCCGATGCTCGACAATACCAAAATCCGCACTGCCTTAGGGGCGGTCGGGGTGAAGAAGGAACTCGCGATCCGCAAGATGAGCGAGCTTTCCGGAGGCGAAGTCACCAAAGCAAGATTCGCAGTCATGACCTTGCGCAAATCCAATTTTCTGATTCTCGATGAGCCGACGAACCATCTCGACCAAAAAGCAAAAGACGCCCTTTTCGAAGCGATCGAAGCCTATCCCGGAAGCGTCATCATCGTGAGCCATGAAAAAGACTTCTATGACGGTTTGGTGGATTACGAATTGAACTTTTAGTTGAGCAGGATCTTTTTCCTAAGCCTAACGATATAGCAAAGGAGCCTAAACAAAGGCACCCCTACCCAATAATTGAACGCATTGCAGTCGGAATTGTACAAGACGACGGTGCGGCGATGGCTCGACTCCAAATCGCGAAGCCTTGCGATTTCTTGATTGAGTTTGGCGCTGCGGTCTTCTTCTTTGATCTTTTGGACGTCGAACATGAGCTCGGTTTGGAATTCCTTAAGCGCTTTTTGAGCCGCATCAAAAGCATCGCCATCCTTGATTTTGGTTTCGTAGGAGGAAAATGCCTCGTGCTTGGCGCGCAGCTCATCGCCGCAAACGCCTTTTGCCACGACGAAGGAATAAATTTCTTCTAGCGCGGTCCGCCTCTCCAATAGAAGAACCGTCAAGGCATCGAGCCTCCGCGAAAGCTTGGAACGGAAATCCAAGGCTCGGGAGATCACGAAAAAAGCGCTCGTGACGTAAAGGAAGATCACGATGAAGAAGGCAAGCAACACGATTTGATAGGCCTGCATTCCGGCTTCTAACGTCCTAAAGATTGGCATACCCCACTATTCTACTGCCCGCGGACGAATCTTCAAGGCACGGGCGAATTTGCCAAGCGAAGGATACCTTAATATAATTAAGACCCAAACATAAGGAGGAATTGCGATGAACAAACGTCCTATCTGCGCGATTCTCTATGACTTCGACTCCACGCTTGCCGTCACCGACATGCAGAATTTCGGTTTCATCCCCGCCATGGGAATGACCCCGGCCGAGTTCTGGGCGAGGACCACGAAATTCTCCGAAGCGACGGGCTGCGAGAAAATCCTTTCCTATCTTTACGTCATGAACGAAGTGGCCAAGGAAAAGGGAATCAAAATGGATGAAGCGTTTTTGCGCGAATGCGGCAAGAACATCGAGTTTTTCCCAGGCGTCCTCACGTGGTTCAGGCGCATCAACGAGTTCGGAAAAGAGCACGGAGTCCGCGTCGAGCATTATCTCGTCTCTTCCGGCAACAAGGAGATCGTTGAAGGCTGCCCGATTGCCAAGGAATTCAAGGTGATCTACGGCTGCGAATACGTCTTTGACAAAAAGACGGGCGAGGTGCTTTGGCCGAAGCTTGCGATCAACTACACTCAGAAGACCCAATACTTCTTCCGCATCTCCAAAGGCGTCTATGACGCGACCGACGATATCGGTGTAAACGAGAAAAAGCCCGATCGC
>CACYCS010000079.1 GCA_902773005.1 uncultured Erysipelotrichaceae bacterium
ATAATTAACGATATTTTCTTCGAAAGAATATCGCGCTTCTTGAAAGTGGGCGATGCTTGCCTTGCGCGCGTTATGATGCGCGAAATAATCATTTGCCTATGACTGCGTCTTGTGGTATATTCATCACGCGTTTAGAGCGCGAGAGGTATTGAAGATGTCAAAAGTATGCCCCGTCACCGGAAAAGGCCCGGTCTCCGGCAATGCGCGCAGCCACTCTCTGAGGGCTACCCGCCGCCGCTGGAATGTCAATCTCCAGAGATTCAAAGTCAACGTCGACGGCAAGCTCGTCGAAGTGCGCATGTCCGCGCGTGCCTATAGGACCTTGAACAAAACCGTCAAGGCCAAGGCTAAGGACGAAGCCGAGAACAACTAATTCGGCTGACTCACAAACGCTCTAAAAACGAATGAAAACAACGGATCCGGCTCGGATCCGTTTTTCTCTATATATAAATAGGTTTAGGCGGAAGCGATTAAGAAGAAACCTAGGATCGACACCAGGCACCCGACGAAATCGCAGGCGAATAGCGCCCACTCTGTCGCGGCCAAGACGAAGGGACGAGGACGCTCGTTCACGATCGAGCCATCTTGCTCCATCGTGGATTTCAGCTTCGTCCAATTGGATAAGCGCGGATTCATTGCAAGAATAACGGCCACCACCACTAACGCGAAAGAGATCACCATGAAGCTCAAAGAGAGCTCAGACGAGAAGCCGCGGAGGTTCAGGAAGCAGATCGCCGACATCGCTTCGGCGAATGCATAGAGAACGTTGAAAAGCATGAAAGCGATGAGGTGCTGCTTGAAATAATAGGCGGGGACGAAGCTCATCGTGAGGGCCGCGCCCGCTTTGAGCAAGCTCGCCGCCCCATAGATGATGACGACCCCCATCATATAGTCGAATGAGGGGAATAGGTAAACTAGATAAAGCGAGCTCGCGACGGTCGCGGCCTCAAACAAAGCGAGGAAGGTGCGCGAAATCGCGGTGAGGGGTCCTTGGCCTCCCATGGCTTCGAATGGAAAATCGCAAAGGAAATCGAGTCCGCGATTCGCCTTCTTGCGGAAATTCGCGCGCGAGGAGAACGTAAACGCCAAGAATAATAGGATCGTCAGCGCGACGAAGAGTCCGAAAAGAACCTGGTGCCTCATAATTCGAGCAACCCCTTCACCCTTTCTTCGTAATCCTCGTGCCCATAGAGATAGCTTCCGGCGACAAGGACATTGGCTCCAGAGGCGGCGCAGAGCCTACCCGTGTCTAAATTAATCCCCCCATCGACTTCGATGTAGAGGTTTGGATTGAGGGGCAAGCCGCGTTCTTTGAGCCAACTTATTTTGTCCAAAGCGCTCGGCATGAACTTCTGTCCGCCCGCGCCTGGCTCAACTGACATGATGAGGGCAAGATCGATCTCGCTTAGATATGGAGCGTATGCCTCGACGGGGGTAAGCGGCTTGATCGAAAGGCCAGCCTTTTTCCCTAGGCGATGGATCAGCTCGATGCAGGCGTGCACTTCTTTTTCGTCTTTGCAGGCCTCGATATGGAAGGTGATGATGTCAGCTCCGGCGGATGCGAAATCTGGGATTCTGGAATAGGGGTTGATCACCATAAGATGGGTATCTTTGATCGCGGGCGTCTTTACCTTGGCGACGAGCTCAGGCCCGAAAGTCGAGTTTGGCACGAAAACGCCGTCCATGACGTCGAGATGGATGAAGCTCGCCCCTGCCTCTGCCATTTTCGAAACCTCCGCGCTTAGGCGCGAGAAGTCGCAGGCAAGGATCGATGGGGCGACGATCATTTGAATCCGAAGATCTTCGTGAGAAGACCTTTCCTCTCCTTGAAATTGCCTTTGTCCGCCATCGCTTCGCGGATCGCATCGTGCATGAGCTCGGCGGTGAGATAACGCTCATCGGCCCTTTTGCGGCAGGCGGTGATGATGATCTTATCGATGGAGCGCGGGATGGATGGGACGGATTTGCTCGGCTCTGGGAAGCGTTTCCTGATATGCTTCTCGGCGATTTCGGTGACATCGGCCCCATCGAAAGGCACGTTGCCGGTCAGGCATTCGTAGAAGACGATGCCCATCGAATAGATGTCGTTTGCGATGGAGGCGGGGCCGCCTGTGAGGACTTCGGGCGAGCAATAATAGATCGTGCCCTGGATCGAATCGCCTTTATTGGGGGTGCCGATCGGGGCGGCGATGCCAAAATCGCTGATCTTGATCGTGCCATCGGGAAGATAAAACAGATTATCCGGCTTGATGTCGCGATGGACGATGCCATGCTTATGGATGTAATCGACGCCATCGGTGAGTTGCAGCATGACCTCGCAGGCGTCAGAAAGGGATAGGGCCACCGCGAAATTGAGCTTGTCGCGCAGGGTCTGCCCTTTGATGTATTCGTTAGCGATATAGGGTCGATTCTCGATTTTCCCGCGGCCATAGACGCGGACGACGTTGGGGTGGTTCAAACTCGCAGCCGAGGCGGCTTCGTTATTGAATCTCTCCACGTTCTCGGGGTTCTTCAAGAGCTCTTCCTTCATGACCTTTAGGCTAACGATGCGCTTGCCAATCAGGTCATTGGCCTCGTAGACGTCAGCCATGCCGCCGGTCGCAATGCGGGAAACGATGCGATACCTATCGTCGATTTTGTCGCCGATCTTAATCATCTTTCACGCACTCCCAATATGCCACGCCGATATTGTCGCTGCCGCCGTTGGCGTTAGCTTCGGCCACGAGGGCGTTCACCTTCTGGTCGGGGCGCTCATCGGTGGAGAGGCAAGCGCGGATCTCGCCTTCTGCGAGGTTGTTGTAAAGCCCGTCGCTGCAAAGCAAGATCGCTTGTCCCGAATAAGGCATCGACTTGCAATCGAGGGAAGCGCTTGGATAGATGCCAAGCGCATTCATGAGAACATGCCTATCGGCGCGGGTTGAGGCTTCCCTTGGGTCGATCTTGCCGGTGCGGCAAAGGTAATCGACGTAGGTCTGGTCCTCGGTGAGATGGGTCAATTTGCCATCGCGATAAGAATAGGCGCGGGAGTCGCCGACATTGGCGACGAACATCCTGTCGTCGATGATGAGCACCGCGACGCAGGTCGTGCCCATGTCTTTGTATTCCGGATTCTGGGACGCTTCGCGGTAGATCTCGGCATTGGCTCCCCGGATGGTTTTGATGAGCCATCTCTTGGCGAATCGGGGGGCGCTTCTTTTGCGGCGGAGGAATTCCTCGAAGATGTAATTGATCGCGAGCTTCGAGGCGTAATCCCCTTTGTTCTGGCCGCCTAAGCCGTCGCAGACGCAAAGCAAAACCTCGCCAAGGCCATTGGCCATAACGTTCGCTTGGTCTTCGTTTGTGATGCGGATGCGCCCGATGTCGATCTTGTGGGCGAACCTTCCTTTGTAATGCTTAGGCATCCTGCTCGCCTTCTTTCTTCTTCATTTTGACGCGGAGCTGTCCGCAGGCGGCGTCGATGTCGCTGCCGAATTCCTTGCGGATGGTCGCGTTGATTCCTTGTTTCTGCAGCCGATCGGCGAAGAAGCGGACCTGATCTCTGTCGCTTCTACGATATGGCTTTTCCTTGACCTCGTTATAGGGAATGAGATTCACGAGGGCGAATACCTTATGGCGCTTGATGGCGCTTGCGAGCTCATCGCAGGCCTCTTTGGTGTCGTTCAGTCCGCGGAGCATGATGTATTCTAGCGTCACGCGACGGCCTCCGTTTTCTTGGTATTCGGCGAGGGCGTCGAGCAATTCATCGATCGGATATGCGCGAGCAACCGGCATGATCTCGCGCCTGATCTCATCGTTAGGCGCGTGGAGGGATAACGCCAAGTTGAATTGCCTCTTGTCGAGGCCATATTTCTTGATTCCGGGGACTAAGCCGCAGGTCGATACGGTGATGTGCCTCGCCCCGATCGCTAAGCCGAATGGCTCATTTGCGATATCGAGGAAGTCCATGACGTTATCGAAATTGTCAAATGGCTCGCCGGTCCCCATCACGTCGATGTGGGTGACGGTTTGGTTCGTTTCGGCGAGAATCGCGTTGATTGCCATCACCTCCCCCACCATTTCCGCGGGGGTGAGGTTGCGGTCCCTTTTGAGGAGGCCTGAGGCGCAGAAAGCGCAGCCCATGTTGCAGCCGACTTGGCTCGAGACGCAGACGGCATTGCCATAACTATAGGGCATGAGGACGGTTTCGACTTTGGCGCCATCCTCTAGCTCAAGGAGCAATTTCACGGTTCCGTCCTCGCTATCTTGGCGGGTGAAGACCTTGGGGAGATCCAGGCAGAAGTCGCGCGAAAGCTCGGCGCGGAACGCCTTGGATACATCGGTCATCGCCTCGAAGTCGAGGACGCGCTTCTGATAAATCCACTGGAAGATCTGTTTGGCGCGGAATTTCGTTTGCCCACGCGAAACGAACTCCTCCGTCATCTTCGAAAGCGGGAGTCCGAACAGGTTGATCTTCATTTTCCTGCTGCTTGGAATGCGGCTGCGCCTTGAGTTGCGACTTGGCTAAGCTCGCTGATCGGCGGGTCGATGGCGACCGTCTCCCCCTGCTTCACAAGCACCGCATAGTAGAAAGCGGAGCGGAGCGAATCGAACGGGAAGTGCTGCTTCTCTTCGACGAGGGCAAATTCGGGGTGATAGCGGAGGAAGGTCTTGACGAGGTTGCTGCCTTCCTTGCGCGAAATGGTCGGGATGACGTAGATGAGGCGCCCATTGAGCGCGACGTATTTGGCGACGGAATTGAGGGCCTTGCGCTGAGACTCGAACAAGGCGTCCATCCCGTCCTTATTGAAATGGAGCAGATAATCCGGGGTATAGGGGATCAGGTCGAAGTTCGTGGCGTCGGGGACGACGATCGCGAGATCCTGCGGATGGGAGATCGCGGCGTCCATCGACTCAACGTCAGGAGCGGCGAAGAAGTTCACGTTATGGAGCTCTTTCTCCTTGATGAGCTTGGTGACGCCGAATTTCGCGTCGAGGTTCGGGCAGGCGATGTTCATGCCGATCGAGGCCCCATAGGTCTCGATGAGCTCCTTCGAGAAGGATTCGCTCACAGAGCCATCGTAAAGGAAGATCTCGGCGGGCTCTTCGACTTTGTTCTGGTCGACGATCCACTTGACGAAGGGCTTCTCGTCATAAAGCTTGCCATCGCGATAAGCCTCGATCTTGCGGAGCGGGGTCTTTCCCTTGTAGGCGTAGATGCCTTCGATCTCGGTTGCGACGAGGTCGCCTTCGGGGAGCGAGCCGCGGTCGAAATTGGAGCGGGCCCTTAGGTAATAGGTTGCGGGACGGGCGAATTCGCGAAGCGTCCTGTAGGTATTCGAATAGCCGAAGTGCTCCATCACCTTCAAGACCCATTCCGGGGTGTTGTAGCGGAGCGAGAGATAGGAATTGCTGGCCCTAGCGATATCGGTCGGGATGTATTCCTCGGGCTTCGAGGTCTTGGCGAATAGCGGCTCGACGAGCGCGAATTTCTCTTCGCCGAGGGCTTCTTTGGCCGCGGCATCGATGAGCCCGGTCTCGAAGTGGCGGAAGAAATAGTCGTTCGCGAGGCAAAGGGAAACGAGGCGCTTCTCCGTAACGGTCAGCGCATCGAGATCCTTGACGAGATAATCGAAGAGGATTTGGTGGCGCAGCGCGCAGCCAACTAGCCCAGCGACATTTGCGCGCATCGGGCGGATTGCGGGGTCGGATTGGAATTTCTTCTTGAGCGATTCCGCGAATGTGACGTCGTTATCGATGACGTCGTTCAGTATGTTAAGTGATAGATCTAGTTCTTGCATGTGTAGACCTCCTAATTTCCAATTGGGTTATTTCCTTCTCTTCTCGTCTGCGGCTTTGAGGGCGTCCTCGAATCCTTCGAACGCGTTTCCGAGGTAGACGTCCTCTGGGTTCAATAGATCCGGCTCCTTCTCCTCTTCGGGGCTTTCCTCTTCCTCTTGGCTTCCATCATCCCCTAGCCCAGGGAGATAGTCCTGATCGAGGGAGGTATCGCGGATATTCTCCGCGGCGATGTAGCGGGGATAGGCGGGGTTGAAGGCGGTATGGCGCTTGGATTCGTCGTAATAGTCGAACTGCACGTCAAGATGCACCGAGAATTCGCATAGGGTCCTGATGATGTAGTCAGCGACCGCGTCCTCGTATTTCTCGAGGCTCCGCGGAGCGCGGACGATGACCAGGGTGTGCCAGCTCGTCTGCTCCGCCCCGTTATGGAACACCATGGAATTCGGGGCATAGAAGTTGATTTCGCTTTCCTCGACCTTATACGCGGCTGCAATCGCCCCCGTATGGTCGCTGGAGTAATGGCCCACGACGAATTGGTCTAGGCCGAGGATCTGAATGGTAATCATGTTCGTTTAGTCTCAAAGATTGCACTTTGTGCTGGAGTAGTATAACACACGAACGCGCAATTAGTACGCACATGCGCTCAAGAACTCAATCAATAATCGATCGGGTCGACGTCGAATCCGAACTCAACCCCGCCTTTTCCGCTCATCTCGGCTTGGAGGTCGGAAAGGTATTTCTTGATCCCTGGCGCCTTCTTGTATTTCACAAGCAGCGATCTCTGGTGGCGGTCCCCAACGATTGAGAAATAGGGGGTGACGGGTCCTAGAACCGTGACGTCTTCAAACCCGGCTTTCAGGATCTCATCCTTCAAAGCATGCGAGGCCTGTACGCATTTTTCCTCGGATTTGGCGGAAATCGAGATCGCAATGAGGAAAGCGTAAGGCGGGTAAAGGCTGATGTGGCGGTTCTGCATCTCGCGACGGTAGAACGCCTCGTAATTCTGCTCTGCCCCCAAAGTGATCGCGAAATGGGTTGGGTTATAGGTTTGGATGAGGGCCTCGCCTTTGCTTTCTCCCCTGCCTGATCTGCCGACGCATTGGGCGATCAGCTCGAAGGTCGTTTCATTCGCGCGGAAGCTAGGGAGGGAAAGCCCGATATCGGCAAGGACGACGCCCACTAGGGTCACAAGCGGAAAATCGTGCCCTTTGGCGATCATCTGCGTGCCGACGAGCACGTCGTATTCGTGACGCTTGAACGCGTCGAGGGTCTTCTGGACGTTGTTTCTGACTTTGCCGATGTCGGAATCCAGGCGCCCTACCCTAAGTTCGGGGAAGCGTTCATTGAGGATCTTGCAGATTCTTTCGGTGCCGAATCCGACCCTCATGATCTGAGTGGATCCGCATTCGGGGCAGACTTCGGGATATTGGGCGACATAGCCGCAATGATGGCATTTGAGCATGCCGTCTTCTTTATGATAGGTCAAATTCCCCCTGCACCCAGGGCAAGAGAAGATATGGCCGCAGCGCGAGCAAGATACATAGCTTGAATACCCGCGCCTATTGATGAGCAAGATCGCCTGCTCCCCTTTGCCGACCTTCTCCATCATTTTGTCGAGCAAGGGCTTGGAGAATATCTTGGTTTGGCGGTCGACGATCGTCTTGTCGGTCAAATCGATGATCTCGGTTGCGGGCAGCTCCTGGGCGTTAGCGCGATGAAGAATCGTCGCATACCCATAGACGCCTTTCATGGCGCGGGCTTTGGTCTCGAAGCTTGGGGTCGCGCTGCCAAGAAGGACCTTCGCGCCGAAGTGCTTGGCGCGCATGATGGCGACTTCCCTCGCGTGATAATGGGGTTGCCCATCCTGCTTATACGATTCGACGTGCTCCTCGTCGAGGATGATGAGGCCGATGTCGCTAAGCGGGGCGAAAACCGCGCTTCTAGCGCCGACCACGACCTGGGCCTCGCCTTTTGCGATGCGGCGGTATTCGTCGTATTTCTCGGCCGGGGTGAGTTCGCTATGGAGAATCGCGACCTTGCTTTGGAAGCGGCGCGAGAAATATTCGACCATCCGCGGGGTCAAAGAGATTTCGGGAACGAGCATCAGAATGTTCTTCCCCATCTTCAGGTATTCTTCCGAAAGGTGAAGGTAGACTTCTGTCTTTCCTGACCCCGTCACCCCTTGCAAAAGCACGACATCCTTATCCGAATTCAGGATATCTTCATAGGCACGCAATTGCTCGAAATTGAGGTCATGGGGTCGCTCTTTTTCATATTCCTCGAGGTGCAAGCGCTGCTTCTCGCGCTTCACGATCCGCACCTTCCCTTTCTTTAGGAGGGCGTTTACGATGGCTGGGGTTCCGGCTTCGCGCTTCAAGATCAATTCGCTTTTGGCAACAAGCCTTAGCGATTCGATCTGCTTGTCGGTCAGCCCATCTTCATCGACGTCCACCGCTTCTAGATAATCCTCATAGGCGATCTTTGGGCCGCGAAGGGAGGAGATGCTAGGCTTCAGCGATTGGGGGAGCATCGCCTGAAGGACGGAGATTTTCGGGGCGATGTAATATTGCGATACCTCATCCGCTAGTTGAAGGAGCTCATCATTGAGAAGCGGTTCCTTATCCACGACGGAATGGATGAATTCGATGCGGAAGCCATTCGCTTCCTCTAGTTCCTTGGCAGTCAGGTTCGTCTCGCTCACGCGAGCGACGAAGCCCATAAGCCTTTCCTGCTTGCCAAACGACACCAAAACGCGGTACCCGACCCCAATCGGGGCATCGCCGTCATAAAGATAGGAAAACGGCTTGTTCAGGGAGGACTTCGCGTGTTGGATGAATACGTCGAGGATCTTCATGGTGAGAATTATAAACGAAAATCGGGGCAGTGAATTTCCATGGCGAAAGAAAAACGGGAATTCGAAACAAGAACTCCCGGATTCAGTTTTCCTTTGCGATCTGCGAGCGGATGATTCTCGCGATTGCGGCGGCCGCGTTATCGACCGAATCGTTTAGGACGGTGAATTTGTATAGCCCAGATTTCGTAAGTTCGCCACGCGCTTTCGCAAGACGCTTCTGGATCGTCTCCTCGTTCTCGGTCGAACGTCCGCGGATGCGGGCCTCGAGGGCTTCCATGGAAGGGGGCACGAGGAAGATGGATACGGCATCAGGGCATTTTTCCATGACGGTCTGGGCGCCATTGATTTCGATTTCGAGCAAAACGTTCTTCCCCTGCTCGCGCAATTCCTCGACTTTGGATTTCGGAGTGCCGTAATAGTTTCCGACGAACTCGGCATGCTCAAGGAGGTTGCCTTCTTGAACCTGCTTCTCGAATTCCTCGCGGCTCACGAAATAATACTCGCGTCCATTCTCTTCACCGGGCCTGATTCCGCGGGTCGTCATCGAGATGGAATAGCAAAGGTTCAGGCTCTCGTCCTGCATGAGTTTGGCCCTAACGGTGCCTTTGCCGACACCCGAGGGACCCGAAAGAATGATGAGTAAACCTTTTTGCATTTGCAAAAGTATACTAAAAAGGTCACTTCAGAGCAACGCCATTTATTGGTTTTTGTCAATCATCGTGGCCTTCAAGCCAATCGATTGCGTCCGAAATCCAATTCGGGGCAGTTCCTCTATCCCCGGTCCCAAATCCATGCACCTCGCTATCAACCAATCGAAGATGGCACCTGACTCCCGCCTTTTTGAGGGCGTTTTCAAGCATTTCAAAATTCTTGGAATTCACGGTCACGTCCCTCATGGATCCGCAAATATATGTTGCAGGATAATCGGGTCCGATATGATTGTCAGCCGATAGCAGTTCCGTCATCTTTGAATCGCCGATATCGCTTCCCATGAAGAGTTCGCGGCTCATTGGATGGGACAATTCGCCCATCGTCACGACGGGGTATCCAAGTATCTGCATTTTCGGCGATGGCAAACCATAATGGGACAAACCGATGTCGCTTCTAGCGCATATGGCGCTCAGGTGTCCCCCAGCCGAGAATCCGGCAATCCCGAATCCTTTTGGGTCAATTCCGAATTCCTTTGCGTTTGCTAGGATATCCTTCGCCGCGGAAGCCACGTCAATGACGGGTCGCGGATAATGGGCCTCCTCTTTCACGCCATAATCGATCACGAATGCGTTATAGCCTTTTCGGTTCAATGAAAGCGCAACGGAGAAGCCCTCGTTTGGATTGCTGCAGAACTCGTACCCGCCGCCTGGCAATATCGCGAAGAAGGGACGGTTCCTTTCCTTGACCAAAAACGCGAAATACGGAACTCCTGGGCGATACTTTTTGACTATGAGCCTATCTTCTTCCGCCATGTCGGCCATCGCTTCGAAATTCGCGAGGTCGAAGGCGTCCGAACGGTTGCTCTCGACGCTCCATAGGTAATCGAAAGTCATCTTCATCCTTCGGTCCGCCCGAAAGTCATGGAAGAAAAACGCGTCTTTCAGGTCGCGGAATGCGGGGTGAGCAAGCACCTCAAACAATGTCATGTCTTTCGTGAATCGTGCCATAGCGATAGTGTAAGTTGCCAAAGCCGCATTTACAATTTCGAATCTCGCCTTGGCAAGTGGTATCATATTTGGCGCATGTCACTGAAAGCCAGTCAATTGCATAAGCTTGCCGCAGAACTCGACAAGCGCCTTTCCCAAGGACGGGTTACCCGCGTTTTCGGCAGTGGCGAGAACCTCTACTACTGCAACGTCTCCAAAGCGGGGCGCCTTTATTTTGCGCTGGATGGGCAGGACCCAAGGGTTTACCTCTCCGATTCGGACAAGCAGCTCCCTCCTTCTAGCGCCCAGTTCGCCTTGTCGCTTAAGAAGAACCTCGCCAATTCCATTTTGACTCACGTCGAGCAAATCAATGGGGACCGTGTGCTCGCTTTCCATTTCCTTGGGCTGAATGAAGTCTTTCACGAAACGGAATACACTCTCATCGCCGAGCTCATCCCAACCAAAGCGAATCTGATCCTTCTCGATGAGGGCGGCAACATCGAGGCCGCGCACCGCTACTTGTCTTTGACCGAGAAGCGCCCAATCGTCAAGGGGATGAAATATGAGCCGCCGGCAAAAACGATTGCCTATAACCTAGAGGATGGCAAATTCGACTTCGACCAATATTGCGCTTCCTGCTTGAAGCGCGAATCCGAGCTGGCCGAAAAAGCGATGCGGCAAAAATACGCGAAGCTTTTCTCGCTCATCAATAACAAAGCAAAATCCTCCAAGCGGAAGATCATGACGATCCAAGGCGATATAGAAAAAGCCAAGCAGCACGCTAACGACGGGCAATATGGAACGTTCATATTCACGAATATGGATTCCATCGATTTGTCTAGCGGAAAGCTCGACTTCTATGGCCAAGAGATTCCGCTAGATAAAAGCAGATCGCTTTCCGATAACGCCGAGCAATTCTTCAAGCGCCAAAAGAAAGCCAAGGCCGCTTTGGCAGTTGGGCAAAGTAACCTTGACAAAGCCACAGCCGAGGCGATCCGATATCAGGAACTTCAAGCCATCCTCCCCCACTGCGCCGAGGAAGGATTAAGAAGGCTATCGGAGGAATTCGGATGCATGCCCCTCGCGAAATCCAAAAAGAAAGCCGGCGGAATCAAGGTCGCAGAATCTTTGCTGCCCTATGAGATCAAACGCGATGGCGTGACCTATTGGTTTGGCAAATCGGCGAGGGAAAACGATTTCCTTTCGTTTGCATTGGACACCGATAAGAATCATATCTGGATGCACGTGAAAGACACTCATGGCGCCCATCTCATCATCCGCAAGGCTAACCCAAGCAATGAGGAACTGACTTTCGGATGCGAGATCTGTCTTCTTGCTAGCGGGCTAAGCGATGGCGAAGTGATGTATTGCGAGAAAAACCAGGTGCGCAAAGGAAACATTCCCGGCCAAGCGATTGTCAAAGAATATCGCTCCGCCACGTTCCGAAGCATCAGCAAGCAGGCAAAGGAAGCCTATGCCGCCTGCGGGAGGGTTGGCAAATGAAATCGCCCCTAGAAATCGCGATCGAGGATTTTGAGGCAATCTCCAAAACCAAAGTCGTTTCCATCTCTAGGCTTACCGGCGGGACGGGTAACGAGATTTTCCTCATCAACTGGAACTACGTTTTCCACGTCAAGCTCGACGACGAAACCGACGCGAAATTCAATAAGCCATCCAACGAATTGATGATTATCCAGGCTTTGAATAACGACAAGCACGCCCCGACGCCACATGTTTTGGCATACGACGGCAGGAACGGAAACAAGGTTGAGGAATACGTTCACCCAAGAGGTCCTCTCGTCGTGGAGGATAGCCCATCGAAGACGTTTCAGAATTGTTGCGACGCGATATTCGCGATGCATGAATTTCACGCTTCCTCCGGTCCGTTCGCTTTCTTTGATTGCCACGAGAGGTTCGATTTCTATCGTATCGCATCCCAAAAGGGAGTTCGGACGGACTATGAGCGCCAGCTAAGGCTCGCGGCGGAGGACATCATCAACCGCGACAAAGTCGTCCTTTGCCATAATGACCTTTGGGAGGGGAATATCATTTTGACGGAGGGCCCTGAGAAATATTGCTATCTCATCGATTATGAATTCGCCGGGAACAATGGCGAGATCTTCGACGTCGCCTCGCTTCTTGAGGAAAACGAGATCCCATTCGAGATGTGCAAAAGGCTCATCAACCGTTACTATGGCCCGCAGAACGTCACCGGCAAAACGATCGCAAACGTCTTCAAGGTCATGGAGTATCAAGACCTCTTCTGGTATTACTGGTCCTATGCGAGGTACCGCGAGACGCTGAAAGACGAATTCCTTCAGATTTCGAAAGCCAAATTCAAAAGGGTGGAACGCAACATCAAGAAGTTCATTGCTTCTTGCGACGATACAGATATCTGACCAGGGCAATCGCTAGGAACACGATTGCGACCGCTATCGCGCCAGTCGCGAATCCCGTCGTATCAATGAGGACGTCCGTCCAGGTCGCTCCTCTTTTTAGCGCGGGGATCGCTTGGATGAGCTCGGACAGACCTCCGATAGTGAATCCCGAAATGGCCGCGATTCCGAAATTCGCACCAACGCCCCAGGTCTTTCCGATAAAGAAGGTAAAACCGAGGGCAAGCATCATAAGGACGCCATCGACGGCGAACAGCGAGAAATGCCCGATGCCTTTTCGGACGAGATTCATGAATTCTGGCATCTCCGCGTCGGAGATATAGGGAATCGCCTTGGATTTGAACTTGAATCTCACGATTTCGGAATCCTCGATGTAAGGGCAATAGACCGAGACCGTGACTTCGCCTTGATCGGCTAGTCTAATGTTCGGGGCGCTTGTATTGTTGTTGCCGATCACGCCGACCTTGGGGTTATCCACCTCTAGCCTAAGAGCCTGATTCGAGGAGTTCTTGGGCTGGAAAGACCCGCTGAAAGAGATGACGGATCCGGAATCCAACTCATTGGTCTCCGTTTTGCTCATCGCCTTCCCTTTGCAGGAGGCACTCACCGTGAACGAAGAAGGATTCACCGATTGGCAGCTTACTTCGAACGTCGCGGAAATCAATGGGTTTTCAACTGAGACAGCCGTGATCGTCGCGCTGCCCGATTTGCGGTATCCGGAAACGAATCCTCCGACGACTTTTTGTGGAGCTCCAGTATGGTCATATTCGATGTGCTCGTTGCTGACCATCGCAACAAGTGGGTCGCTCGAAATCCAATGCACGGGGTGCGGCAAATTATCCGAGAAGACTGGATTGAGATGAATTCCGTATTTCTCGTTGGCGTTATAGTAATCGTAATCTAGCGGGTGCACCGACGCCTGCTCGGAGGTTAACGACATCGTGAAATCCGGGGTGGGTAGGCTTAACGCGGATACGGTGACGCTGCGAACCGTTTCGCCCTTCCATTTGATGTCGGCTGAGCCAAAGCCCACGCCTTTGACGAATCCATACTCGTCGATGGTCGCGACCGATTCATCGGAGCTCGACCACTCGGATAAAGTTGGATCGTAGAACCTTTGGAGGTAATGGTCGACGAGTTCGCTCGCCTCTGCGTTTGTCTCGGGCAAGGAATAGTATTCGCTCACGAGCGAGTAATCGATATTCTTTGCTTCTCCGATTTGCAATTCGATTGGCTCGGACGGGAAAACCATATCCTCTGGCTCAAGGCGGTCCACCACTTCTAGCGTAAAGGATTGGGACAACCCGTAATTGTCGGACAGCGTGAAGGAATACTTGCCAGCCTTTAGGGGCGTAAGGCGAATCGCACCTTTTTCAGTTGATAAGGGAGTATGGACATAAGAGAAGCAATTCTCTTCCGGGAATTCGTTGAAGGTCAATTTGACCGCGCCGTCTTTGACGGTCCCTTCCTTCGTTTCGAAGGCCAACTGGTAATTGATGAGCTTCGTCGTTCCGACCACCGCTTTCTCGCCGCCCACGAAGCGGGTGTCAGGAGAGAATGAAATCGATTTTGGACCAATTGGAATGACTTCCTTTGACGGCATCGTCTCGTTAAGGAAGGTGCTTAGGATCATCGACAGGAAATTGCTTTGGTTCCCGGAGGCCCCGCTTGGCACGAAAGACTCGGCGATGATAAGGCCCGAAGCCAAACCGAAAAGCACCCAAAATACGATTCTGGGTGCGCGGAATTTCTTTCTATCAATATTCGGGGAACTTTTCGTCATACCTCTTGCGGGCACGCTCAATGGCCTCTTTCGCTAACTTTGCGCCATGGATGCCCTCAATCTCGGTGGATTTGCCGTATTCGAGCTGCTTGTAGACGCGGAAGAAATGGCTGATTTCCTCGAGGATGTGGGGAGGGACTTCCTTGATGTCTTTGAAGGAATTGTAATGGGGGTCGTTCTCGCAGATGGCGATGATTTTCTCATCAACCTTGCCGCCGTCTTTCATGCTGAGCATCCCAATGGGGTAGCAACGGCAAAGGGCCAGCGGGACAATGGGCGAAGAGCAGATGACCAAGACATCAAGAGGGTCATGGTCAGGGGCCCAGGTCCTAGGAATGAAGCCGTAGTTCTGCGGATAGTGGGTCGAAGTGTAGAGAACCCTGTCGAGGATCAGGGCGCCGGATTTGACGTCGAGCTCATATTTGTTGGAGCTGCCCGCTGGGATCTCGATGCAGGCGAGGAAATGATCAGGCGTGATGCGATCTTTGTCGATTGTGTGAAGAATATTCATATGGGGTCTCCTTGACCTTTGACGTCTTATTTTAGACTAGTCTAAAAAAGAAGAGAAGACCATAAGGCTCTCTTTGACGTATTTTGGTGGAATTATGCTGAATGGATTATTCTCGTTCGTTTATTCTTGAATCATCGCAAGGCAAGAAGCTGAATCGAGTCGAAAAATTGATTTGCGTATGGCATCTCCATCCTCAGGAATTGCTTTATAATTTCCCTTGTCATGAAAAGGAAGAGCTGTTTCATCATATCGGTCGCGTTGCTTCTCGCTGGGTGCGGCGGGTCGCAAGCTAATTTTGCCTATGAGCCCGATTCGACCCTCCCTACCGTTTTTCGCAACGGAGATGCGATCACGAACGTGACCATGTCTTCCGATTTCTATGCCTCCACTCGTTTGGCGCAATCCGGTGAAATCGTGGATCGCCTTAATTCTGGTGAGAGCCTTCTCTTGCTTTGGCACCAGACGACTTGCCAGCACTGCAAGAATCTGCGAGAAGTATTCTCGCCTTATATCAAGGACTCGAAGGCGCTTTGCTATTCCTTCGATGAAACAAATATCGTTTCCGGCGTGAATGAGTTAAAAGAAGCCTTTCCCGCCATGGAAGAGGATTTCCCCACCTTAGCGACGCCTTATCTATTTAGGCTCGACGCCGAAACAAAGCGCGCCTCTCGCATCGATTTCGTTGGGCACACTTCTACCGTTAGTTCGTTTGAGGGTTTCATGGGCGACCGGTTGAACCTCGAAAACATATACACGTTCCGTTCCTTTTCTAATTTCGAGCGGTTCTGCAAAGATAATTCGGCACTAGGATACGTATCAACTGGCACTTCTCTCGACGAGCATTTCTTTGAATCCATTTACCCGAAGGCAAAGAGGTCAAATAAGGTGACCGCAATCCTAGAAATCGCATACATGTCCCAATCGGATTCGGATTCTTACGCCTCTTCTTTCGGACGTCCTAGCCCTGCGGTGATCGACTACGAAAAAGAGACCCCTACCCCAACAAAAGTCGGTGAAGCGGGGCCTCTTATCGAATCCTATTACGCTTCTTAAGCTCTTTCCCTGACGAAGGCATCGAATGCCTCGGCTTCCGCTAAGGTCAGGAATTTCGCGAAATAGTATGTATTTCCCATCGCGGTTGCGATGCCTTTTGGATATCTTCCGCTCATGCAGATGCTGCTGCCATACTTTTCCTTGATCTCGGCTTCGCTATGGCGATAGACGATCTCGTCGCGCCTTGCGGCCGACCAAGCATAGTATTTCTGCTTATTGAGATCCTGACGGTTCTCGTCGTAGGCGATGACGTCAGCATAGATCTCATAGACGCTAACGGAATTCGCGAAATCGATGAGGTCGGGGGTATTTCCGCCAGGCGAGCGCATGTTGCATTCCAAAGCGACGAATTCGCCTTTTTTGGCTAACCCTTCCTTGTCATGGTTCAATACGAAGAACTCGATATGGAAGAATCTCTTGCTGATCCCGAAGGCCTTCACGACGCTTCTGCCGACTTTCTCGAATTCGACCGCGTCGATATCGTGCATCGGAAGAGCGAATGGGTTGGTGTAATATCCAACGTCCTGGACGTCGTTTACGATCTTATCGATCGGGACGGGGAAATGGTCGCTTGTGCAGAAGACGACTTCACCTTTAGAATTGCAAATGCCGTCGAAACTCACGATGTAGCCATTGACGTATTCTTCCATAATGTAAGTTTCGGGAAGCGTCTTCTCAAAGAAGGCGTCAAGTTCCTTTTCGTCATGGAGCGCATAGGAATCCGCCGCGCCGACGCCGACATTAGGCTTCACGAATAGCGGATAGCCGACTTTGCTAGCGAATGCGAGCGCAGATTCTTTGTCTTCCTTTCCGTTTACAAGGATGTAGCGCATCGTCTTCGCGCCGCCTTTCGCGAAATATTCCTTCATCGCTGACTTGGCTTTGATGTGCTCCATCTGATCAGGATGGAATCCGGTGGCGACGTGGAACTCTTCGCGGAGTTCGGCATCGAGGTTGAGCCACCACTCATTGTTCGATTCGATATAGTCGATCGGGCCGTATTTGGCAGCGAGTTCTTTTAGCGCCTCGATCATGGCCTTGCGGTCGTTCATGTCGGCCACGAAGCGATATTCGTTGAGCGCGCGGCTTAGGCGCGGATGGAGCGCCCCGGCCCATTCGTCCCCGATTCCTAGGACGGTGATGCCCCTCTCGCGCAGGGCTTCGATGAATTTGAAATAGCGTACAGGGTAATTTGGCGAGATGAATACGAAGTTCATGAATCTAGCCTCCGACTAGGATTGTAGGCGCGCGCGAAAGGCAATGCAAGGCAATGGAAAAGATAACGCTTTCACTCCGAGGCAATGGGAGCGGCAGGGACGTTACTCGGGATCTTTTGGCTGAATTTCGCGTAGTTGAAGCGACGGGTCGTAGCATTCGTCGCGACGACCTTGCGACGGAGTTGGCGCTCAGCCCAATACGCATTGTCCGCGCCAAAGGCAGATGAGAGTTCAGATGGAGTCATCTCTTGGCTGACGCTAGAATCCGCGCGGATGCACTGGAACGAGGAATACTCAATGCGACCGCCATAATGGGCAGGCGCGGAATAATCGGCCCAGGTCAATTTGTCGTGGCCTGCAAAATCGAAGGTGATGCTGTTTTTCTTGTCCTGCGACGAGAAGTCGCGGAAGGCCAAATAGTTTTCCATGCCGCCGGAAGAATGGGTCCTTGGCGAGGAATCGCCGGAAAGCTTGCTCGAAAGCGAATCGATGCAGCCATCCAGAAAGTCATTCGCAAAGCTTTCGGCGGCAAGCGGAATCGCTCCAACGCCTTCAATAGCGTCGTCCAAGCCGGATACGAATTCCTCTTCGCTAGCGAATTCGGTCCACTGCTCTTCTTTGTCAACGGTATTGCGTTGCAAGAAGCGTCCATCCTTTTCGAAAACGGTCATCGTGACCACGTGGCCAGAAGAGTCTTGCTTCTTGTCCCAACCTCCTTGGCCGTCTTCTTTGGCGACAAGGATAGTGTTCCAAATGTTCGTCGAGGAAGAGTAATAGAGGTATTGGCCCCGAATGTAGGAGAAATCGATTTTCGTGGTCAGGCTCGCATCCCAGTTTGAAAAGGTCCGCGAGATGACTTCGCTATAAGAAAATTGATCCACGTCATCGCTAAATGCGCTCACAAAGCCATCTTGAACAAGCGTCCCAGTCTTCAGCGCGTCTTCTTCGTGGATTCCTGCGTAATGGATTTCGAACTTGCAGCCAGAAAGCGCCGCGCAGCACGCGGAGAAGGATATAAGCAAGGAGGTTCTCACTTTCATAGATCAATAGCGGACCGCTCTCCCTTCGTCCAGGTCCTTGACGTTGATGCGAGCCATGGCGCGCGCCAAAGAGGCTCTAGCGCGTTTCATGTCGATGTCTTTGTCTTTCTTTTGGATTCGATCGTAGGCGCGGTCGCGGCTAGCGAGGGCGCGCGCCATGTCGATCTCATAGCCATCTTCGATCCCATCGGCCAGGATGAAAGCCCTGTCGTGCTCTACTTGAAGGGTTCCGTTGAAAATGGCGTAATACTTCGGCTTGCCCATCGTGACCTTCAAAACGCCCGCAGGGACTAGCCCGGCGATAATGGGGGTGTATCCGCCCGAAATCTCAAGCGGGCCAAGGGTGGACGGCACGGTAAAGCGTTCGACTTCTTTGTCGAGATAGACGCCTTTATGGGTGAGGATGAGCAAGCGGATCATGGCTTACTTCATCTCCTCGGCGTGTTTCTTGACGTCTTCGATGACGCCGCAATAAAGGAAGGCGGATTCGGGGTAGCTGTCATAGGCGCCCGAGAGGAGTTCCTTGAAGGAGCGAACGGTTTCTTTTAGCGGGACATAGACGCCGGTCTGGCCCGTGTAGGCCTCAGCGACGCGGAAGGGTTGCGAGAGGAAATTGCGTACACGTCTCGCACGGTTTACGATCGCCTTGTCCTCTTCGCCGAGCTCATCGATGCCAAGGATCGCGATGATGTCCTGAAGCTCTTTGTAACGCTGCAGCAATTGCTGAACGCCGCGGGCTACTTCGTAATGCTCTTCGCCGATGATATTCGGGTCGAGGATGTTGGAGCTCGATTCAAGCGGGTCGACGGCCGGGAAGATGCCTAGTGCCGCGGTGTTGCGGTCAAGAAGGGTCTTCGCGTCGAGGTGCGAGAAGGTGGTCGCAGGCGCGGGGTCGGTGAAGTCATCGGCCGGGACGTAAATCGCCTGGACGGAGGTGATGGAGCCATCGCGGGTCGAGGTGATCCTCTCCTGCAATTGGCCCATCTCGGTTGCGAGGGTTGGCTGATAGCCGACGGCGGAAGGCATACGGCCTAATAGGGCGGAGACTTCGCTGCCAGCCTGGGTGAAGCGGAAGATATTATCGATGAAGAGCAAGACGTCTTGATGCTCTTGGTCGCGGAAATACTCCGCCATGGTTAGGGCGCTAAGCCCAACGCGCATACGGGCTCCCGGAGGTTCGTTCATCTGGCCGAAGACCAAGGTGGTATTCGCCAAAACGCCGCTCTCCTTCATTTCGAAGTAGAGGTCGTTGCCCTCGCGGCTACGCTCGCCAACGCCAGCGAAGACGGAGGTTCCGTTATGCTCTTTGGCGATATTGAAGATGAGTTCCTGAATCAAGACGGTTTTGCCAACGCCAGCACCCCCGAATAGGCCGATCTTGCCGCCTTTGACGTAAGGGCAAAGCAAATCGATGACCTTGATGCCGGTCTCTAGAATCTCGTGGCTCACGCTTTGCTCGGCGAAAGTCGGGGCGGCGCGGTGGATTGGCATGCGCTTCTCCCCATCGAGGTTCCCCTTCCCGTCGATCGCGTCGCCGAGGACATTGAACATGCGGCCAAGCGTCTTGTTGCCGACCGGAACGGTGATCGGGGCATTGGTATTGATGGCTTTCATGCCGCGGACGATGCCATCGGTCGGGCCCATGGCGACGCAGCGGACGATATCGTCGCCGATATGCTGCATCACCTCGACGGTGAGGCTTTTCTCTTCCTTCTCATCGAGAGGGATGCGCAAAGCGGTCAAGATCTCCGGGAGATGCTTGTCTTCGAATGCCACGTCGATAACCGGTCCCACCGCTTGAACGATGGTGCCGATGTTGGCGTCTAGAATTTTTTCTTTCATGGCGATTTCCTCCTCGATGGATGATTACTTGGTTTGGTTGGCGGATCCCGATACCACCTCAGTGATCTCCTGGGTGATCGCAGATTGCCTGGCTTTGTTGTATTCGATGGTGAGCTGGTTCAGCAGATCCTCGGCGTTGTCGTTGGCGTTCTCCATCGCGTTGCGCCTGCTGCCCTGCTCGCAGAGCTGGCTTTCAATGAGTTTGGAATAGAGCTCGCTTGCGATATATTGCGGGAGCATGCCCTCGATCAGCTCCTCGGCTGTGGGTTCGACTAAGCTCGGGCAATATTCGCTATCAGGGCGTGGCGAGTATTGGATCTCTACCGGCAATAGCTGCAGCTCGGAAGGTTGGAAGTTCAGCGAATTCACGTAATGCGTGTATACGATTTTGACCGCTTTGCATTCTTTCTTGCGGTAAGCTTCCATTAGTGCTTCCGCGGCCGCGATGACATCGCGCCCTTCCATCGCGAGGTCGAACTTCTCCGATAGAGGCGAGATCGCATAATCCCCAAGCCGACCATAATGGGTGATGCCTTTGTTGCCCAAAACGATCAATTCGTCGGACCCCTTATCGAATTTCGACTCTAGGAACCGGAATAGGTTCGCATTGTATCCGGCGCATAGCCCGAGGTTTGAGGTGATTGCGATATAGAGGGTTCCCTTCTTCGATTCGTTAATGACGGTGTAGGGGGATTCCTTCCCCTCCTTCTGGCGATGAACGATTTCGGCGAGCACCTCGCTTAGCTTTTGGGTATACAAAAGGTCGTCGTCAAAGCTTTTGCGGAACCGCTTCAGCTTGACGGTCGCGACCATCTCCATGGCCTTCGTGATCTTCTGGGTCGACTTGACCGAGGAGATCCGGCGTTTGGTTTTGTTTAGCCCTAAAGACATCTAGTTACTTCCTCGTTGCGACGAAATCCTCAATGGCCTTGGTGAGCAATCCGGTCAATTCGTCATCGAACTTCTTGCGCTCAATAAGCATGTCGATGACGTCTTTGTGGCGGCTCTCGACGAATTTGTAAAGGTCATTCAGATAAGGATTGACCTCCTTTGGCTGGAGGGAATCCAGGTAGCGGTTTTTGACCGCGAATAGCTCCACGACCTGGCGATACCAGGGGAATGGGGCGTATTGCTTCTGCTTAAGCGTCTCCATGAGGACGGCGCCATGGGACAAGATCTTCTGGGTGGCGGCGTCGAGGTCGCTGCCAAACTGCGAGAACGAAAGCATCTCGCGATAGGAGGCGAGCTCGATCTTGAGCGATCCAGCGACCTGCTTCATCGCTTTTAGCTGCGCAGATCCGCCGACGCGCGATACGGAGAAGCCGCTATCGACGGCTGGACGCTGGCCGGCGTTGAACAAGTCGACGACCAAGAAGATCTGGCCATCGGTGATCGAGATGACGTTGGTCGGGATATAGGCCGAGATGTCGCCAGCCTGGGTCTCGACGATCGGAAGCGCGGTGATTGAGCCTCCGCCATATTGCGGAGCCAAGCGACAGGCGCGCTCCAACAGGCGAGAATGGAGATAGAAGATGTCGCCAGGATAGGCTTCGCGACCAGGCGCGCGCTTTAGTAGCAAGGAAAGCGTGCGATAGCTGACCGCATGCTTGGAGAGGTCATCGAAGACAATCAATACGTCTTGGCCCTGCTCCATCCATTCTTCCGCCATCGCCATGCCGGCGAACGGGGCGATGTATTGGATTGGGGCGGATTCCGAGGCGCTCGCCGAAATCACGGTCACGTAGTCCATGCATCCGAGTTCGTTGAGCTTGGCGACAAGCGAAGCGACGGAGGAATTCTTCTGCCCGATCGCGACGTAGACGCATTTGACGTTCTTGCCCTTCTGGTTGATGATCGTGTCCATCGCGATCGCGGTCTTGCCAGTCTGGCGGTCGCCGATGATGAGCTCACGCTGCCCGCGTCCGATCGGGATCATGGCATCGATTGCCTTGATGCCGGTCTCTAGCGGCGTGTCGACCGATTTTCTGGTCATGACGCCCGGGGCGATGCGCTCGATGGGGCGCGTTTTCGAATAGGGCACCTCGCCCTTTTCGTCTAACGGCTGGCCAAGCGGATTGACCACGCGGCCCAATAATCCATCCCCAACCGGCACTTCCACCACGCGGTGGGTGCGCTTCACGGTATCGCCTTCCATGATCTCTTTGTCGCTGCCGAGGAGGACGGCGCCGACGTCTTCGCGGTCGAGGTTCATGACCATGCCGTAGACATCATGGGGGAAGACGAGCAATTCGCCTAGCATCGCCTTGTCGAGGCCATAGCAAAGGGCGATGCCGTCGCCGACGGAAATCACCGTCCCGACGTCATCGGTCTCCAATTTACTTTCATACCCTTTGATCTGCGCCTTGATCAGGGCGCTGATTTCGCTGGAATCGATCTTCATGGGCGATGCCTCACTTTCTTAATTCGCGGGAGAGGTCGATGAGCTTCGACCGGATCGTCCCGTCATACACTTTGCCATCGATGGCGACTTTCACGCCTCCAAGCAGGCTTGGATCGACGACGTTTCTTAGTTCTACGCGGCTACTAAGCCGCTTGCCTAATGCCTCTTTGATCGCGTTTAGCTCGGATGCGGTCAATTTGTCGGCGGAGTAGGCGACTCCGGATTTGATGCCGAGGTCTTCGTGGACCAAGGCGAGGAATCCTTCCTGGATCTGCTTGAATCCAAGGAAGCGGTGATGGGCGCTTATGACCTTGAGGAAGTCGCATAGATGCGGCAAATGGAAGCGTCCGAAAGCATTGTCGATCAGGCTTTCCTTCTCCGCCTTCGAAAGCGAATAGGAGGAAAGCGCCCGCAATAAGGCGGGGTCCTCCCTGAAGGAATCCGAGATCGCGGAAAGCGCTTCGGCGTATTCTTCTTGGCGCGACTTATCGATCAGCGAGTAAAGCGCCGATGCGTAGTTCGCGTAGACTTCCTCGACCATGTCTTAAAGCCCTTTCTTCTCCGATTCGCTTAGGGAATCGACGAATTCGCCGACCATGCGGCGGTTATCTTCCTTCTCGACCTCGCGACCGAGCAATTGGCTCGAAGCGAGCATCGCGACATTGACGATCTCGTCGCGGATCTCCTGCTTCGATTTCTCTTTGGCGAGCTCGATGTCGGCATCGGCCTGGCGCTTCTTGGCCTCGGCCTCTAGCCTTGCATCGGCGATGATCTTATCGGCTTCAAGCTGAGCTTGGGCGCGAGCATCGGCGATGATCTTGTCGGCGGTGGCCTTTCCGGAATCGACGATCTCATCCTTCTTGGCCGCCGCTTCCTCGGCGGTCGCCCTTTTGGCGTTCGCCTCTTGGATCTGGCGTTCCACGTAATCGCCGCGCTCCTTGAGCAATTTCTTCACCGGCTTATAGGCCAAGAAGAAAACGATGAGGAGCAAGAGTATGAAGGCGATCAGCTGGATGACGAAATCGTAGATGCCGTTAGGGAAGATCTTGTTCTGGAACTCTTCTGCGGAAAAAGGGCTGGTCAGTACGCTTTCCTCGGACGTTGCCGCTATGTTGAGTAGCATTGCTTCGACCAACATGGCGTTACATTCCGAGAACGAAGATGATGAGGATCGCGACGATGAGCGCGTAGATGGCCGCCGATTCGTCGAGGGCAATCGCGAGGATCATCGTGGACCTAAGCGATTTCGCCTGCTCGGGATTGCGGACCATGCCGTCGATCGCGTGGCTTGCGATCAAGCCTTCGCCGATGGCCGAGAACGAGCCGCAGGCGACGGCGATGCCGGCGCCAATCGCGACGAGGCCGACCTGCGAGGCCGCTTCCCCTGCTTCAGCTAGCATCGGAAGCAATGCGTGTAGAAAACCCATAATAGTACCTCCTGATATGGATTATTGTTGTGCCCTGCTCTCGCGGGTAGCCTGGGCAACCTCCCCCATCGGATCGTCGATCACGATTTCCTGACCGATCCAGACGGCGTTGAGGGAAGCGAAAACCAGGGTTTGGATGAACCCGGAGAACAAAGCAAAATAGAGATTGAGCACCGCGATGGGGATCGGGGCGAGGAAGATCTGACCCCAGGCTCCCATGGCGCTGAATATGCTCGCGGAAAGCATGCGGAGCACCCAGCTGATGAGTCCGACGACGACGCTTCCGGCGATCGAGTTGCCGAACATACGGAGCGAGGTTGAGATGATCGGGGTCCACATCGTGATGAGGTTGATGGGAAGCCAGAGCTTCAGCGGCTCGATGTAGCGATGGAAATAGGATAGCTTCTGGTAGCGGAGCGCGGTCACTTGGATCAAAGTGAACATCACAAGGGACAAGGTGAACGGGATCAGAAGATAGCTCGTCGGTCCAGGAAGTCCGGTGATCGACCAGATGAACGCCAATAGGAGATAGGCGAATAGCCCCATGAAGTATCCAGGCCATGCCCCAGGGCGCACGCCCATGTTGTCCTCGGTCCAAGTCTCCATCTTCTCGACGAAAAGCTCGGCCAAAAGGAGAATTCCCTTAGGGCGTTCCAAGGGATTCGCGAGCTTTGCCTTGATGAAGATGATGAGGCAGAGGATCGCGATGATGGCCATGATGGCCAAGGAAGAGATGACTGGGCCAGAGATATCGAAGTTGAAGAAGCGGTCCATCATCTCCTGGATGGGACTAGCGAAGGTCGGAAGGCTATTCATGACTCCCCTCCTTCTCCGTGGGTTGCGTTTTGGAACGGTCGCGTCCGATGAAGGTGAGCGCAACCGCGATCGTCATTGGGACGTAAGCAGCGAAGACGGACCACACGTTGCACCAATTATTCTTCCAGGTGAAAGTGCATAGGGCCCCTAAGGCCAAGCCGCCAATCCAAAGGGCGAAGCGCAGGAAGACGAAGATCGTGGAGAAGACCGCTCCTCTTGCCTTCTTGCCCTGAGTCGAGGATAGAAGCGCGCCGGAGAAGAAGACGATCGACCAATAGTTGAAAACCTCAATCGCAGTGCCTAGAAGCCACCCAAGTGGGACGCCTGGATTATCGAAGAAAAAGAATGGGATCAGGCAAAGGAAGACGATGACGCCCACCGCGACAAGCACTAGGAGCGCCAATAGATGCGTGTCCATTCCCTTGATCTTCTCTTTGAGGCCCATAAAAAATACCAGCTTTGCTGCTAGTGGTGATTTTAATACGCATGGGCGCGCAAAGCAAGGAAGGGCATCCTAATTACGGTGCCCAGCCTGTCCATTTATCTCTTCCCGCGCCCTGCAAGAGCCGACAAGCCAACTAGCCCTCCGACAGAAAGAAGGAGCGTTCCCGCGGCAGGAAGATATTTTAGTAGTGTATTGGCATCCAAAGGTCCATCGCTGCACATCAAATTGAGGAAAGGGACGTAGATGGCGAAGGAGAAAGCGCTCCCTCCCGTCAACTCCGCGGAAATAAGAAATAAAGCAGGGATAAGCATGACGGAAGGAACTAAGCCAGCAAGAACCATCCCACCGACGCTATGGATGAGTTCCGCGAGGAAAGCCTCAAGGCAAAGCAAAGCGAAAAGGGCAAAGAGCATTTCAAGCCAACGCAAGTAATAGACGCCAACTGAACTAAGAAGATGCCAGGTCGCGCCATCGTAAAACGCGTAGGGAACATCCTGATGGAAAACCAAACCAATAGAGGAAAGGACAAGAACCGCTACAAGCAAAAGCGCGCCGGAAAAAAGTAATTTCCCTGCAATTCTTTGCCCGTTTCCTATGCCAAGG
>CACYCS010000080.1 GCA_902773005.1 uncultured Erysipelotrichaceae bacterium
ATCACCGCCGCTTCGCTAGGAAGGCTTCTTAAGCAAAGGGGATATAAGATTATCGCCCAGAAGCTCGACCCATACATCAACGTGGATCCCGGAACCATGTCCCCGTATCAGCATGGCGAGGTATTCGTAACCGATGACGGAGCGGAAACAGATCTGGATTTAGGGCATTATGAGCGCTTTATCGACGAGAATCTCAATAAATACTCGAACCTCACGACGGGCAAGGTCTACTGGAATGTGCTCCACAAGGAAAGAGAGGGTCAGTATTTAGGCCAAACGGTCCAGATCATTCCTCACATCACCGAGGAAATAAAACGCTTCATCTACAAGGTTGGCGATAGGGTGGACGCTGATGTCGTGATCACCGAAATCGGAGGAACCGTCGGCGACATCGAATCGCAGCCTTTCCTTGAGACGATTAGGCAAATCGGAATGGAGAAAGGCAGAGATAATGTCCTATATATCCATGTGTCGCTTATCCCTTATATCTCTGGAAGTGACGAATACAAATCGAAGCCGACCCAGCATTCCGTCAAGGAATTGCAGGGCTGTGGCATCAATCCGAACATCATCGTCGCCCGCGCGGATGGCAAGCTTCCCGAGGATTTGAAAAGGAAGATATCGCTTTTCTGCAACGTCAAAGAGGACTGTGTGATCGAAGATGCCACGGTCGAGTCGCTTTACGAAGCTCCGATAATGCTCGAGAAGCAAAATTTCTCCGCGATTGTTTGCAGAGAACTGAAACTCGATCCGAAGCAAATCAACCTCGATCATTGGAACAACATGCTCGAGCGAATCCGCCATAGAAGCAAGAAAGTCGATATTGCCTTAGTCGGAAAATACGTGAAGCTTCATGACGCCTATCTTTCCGTCAAAGAGGCACTGCACCATGGAGGTTATGAAAGCGACTGCCACGTGAAGATACATTGGATCGATTCGGATGCGATCACCGTGGAAAATGCAAAGGAAATCTTTGAGAACATCGACGGAATCATCGTTCCGGGAGGATTTGGAAAAAGGGGAATCGAAGGCATGATTGCTAGCAGCGCCTATGCTAGAGAAAACAACATCCCCTATTTAGGCATTTGCCTAGGGATGCAGATTGCTGCAATCGATTTCGCTAGAAACGCCTTAGGCCTAGAGAAAGCGAACTCAACCGAATTCGATCCGGCCACGCCTAATCCCGTCATCGATTTCATGCCCGGGCAGAATGATGAAATGGATAAAGGAGGGACCATGAGACTTGGCGCATATCCCTGCAAAATCCTCCCAAACACCCTGCTGCATGATTCCTATGGGTCTGATTTGATCAGCGAGCGGCATAGACACCGCTACGAATTCAATAACGCTTTCAGGGACGCTTTCGAGAAAAACGGAATTGTCTTTGCGGGCCAGTCTCCCGACGGAAGCCTAGTAGAGGCGATAGAATATGCCAAAAACGATTTCTTTGTCGCCGTCCAATTCCATCCAGAATTCAAAAGCAGGCCAGACAAAGCCCATCCTCTGTTCCGCGCTTTCATACGCGCGGCTAGCAAAGTTCACGAGAAAAATTAAAGTCGGATTGAGAGGGAGGGCAGTAGCTTTAACATTCCTAAATTTCGGGCTTGCCAATGGCTACCGCCCTCTCTATAATAATCGAGCCGCAAAAAGCGGCCCTGACACACGCATGGGTGTTTAGCTCAGCTGGGAGAGCACCTGTTTGACGTACAGGAGGTCACAGGTTCGATCCCTGTAGCACCCACCATCTTGTGTCCAATGCCGCGATCATCGCGGTTTTTTGTTTCTTGGGTTTTTAATCATTTCAAAGAAATGGCTTAAGCCTTACAATATGTAGCAAGTGGAGGAAGGCCAATGAAGTATTCTCGAACCAAACGCTCTGGCGTCCTATTCGTGTTCCTGAACATCATCACGCTGACCATTTTCAGTTGGTTCTCCCTTTCCGCTATCCGCGAGGAGATCAATTCCTTCTTGGATGAGGATGAAAAGAAGGCGCCTCATTATTTCCCGATGTGGCTCCTAGGATTTTTATCCTTAGGGGTCGTTCCTATCGCCTACGAAGCTTCCTTGGCGCGCAAGATCGACGCTAAGGCGAAAAAGCTTGGCCTCGCTTCATCCACCTCGTTCGCGAATTTTTTCAATCTCGCCTTCTTCGGTTCGCTATTCGTATTCGGCCCCTGGATCGCTTTTTCCAGAATGTTCAAGACGCTGAACCGCGTCGAGACAAAGCTTAATGACTTATCCTCGGAACCGGTGGAGGAAGAAGCAAAAAGCGAGGACGTGGATGCGAATTCGGACGTCATCGATGAGAAGCCTGAACCCAACGAGATCAAGATCCGCTTCAGCAGTGGTCGCAAGGTTTCCGAAAAAGCCAAATGGCGTGTTGTTGATCGCGAGACCGGCGAGGTATTGACGTTTGCCACTCAAGCCGAGGCGATCTCCCATGCCGTGAGCGTCGCAAAGAAGCGCGGCGTCGGTGTAAAAGTCAACGGGCGTGTCGATAAAAGAGCGCGCTAGTCGGGCGTTATCATCTGTGGCGCGACAGGTCAAAGTTCAGTAGAAAACAGCGCGATACGACAGGTTGAAAGTTCAGTAATTCCTCTCGATGAAATCGATTTC
>CACYCS010000081.1 GCA_902773005.1 uncultured Erysipelotrichaceae bacterium
CTCCACCGGCGTCAAGATGGGCGAGGGCTGGCTGATTCCGGCCGAGATGCTCGCCTATGCCGAGTCAGGATTAGTAAATATCGTCTGCGTCCAGCCGTTTGGCTGCTTGCCTAACCATATCGTCGGCAAAGGAATGGTGCGACCCCTGAAGCGTCTTTGCCCGGAAATCAATATTGTCCCCCTCGATTTCGACGCGTCGAGCAGCCAGGTGAATCAGGAAAACCGCCTGAAGTTGATGCTAGCCAATCTCAAGAGGTAAATGAAATGAATGAAGAGACCGCTATCGAGCAGCAGCCAAGGAAGAAAAGGCATAGGAGGCCTGAGCCTTCCACCGCCAGCATCACCACCGTCTACAAGCGGAAGATCTGGAACCATTTCGTGGCGGCCATTTTCGACTATGAACTCGTAAAGCCCGGCGATAAGATCTGCGTCTGCATCTCCGGTGGCAAAGACAGCATGTGCATGGCGAAGTGCTGGCAAGTCTATGCAAATCACATGAATCGCGACATCGAAGTAAAGTTTCTCGTGATGAATCCAGGTTACTCCCAGCCGAACATCGAGATGATCAAAAAGAACCTCGAAACCCTGCAAATCCCAGCTGAGATTATCGATACAAACATATTTGAGGTTGCGAACGCACAGGTGAAATCGCCTTGCTATCTATGCGCGAAAATGCGTAGAGGCGCTTTATACCGTCTTGCGATGTCGATGGGCTGCAACAAGATATCGCTTGGCCACCATTTCGATGACGTGATTGAGACCACCCTCATGAATATGTTCAATGCTGGGTCGTTCCAGACGATGCTCCCGAAGGTCCATAGCGACAATTACGAGGGCATGGAACTCATCCGCCCAATGTATTACATCCGCGAGAGGGACATCATCTCTTGGCAGAATTTCAATAACCTCAAGTTCTTGCAGTGCGCTTGCCGCTTCACCGAGGCTTATAGCGATCCGATTCGAGCAAGGAACGCGGGCAAGCGCCTTGAAACGAAACTATTGATTCGCGAACTCGAGAAAGAGAACCCGAATTACCCACTCAATATCTTCTCCGCGGCTCAGAATGTCGTCTCAGACAAAGTGCTTGGCTGGAAGGACGAGAATGGTCATCATAGCTTCTTGGAGTGGTATGACGACTTCGTTATGCCAGGCAAAAAAGAGTAGACTATGCAGCAAATGGTGCAAGTTACGCCATTTGTTTTCTTTTTTGGCTGCTTTTATCGTACAATTATCCAAATGGATAAAGCCCCTTTATGGGATTGACGGGAGACATCAATGAAATACGGTGACCTTATTGCTAAGATGACCTTGGAGGAAAAGACCTCTTTGCTTTCAGGCAAAAACTTCTGGGAGACCATGGATATTCCGCATCTTGGAATTCCTTCGATCTTCCTAAGCGACGGCCCTAGCGGCCTCAGGAAACAGGCCGGCGCTGCCGACCAGCTCGGCATCAATCCGTCGCTTCCTGCGACCTGCATGCCCTCGGCCTCTTCCGTCGCGAATTCGTGGGACACTGAGCTCGCTGAGCACATTGGCGTCGCCCTTGGCGAAGAAGCCGTTAAGCTCGGCGCAGGAATGCTCCTTGGCCCGGGCATGAACATCAAAAGGGATCCACGCTGCGGCCGTAACTTCGAGTACTTTTCCGAAGATCCTTATCTCGCTGGCAAGATGTCCGCTTCCCTTATTCGCGGTGTTCAATCCCAAGGCATTTCCGCCTGCGTGAAGCACTTCTGCTGCAACAACCAGGAAGAAAGGCGTTTGAACTCCGACTCTATTCTTGACGAACGTACCCTGCGCGAAATCTATTTGACCGGTTTCGAAATCGCGATCAAAGAAGGCCAGCCGAAATCCCTCATGACCTCCTATAACCTCGTTAATGGGACTTACACCAACGAGAATCTTCACTTGATGCAGGACATCCTCCGCGGCGAATGGGGATATCATGGCGTCGCCGTCACCGACTGGGGCGGAGAGAACGATCGCATCGAAGGCCTTAAAGCCGGCAACCAGCTCGAAATGCCTGGCAATAATGGCGACACCGATCGCACCCTCGCGAAAGCTGTCGAAGAAGGCAAACTCGATATCGCGGTTGTTGACCAAGCCGTCGATGAGTTGCTTACCTTGGTCTTCGATGTCCATGAGCAGTTCAAGGACTTCAAAGAACCGGTCCAAGGCGAAGGGAAAGATAAGAAGACCGGAATGTTCGTCTATCCCGAGATGATGGAAGCGCATCACCAGGTTGCTTCTGTCGCCGCTCGCGAGACGATGGTCCTTCTGAAAAACAATGACAACCTGCTTCCGTTTGCTCCGAAAGTGAAAGTCGCTGTTGTCGGTGACTTCGCGCAGAATGCTCGTTATCAGGGTGCTGGCTCCTCGCAGGTCAATTGCACCAAAATCGACAATTTCGTCGACATCCTTAAGAAAGAGGAGTTGCCCTTTGAATATCTTGGCTTTGCCGCTGGATTCGACCGGTATGGCAAGAAGACGCCTAAGCTTGTCAAAGAGGCGATGGAACTTTCTAGGAACGCCGAGATCATCCTCTATTTCATGGGACTTGACGAGCTCAGCGAATCCGAAGGCCTCGACAGAGAGAACATCTTCATCCCGCAGAACCAGCTCGATCTATTGAAAGAACTCAAGACCCTTGGCAAAAAGATCGTCGTCGTGTTGTCTTCTGGCTCCGTCATCGACATGAGCTGGGAAGGCGATGCCGACGCCATTCTCCACGGCTGCCTCTCTGGTCAGGCTGGCTGCAACGCGATCTATGATATCCTTATCGGCAAGGTCAATCCTTCTGGAAAACTCTCCGAAACCTATCCGATGAGCTATGAGGATGCCCCGACGAGGAATCGCTTCCCCGGACACTTCCTCACCGTCGAATATCGTGAGGGCATCTACGTTGGATACCGTTACTATGATAAGCGCGAAATCGAGGTCAAATACCCCTTCGGCTATGGCTTAAGCTACACCAAGTTCGAATATTCCGACCTCAAAGTTACTGACGATGGCGTTAAGTTCGTCATCAAGAACGTTGGCGATCGCGCCGGACGCGAAATCGCGCAGCTATATGTCGGATTGAAGGATTCCAAGATCTTCCGCGCTCCGAAAGAACTTAAGGGGTTCGCCAAAACCAAAGAACTCGCTCCGGGCGAAAGCGAAGAGATCGAGATTAAGTTCGACGACAAGACCTTCCGTTATTTCAACATCAAGACCAATGGATGGGAAGTCGAAGCAGGTGATTACGACATCCTCATCGGTGCTTCTAGCCGCGATATCCGTCTCTCCGGAAAGCTTCATAGGGACGGCACCACAGAAGACCTTCCTTATGACCCAGCCGAGCTTCCTTCTTACTGGAGCGGCGATGTTGCCGATGTGAAGGACGAGGAATTCGCCAAATTGATTGGCCGCGAGATCCCGCCCTCTGAACTACCCTTCTACAATAAGCGCAAGACCCGCATCATGCTGACCTACACGAACACCTTCTCCGATTTGAAGTATGCTCGTGGCTGGGTTGGACGCTTGATCGGCGGAGCATTGAACCTCGGCATTTGGTGGGCTAAGAAGACCAACAACAAGAAGCTTCGCAACTTCATCATCTTCGGGCCTTACTACTATCCGATGCGCGCTCTCTCGAGGATGCTTGGCATGACCATGGAGCAGGCAGATGGCCTCATCATGGTGTTCAACGGTCACTTCTTCAAAGGCCTCGGCCACTTCTTCTCCGCCGGAAAGAGGAAGCCGAAGGTCGCAAAAGAGCACCGCTACGACCCTGATCCCAAACAGAAAAAGGAACAAGCTGCTTAAATCCGTTGACCACGTGTCATCGAATTTGAGTGAAACATAACGAAAAGCTCGCGTCCGTCGCGAGCTTTTTAATCGTTATTTTTTCATCAGCCCCACTTGGTGAGCTTATAGATGATTTTGTACCCAATCCTTGCGAAGAGAATCTTTAGCGGCTTCGGCTGGATCGTTACCAGAACGAATATGGTCCTATGGTATAGCTTGCGGTATAGGGCCGGATTGTTTTCCTTGAAACTCTTTATGTATGTCTTGTAATGCTTGAAAGTTTCTTTGGTGTTCTTGAAGCTGATGTCGGCAAGCGTGAGCGCGGCGAAGAGGATCAGAAGGTGAATCATGGTCTTCTTGTGCTTGCGGGGCAGCGCTTTGATTTGTTCCCAAGTGTAGGCAAGGCCGATCTGCTCCATGTTATCGATCTGCTGCTGGTAGCGGGCGGCCATGATATCAAGATTGACGGACTGACCTTCGCGGCCAACGTAATAGTGATATAGCGGGATTGGGTAATAGACGACGGTCTTGCAATGGAAAATCGATAGATACACGAAGACGTTATCTTCGTAGAACCTGTGCTTAGGGAGCTTGAAATTGGCTTTCTGCAACACCTCGGTGCGGAAGGAAATCGCGTGGATCATCAATATCTGGGTTGTGCGCCACAGTTTGATTTTATCCCACGTATGGACTTCGTTTCGGATTTTGAAGACGTTATCGTATCCTTCTTCGTGCTGGGTGTTCTGCGAAACCTGATCGAAGACGAATCTAGTGAAAATCACGTCAGCGACGTTATTCTCGTCGATCATCTTCTTGATGTTGCCAATATAGAGCATGAGCGCTTCTTCATCGAGCCAATCATCGGCGTCGACGACTTTGAAATAAACGCCCGTGGCTAGCTTTATTCCAACGTTGATGCCCTCGCCATGGCCACCGTTTTCTTGGTGGACGGCGCGGATAAGCGTTGGATATTTCGCTTGCCATTCGTCGGCAATTTCCGGTGTCTTGTCCGTCGACCCGTCATCGACGACGATGATTTCGGCGGACTCGCCTGCGCGAACCAAACTCGCGAGGCATTTATCAAGATATGGCTCTGCGTTATAAGCCGGGACGAGGAAGGTAACTAATTTCATGATGCGTGGGAGGTTTTATGCC
>CACYCS010000082.1 GCA_902773005.1 uncultured Erysipelotrichaceae bacterium
TCTCTATTAGGGTGTCCTATCGTTTACCTGCGTATGGTCGACTTTGCTACAGCTAGTTCATAGCGCCGATAGTCTGCTAATAAATATGAATTTATTTTACCGTAGTTATTGTGTTAAACAACCCGATACTTTGATAGCGTGATAGAAATAAACTGTAGCGTTGTATCATTTCTGTCCATTTAGGCCAAATGCAAAATACATTCTTGATACAAACGTCAGGAACGTTTTTTCATTTGGACGACAAGGAAACTCGCAACGTATATACCCATCCTGCTGCAAAATGTCCCTAAAAATATCTACTATTGGGGACAAAGCAATGAAGAACTCAGCGATGGAACAAATCAAGAAAAGGATTGATGGACTTCCTGCCAGGAGCGCGTTCGTCGTATCGGATTTCGGCGTTCTCTTCGCTTGAGGCCAGCAACGCCATCGAGGGCATTCGCACGACCAACGAGCGCCTCGCCAAGCTGATGAGCGATAAGACCACGCCCAGGAATAGGGATGAGAAGGAGATCCTCGGATACCGCCACGCCTTGGCGATGATCCACGAGTCCTTCGAGTGCATCCCGATCCGCCCGAACTACATCCTCCAGCTCCATGGCGAGCTTTGCCGCTACGCCGACCTTTCCTACGGCGGCAAGTTCAAGAGCACGCCCAACGAAATCGACGCCACGCTTCCGGATGGAACTAGGCAGGTCATCTTCGAGCCTCTGCAGCCATACGAGACCCCAATGGCAGTGGAGAGCCTCTGCGAGCAGTACGAAAAGGCCATCGGACAATACGGAATCGACCCGCTTTTGGTCATCCCGGTCTTCATCCACGACTTCCTCTGCATCCATCCCTTCAGCGACGGCAACGGAAGGATGTCGCGCCTTCTTACGACGCTGCTTCTCTATAAGAGTGGCTTCGTCGTCGGCAAATACATCTCGTTGGAGAAAAAGATCTCCGACACCAAGGACGATTATTATGACGCCTTAAGCGATTCCTCGCTCGGGTGGCACGATGGGAATAACGACGACACCCCGTTCGTGAAGTACCTTCTCTCAACCGTCCTCGCGGCCTGCCGCGACTTCGAGGAGAGGGTGGAGATCGTCTCCGCCAAGCTTCCCGCGAAAGAAGCGGTACGCGCCGCGATTAAGAAGAAGATCGGCAAATTCGGGAAAGCCGACATCATGGAGCTATGCCCGGACCTATCGACCAGCTCGATCGAGATCGCCCTCCGCGCGCTGGTTGAGGAAGGGTTCATCGAAAGACGCGGCGGCGGACGTTCCACCTTCTATGTCAGAAAAGACTAATCCCACAAAACGATATTAAAATTGTGGAAATATTGGCTGAATTGTGGGAATAATCCCTTAGTGGCTTTCCTTTCCCCTTATTTCCGTATGAAAGTAAGGGGAAAGGCGGTTGGAAAAAAAGAAAAGACGGCCCTTCCAGGCAAGAGCCGCCTCTTGGAAACGGAAGATTTATGATCTTTCGTCTTTGAGCGATGTGTCGATAAACGGGGTCATAACGGGACTCATTCCGTTTTTTTCGCAAATTTGCCCTCCTTAAACCCGCTTTTTGGCATAAAACGAATCAATCCTCCGAATCGCCATCGTCTATGGTGCTATCACCGCCTTTCTTTGACGCCATCTGGTCATAGAAATCCTTGATGACGACTACTCGCTAGGAAGCAGATGGGAGTAGGTGTCCTGAACCATCCTCTCCGTGTCGCCGACCCAGCGGGCGACGATGCGGACGCTTAGCCTCCCTCAGCCACCAAAAAGAAAGACGCCATCGAAGGAATTCTGTGGTTTTTCTTTGCTCGAAAATAGCGTGGGTATAAATTGGGCATAAATTTTTTACAGAGAATTAATTACTAAAACTGCACTAAACATCTTTAAATATAAAGAGTTTCAGTGTAAAATGCGTATGGTATGAAAAACCATCCATTCTTAGAAACCGCGTTATTCACCTTTGAGGAAGTCCTTTCTACTGGACTAACGGAGAAAGGGGCTCTCTCCCTTTTGGCGAGTCTTAAAGCGAAAGGCGTCATCGTGCGTTTGCGCAAAGGCCTTTATGCCACGATCAACCCCATAACCAAAGGGCTTTATGCTTCACGCTATGAAATTGGCTGCGCCATTCATCCTGGCGGCGTCATCGGCTATCTTTCCGCGTTGAACTACTATGGCCTTTCCCACCAGGCGAACCAAGAGGTTACCGTAATCACACCGCTTCGCTATAGCGAGGAGGACGTCGAAGGTATCCTATATCGTTTTGTCTGCGATGACGTCGAAAGAGACATATCGGCGTTATTCGCCAACGCCCCCTTGCGCGTTTGCTCCATAGAAAGGGCGGTGGTGGATTGCCTTGACCGTCCCGACCTGTGCGGTGGTATGGAGGAGATCTGGAATTGCTTACGTGGCCTTCGATACCTCGACGAAAAGAAAGTCGTCTCCAACCTCGAAGCGAGAAACACCAAACTCCTTTATAAGAAAGTTGGGTTTGTTCTTGAGACGTTGGGGGTGAAGGGCCTAAGCCCCGCGTTCTACGACCTTTGCA
>CACYCS010000083.1 GCA_902773005.1 uncultured Erysipelotrichaceae bacterium
CGCCAAGCAAGTCTATTTCATCGCCCCAAAGGAAATCTCCTCAACCGAGACCCATTTAGCCGCGATGCGCGCGCTTGATAATGTGACCGAGATTAGCGGAGCGACAGTCACCGGAATCTATGGCAAAGACAAGGTCAGCGAAATCAGCTACCGCCAAGGCGATGAGGAAAAGAGGCTGCCCGTGGATGCGATTTTCCCTCTGGCGGACGAAAAATCCTCGACGGAATTCCTTTCCTCATTGAACGTCGAATCCAATAAGGGGTTCCTGGTTGTGAACTCCAATATGGAGACCAATGTCCCTGGGCTATATGCCTGTGGCGACATCATCGACAAGAAACTTCGCCAGCTCGTGAATGCGGCGGGGGAAGCCTCCGTTGCCGCCACTAGCGCCATCTCGCGCATCCGCAGTCTCAAAAAGTAATTTTTGTGGGCGATAAGGAAATTCATGCACCTGATTTTTTGCTATACTTAAGCTATGCAGAACATCATCGTGCTGAGTGGCGTTTCCGGCGCCGGCAAATCCACCATAACCCACGCCTTCGAGGAGAAGGGGTATCGGACGATTGAGAACATCCCGAATTTCCTTTTGCCTGACCTCCTTAGCGAGTTCAAAGCCAATCCTGTCTCCTATGAGAAAGTGGTGCTAATTTTCGAAATCCGCCACGCGATGACCGCGATTCGCACCATCACCGAGAAAAGCGGGATCGAATTCAAGGTGTTCCTGCTCGATTGCTCGAAGCCGGAATTGCTTCGTCGCTTCCGCTTGACGCGCCACGTCCACCCGCTTCAGACCAGAGGCCTTTCGCTCGAGGAAGCCTTGGATAACGATAGAAAGCACCTTGAGGAAGTCCGCCAGTTCGCCGACATCGTCGTCGACACAACCGGGATTTCCGATGCCGATCTTAGGCGCATCGCCTTCGCCAATATCGACGGAAGCTCCGTCGGGCGCATGGTGGTCACCTTCTCCTCGTTTGGCTACAAATATGGCGTGCCCCAGGACGCGGAAATCGTATTCGACTGCCGTTGCCTCCCGAATCCCTATTGGGTGCCCGAACTTAAGAAATTGACTGGGCTAGACGCCCCCGTCATCGCGTTCCTCGATTCGCAGAAGGAGTGCAAGCCATATTTCGATAAGATGTGCGACTTCCTCGATTACTATCTCGACCAATGCCAGAAGGCGGGCAGGAACTACATCACGATCTATTCCGCTTGCTCTGGCGGACAGCACCGCTCCGTCTATTTCACCGAAAAGCTATTCGCGAGGTATCGCGAGCATTACATCTGCCTTTGCTCCCACCGCGAGATGGGACGCTACGCCAACAAGGAAGACTGATCCGTGTCCCAAACAAATTCCTTCGCCTTCTCCGTCAAGGAGGAGATCGTTCAAAACGGTTTTCCCGACACCTGCGTCCGCTCGTTTTTGAGCGGCTTCGTGAAGTGCAACGGCTCATTCCGCTTGACTCATGGCGCGAGTTTGCTCGACCTCGCAACCGAGTCCGCCCAAACCGCGAAGTATTTATATCAATTGATTAAGGATATCTATGGGCTTGAGGTGAGGTTCGCCTATACCAGGGGATTCGGATTCCGCAAGAACTCGCAGCAATATCACGTCCTCGTTCCCGAGCCCGATTTCGTTTTAAGCGACATCGAAGTCGATTTCCTCTCCCCGAAGATCCCTACTAGGGCCGCCTCGAGCCAGCAAAGGTCCGCCGCCTATATCGCTGGATGCTTCTTGGCTTGCGGCTCCGTCAATGATCCAAGCTCTTCCAACTACCACCTCGAGATCGCCCTCAATGACCCTAGCCACGCGAAATGGCTATCGCACCTCCTCAACAAGCAATCCAAGGGCGCCTTCAATTCCAAGGTGATCCAAAGGAGGAAGCAGCACGTGGTCTACTTGAAGCGCGGCGAGGAAATCGCTGACTTCCTGAAACTCATCGGGGCAATGCAATCTTGCTTCGCCTTTGAGGACGTGAGGATTGAGCGTGACTTCAATAACGTCACCAACCGCCTCGAGAACCTCGACTCGGCGAACTTTGCCAAGACCATGTCCGCCTCTAGCAGGCAGAAACGCGAGATCGAGTACTTCGTAGCCCATGGAGGATTGGAGCTCATCGAGAACCAAAAGCTCAGGATCCTCATGGAGCTGAGGCTGCAAAATCCAGACGCCTCGCTTGATGAGCTCGCCGCCTTGATGTCGGAGGAGCTTGGCGCGACCGTCAGCAAGTCAAACGTCAACCACTTGTTCCGGAGCCTCCACGAAAGATATGAAGACGCGCGTCATTGAAAGCAACATCACCCCCGCGGAAAAGCGCGACTTGCTCCATCGTCTTGGACAATCCGTGAAAGAGGCCAGGGAGAATAAGGGCCTCACCCAGCTATCGCTTTCGCTTGAGACCGGGCTATCGAAAGCCTTCCTAAGCGACCTCGAATGCGGTAGGAGGAACCCATCCTTCGAGACCTTATGCCGCCTTGCCAAGGCCCTCCAAATCGAACTTGGAAAACTCCTCGATTTTCCCACCGACGAAAATCAATCGAAATAATTGCCCCTTTAGGGGCTTTCCTTTATAATGTGAGACGCAATTGACAAGGAGGACATAATCACAAATGTCAGTTAAAGTTGCAATCAACGGATTCGGGCGCATTGGCCGCCTCGCGTTCCGCCAGATGTTTGGTGCCGAAGGCTACGAAGTCGTCGCCATCAACGATCTCACGAGCCCCAAGATGCTCGCGAACCTCTTGAAGTATGACACCGCCCAGAAGGGCTATTGCGGCGTCATCGGAGAGAACCTCCACACCGTGGAAAGCAAAGAGCCCGTCTTTGAAGAAGATGGCAAGACCGTCAAGGTCCCCGGCGCCATCATCGTCGACGGCAAGGAAATCACCATCTATGCCGAACCCAAGGCAATCAACCTCCCCTGGGGCAAACTCGGCGTCGACGTCGTCCTAGAGTGCACTGGCTTCTACACCTCCAAGGAGAAGTCCATGGCCCACATCGAAGCTGGCGCCAAGAAGGTCGTCATCTCCGCTCCTGCGGGCAAAGACCTCAAGACCATCGTCTACTCCGTCAACGAGAAGACCCTAACCAAGGAAGACCAAGTCATCTCTGCGGCCAGCTGCACCACCAACTGCCTCGCCCCGATGGCCAAGACCCTCAACGACACCTTCCCGATCCAGTCCGGCATCATGACCACCGTCCATGCCTATACCGGTGACCAGATGATCCTCGAC
>CACYCS010000084.1 GCA_902773005.1 uncultured Erysipelotrichaceae bacterium
GATTAATTTCTGCGCCGTCTCTCTCGACGTGTTAAACGCGCCTGCAATAAGCAAATCGAGCCTAATTGAGCTGACGGAAAAGGTCTTTTCTTCGAAATGGATGGAAGCAGGGCAATCCGAACAAGGGATTTTCGATACAGAGACGTTTTCGCTTCCAACTTGCTTGAGACTATCTTCAACGTAAGAAGACATCCCGGACAAGACGAAAACGTATGCGATTCCGTCCTCAATAAGAATGTCTCCGATTTGCTCCCTTTCGATTCCCAAACCGAGTATCGCGCCAAGATAATCCCTGTGGCTTAGCGACCTGGAGAACTTCCCGGATTTCGTTTCGATGCGAAGACAACTCACTATATCGTTTGTCTCAATTTCGTTAGAAATCGCTACTTCTGGCGAAATGAAATCAGGCAAAAACATAGTTATAGCGCGTTCAAATTGATCAAAACCACCATAAATTACGATAGAATTTGGAGGGAAAATTGCCTTTATGCCAGCAATTTCTTGCGGGGTTAAGAACGCGCTTGATGTCACGTAACCGCGTTCTTTGGCCGTCCAGAACAAGTCGCGGAGATGGGATTCGAGGTAATGGTCTTCCATAAAAATAAGTATATATTCATTGCAGAAGTAACGACATTGCTAGTCTTTTGCAAGCAATGCGAATGAGATTATTTGTCTTTTGGGAGCGCTTTTCGATTGCTTGCTTTGGCAAGAAGACTAAAATATCGCATGTTATGACCAACCGAGCCACAAGAGAAAAGAAATCGACCGTCGACATGACGACGGGGAATTTGTTCCTGAAGATTATTCTCTTTGCTTTGCCCGTCATGGCGACGACCGCGATGCAGCTGCTTTACGTCACGATTGATTTGACGACGGTTCATTATGGCGACTCCGCGGAATCTATGGGCGCCATCGCGTCCAACAATGCTTTGATTAATTTGATCGTCGTCTTCTTCACCGGATTATCTCTTGGCGTCAACGTCATCATGTCGGAAGCCAAAGGCGCAGGCCGCAAAGAAAAGGCGGAGAGCGTCATGCACACCTCGCTTCTATTTGCTTTGATATCAGGAGTTGGGGTAGGGCTACTTGGCTTCTTCATAAGCGACAACCTACTTGAGCTTATGGGCACCGAACCGATCTACATGGAGAAGGCTGCCCTCTACTTAAAAATATATTTCACCGGGTTGCCGTTCCTAATGATTTATAACTACGCGGCGCAGATGCTAAGAGCCCAAGGCGATTCGCAAACTCCATTCTTCATCTTGGTCATCTCCGGCATCATCAACGTTGCGTTTGACTGCTTGTTCGTCTTCCCACTTAAAATGGGGGTTGCAGGCGTTGCTTTGGCTACCGTCATCGCCGAAGGCGTCAGCTGCGTCCTGACGGTCATTGCTTTGGCCAAAGGGCGAAAGGCTTATGTCCGTTTTTCGTTCAAGCGCCTTCGCATCGAAGGCCCAGCGCTCCGCGAAGTTCTCCGCGTTGGTTTGCCTGCGGGGCTTCAGGGCTTCTTTTTCTGCTTGCCGAATGTCTTCATCCAGTCATCCCTCTATACGATTGACCCCGGCAACATCGCTTTGGAAAACGGGGCGACCGCTAGCGCGAACGTCGAAGGCTATTTCCAGACCGCGGTTGATGCCATCACCACCTCTGTCATGACCTTCGTCGCCGCTAATGCAGGCGCCAAAAAGCCAGAAAACATCAAGAAGGTGGCTCTTTATGGACTGGCGTGGGGGAGCGTATTCATTGCCCTCATCGCCCTGATCACCGCTTTCTTGTATCGCCCGCTTCTCTCCTTATTTGTCGATGGCGAGGAATCCATTGGCTATGGGGCCCAGCGATTGCGAGTCATGGGGTATCTATATTTCTTCGAGCTTACGATGCACCTAACCGCCAGCGTGCTTAGGGGTTTGCGTTATTCGGCCTTCCCCATGTGGACGACGCTCATATTCTGCACGGTCTTGCGCATCGTGCTGATCTATACCGTGTTCCCGCTTGAGTATTTCCATACTCTTGTCTGGCTTTACGCGCTTTTCCCAATCACCTGGGCACTAGCGACGCTATCAAACGGCATCGCGATGATTGCGGTGGTGCCGAAGGCGCTTCGAGCCCTCCAGCCGAAGAGCGAAGAGGCGCTTTCTTCAGCGGATTAGGGCTTTTTAAATTTGGACAAGTGCTCTATCATTAACTAAAGCGTTGAGGGCATCTTATGATGCCGTCTTCCTTCAGGAATATACCGAATGATCATCAAAAACGCCGCGACCGATGAGTCGCTGGACATACTTGTGAAAGGCGCGAAGGCATTGAATGGCTTGGCACGCATGGAAGAGCATGCCTCCAACGGCGCTTTCGCCAAATTCAAAAGCGCGCTAGGCCAACACATCTGCTATGTCGGCGCGATCGTCAATACCGCGCTTGTCTCGCCAAAGGCATCCGCTTTGGATCTTGATGGAGCGCTGCGTTATCTTTTGCTTTTCATCTGCCGTTCTCCTGAGCTATATGGACGCATCAATTACTATTTCGCGGATGCGGATTATTGCTCCGTCAATACCGGCGTCAATCTTTATAACCTGCTGATCACCTCGCTCCAAAAAGCCCTGGAGTTTGAAGGCTTCAGCATTCTTTTGCTTCGGTTCAACCCCGACAAATTCGTCCAGGGCGATGGGCCGAAAGACGAAGCCAAAATCGGCAATTGCCTCGTGACGATGGAAGTTCTTCCCCGCGCGGTCTTCAACACGAAGAAAAACGTCTATGAGGTCAAAGTCCATTTTGACATCAAAAACATCGAAGATCCAGAAGCCTGGTTCGGCTTCGTGCTCGTCGACGTGGCGGCGCAGACCAAATCCCATGTCGTCGGCGCGAGAAATCAAGGCGGGGATAGGATGGAGAAAACCTACACGATGGAAGTTCCGCCCACCTCGATTGCCGGACACAACCATTTCGAGGTTGTCGGCATCGTTCAAGGCAGGTTCCGTCTCTCGAAACTAGATAAGAGCGGCTCCACAAAGCTCCCTACCTATTCGAATGAAATCCAACTTCGCGTGGATTCCTACCTCACTCAGATCGTTAAGAAATAATTGGAAACTGCTCTTAAACTGGCGTCGGTTTAATTTCGCCTTTTTGAAATCTCTATACATTGAATGCTCGTTTCGGTTAAAATGAGCTAAACATGGAAGATACCAACGTTATTCCAATGGATCAGGCGATGATTCTCTCGGAAGCTGGGAGATTCGGAGTTTTGGTGCGTTTATTGAAGGATGATTTCCGCAATTTAGTTGGAAGAGACGCAGAATGCGATGGCTTTTACGAGGTTTTTTCGTTTTTGTACGCGCTTTTGGATGAGATCTCCGTCCGTGAGGATCTCCTCTCGTCGCTTCCCTCCATGGCCTATCAAGTCTATTGTTGTAAGCGCGTCACCTGCGCGGAAACCGAAGTTATGTATCGCTTTCCGGAGACCTCGGATTCCCTGACTGACCTTGCCATCCTATATTGTGCATATTCCCATTCGATTGGAGGGGATGAGATCCCTTTGGTCCATCTGCCTTACCTCTTCTCCATGGCTCCGCAAATCGCGACATACGTTCATGCTGGGTTCGACCTTTGCCAAGAGGCGGGCGAGCTCGTTTCAGAAGTCAAAGACATTATGGAAAGACGCGCCAAGCCGAACCAAAACGAGCTCTATCTTTTGATGGAAAGTCGCTTGAAAGAAGTTTTTCAACACATAAATTAATTCGATAAACAGCCAATTTCTTAATAATTGTTAGCACTCAAGGCTTGCGAGTGCTAATTTTTGTATTATGATATTTATGAAGCGAGGCAACTCGCGAAAGAAAAAAAGGAGGCTACAACATGAACATGCAACAAATGGGGCCTGAAGATTATTCCCAGGATCCAAAGATCTTGGAGAAGTTTGGCCGCAATATCAATGACGCCGTGAAATCGGGAAAGATCGATCCCGTCATCGGAAGAGACGAAGAGATTCGAAAAGTCATACAGGTGCTTGCCAGAAAGAGCAAAAACAACGTGATCCTTTTGGGCGAGCCAGGCGTTGGCAAAACCGCGATCATCGAAGGACTAGCGGAACGTATCGTCAAAAACGATGTCCCCGGGACGCTAAAAGACAAAACCATCTACGAACTCGATATGGGCGCTTTGATCGCCGGCGCGAAATACCGTGGCGAGTTTGAGGAAAGGCTTAAGGCCGTCCTTAACAAAATCAAGGAAAGCGAAGGCAAGATCATCCTCTTCATCGATGAGATCCATCTTATCGTTGGGGCAGGAAAGACCGATGGGGCGATGGACGCGTCCAATATGCTGAAGCCGCTTCTAGCTAGAGGCGACATCGATTGCATCGGCGCGACCACTTTGAATGAGTATCGGCAATACATCGAAAAGGACCGTGCCCTAGAAAGACGTTTCCAGCCCGTTATGGTTGGCGAACCGTCGGTCGAGGATACGATCTCGATTCTTCGCGGCCTAAAGGAGCGTTTTGAATCCTATCATGGCGTCCAAATCACCGACGGCGCCCTTGTCTCCGCGGCAACCTTATCGAACCGCTACATCACGAATCGATTCCTCCCGGACAAAGCGATCGATCTATTGGATGAAGCCTGCGCGGGCATTAAGGTCGAGATCGAATCCATGCCTAGGGAACTCGATGAATCTTCGAGGAAAATCAGGCAACTCGAAATAGAAAAGGTTGCTCTTTCCAAAGAGAAAGACGAATCCTCGATTCGCCGCCTTGAGGCGCTAGAAGGAGAACTCGCAAAGGAGAAAGCTACTTTCGATGCGCTCGAAAAGGAGTGGAAGGAAGAGAAGGATAACCTCAAAGACGCAAAACTCATCAAAGGGCAGCTTGAAAAAGCGAAATTCGACCTAGGCGTCCATTTCTCGAATGGAGATTATAAGAAGGCGTCTGAAATCCAGTACAAGACGATCCCTGAATTGGAGCAGAGGCTTCGCGATGTCGCGGCCAGCACCAAAAACGGGAATAGGCTCGTGAACGAAGTGGTGGACGAAGAAGAGATCGCCCAAATCGTTGCCAGAATGACCGGAATCCCCGTGTCGCGCATCGAGAAAGGCGATAGGGAAAAGGTATTGGATCTGCCAAAAACCCTCGCTAATCGCGTCATCGGGCAAGACGAGGCGATCCGCCTGGTTTCCAACGCAATCCTTCGCCAAAGAGCGGGAATCAAGAACCCCAATCGCCCGATCGGCAGCTTCTTGTTCCTTGGCCCGACAGGCGTTGGCAAAACGGAGGTCTGCAAGGCTTTGGCCGAGTCGCTATTCGACAAC
>CACYCS010000085.1 GCA_902773005.1 uncultured Erysipelotrichaceae bacterium
ATGGAGGTAGACCCGGGCCATGAAGTCGTCGGGGCTGATCGAGAGGACGGCGCCGGCGGCCTGGGTCACGGCCTGGGAGCTCGGGTACTTCTCGTGGGTGGTCTCGTAGAGGCGGCGCCTGGCGTTGGAGAGCTGCTCGATCTTGAAGTCGTCGAGCAGGCCCTTAAGGAGCTCTGCGGCCCTCTCGGCCTGGTCGTCGCGGTAGACCGCGCCGCAGTACCTGCATTCGTAGACGTCGCCGCGCTTGTGCAAAGCCTCGCCGCAGCATTGGCAGATCATCCGTTCCATGTAAAAACCCCCGATTCGTGTTTGAAATATGGTGTCCTATGGATTTTAGCACACCGGGAGGCGATTTCCATAGGGGCGGAATCTCTATGAGACGGCACCCGAAGACGTGCCGCATAGAGGCACGAAATCTGTCCCTAGCCAACTTCTTTCGCGTTGATTGAGCTTATGTCGTTTCAGAAAGGATCCTTCATTGCCCGGACATCGGCGCAAAAACGATGCCTATTCCGCTTTCTTTGCCCTTTTCAGGAAGTAGAAAAGGAATCCGATCGCGATCATCGCGGCCATGATTCCGCCTCCTAGCCCTAGCAGGAAGCCAAGGGATTTCCCGTTGTCGAGGTTCGTGAACCCATAGGGGTAATAATATGGCCAAAGCGATTCGGGAAGCGCCCCACCATGCTCGCTTCTCGCGATCATGATTCGGCTGATCAAGATAACCCAGTAGAGCAAAGGGGCGATCAATGCGACGAAAGGGGAATATACCTTCGCGCTTCCTTTCATCGCGAAGCCAAGATAATCGCCCACGATGAGGATGGGCAATAGGAAATGCTTGAAGATCGAGGGGAGCTTCCAATATCCCGCCATCCATATCTTATCGGGCAAAACGAACGCGGAGACGATGAATGTGACTAGAATCATCATCACCGCGGAGAACTGGATGAGGTCAACGGCCAAGGAAGCTTTCTCCTCCTTGCGGATGAACCCGACGAGATTGAGCGCAAAAACAAGCGCGGCGGACAAAGTCGCAAGATACACCGACCAATTCGTAAAGAAGAGAAACGGCGAAATCGGATCCCCGTCAGGGGTGAGGTTAGGAAGGATGAAACCTATGAGGGTGGATGCGATCGCGATGAGGAGGACGATCGAACGGAAGATCAATTTGAATAGCGGATTGGCTTTCATATTTCGCCTTTCTATTTGTGGCGGGGATATTTTGCCACTACGGAAGCCAAAAGCAAAGGCGTTAAGGCCATGGCGATCTCTTGGCGGCCACCCTACCCGAGCTTCCATCCGCATGCAGAAGAATCTCGCTATTGCGATCAGCTTAAAGCGGTAATTCTTCTTTTCTGGAAATCGCTTCTATAAGGAATCGTATTCCCAAGCAAAAAGGATGAGGGGGTTTCTATAAACGGGGCGTATCTCCAAAGGGTCCGCAACCCGCGTTTCTCCTTGTTTGGGCTAGTCCCCCACGCAGAAGACAAGGGGGCGATTTACCCTATAAATCAAGGGCGATAAAAGGCTTGCTCAAAATTATTAGACCGCATTTTTTTCATTTTTTTGAGAATTTTGCGGTCGAATAATTGAAACACGACACCATGTCGGCTATCATTTGGGCATGAGCAGAAAAAACATCATCGCACGCGAAGAGGAGTGCCGAAAGCTTTCGCGGGTGCTTAACGAAGAAGAGGCACAGCTGATCGTCGTCACCGGCAGGCGCAGGGTCGGGAAAACCTTCTTGATCAACGAGTATTTCGACAATGAGTTCGATTTCAAGATCACTGGCGCTCATAAGGAGAGCAAGGCCAATCAGCTCAATTATTTCCGGCTCGAACTGCTTCGGAGAACCGGGACCGACGTCGGCGAAATAAAGGACTGGCCGATGGCTTTCTTCCACTTGCAGCGGTATCTATCCTCTTTGGGGCAAAAGAAATCCGTCGTATTCTTCGACGAGATGCCTTGGCTTGACAGCCATAAAAGCGGCTTCATAAAGGCGTTCGAGCATTTCTGGAACGATTACGGATCCTCGAAGCACAACCTCGTTTTCATCGTCGCTGGGTCGGCGACTTCGTGGATTACGGAGAAGATCCTCCAAAACAAAGGGGGGCTATATAAGCGGAAGACGCTGGAGCTAAGGCTTCTTCCCTTTACGCTAGAGGAGACCGAGCGGTATTTCCTCTCGCGGGGAATCCGCTATTCGCGATACCACATCGCCGTCATCTATATGTGCGTCGGGGGCATCCCCTACTATTTGAGGATGTTCGATAATTCCCTTGACCCCTTGAGGAATATCGACGCGCTGTTCTTCGGGAGCAAAGCGGCCCTAAAAGGCGAATTCAAAGACCTCTTTGAGACTCTTTTCAGGAAGGATTCGACCTATGTGAGGATCGTGGAATACCTTTCGACGAAGAGGATGGGCTATGAATTCGACGATATCGCTAGGCACATCGGACTAGTTGCCAATGGGGATGTATCCCAAATGCTCAATAACCTCATCGACGCGGGGATCGTGCGGAAAAACTGCCACTACCTGAGCAGAAAGACCAAGCTTTACCAACTCTGCGACTTCTTTTCCCTTTTCTACCTCAGGTTCGTTCAGGGAAAACCCAGCGCGCAGAAGGATTATTTCTCCAAAACGTTCCTAACCTCGTCCACCTCTTCCTGGGAAGGCTTTTCCTTCGAGCTTCTCTGCCGCACGCATTTGGATGCGATCCGCTTCTCCCTAGGCATCTTCGCCATCGACTATCAAGCATATGGCTTTGCTAGTGATGGGGACGATACCAGCAAAGGGGCCCAGGTTGATTTGGTGATCGAAAGAAAAGACAAGGTCCTCCATCTATGCGAGATGAAGTTCTCGCGCTTTGAGTTCGAAATCGATTCCGGCTATATGAAAAACCTCGAGAACAAGATCAGCGCCCTATCCTCCCGCGCTGGGAAGCTTAGTTCCGTGCAGCTGACCTTTATCACAGTCGCTGGCATAAAGGCGAATTCCTATAGCAACTACGTGAACCAGACGTTAACGATCGACCACCTCTTCGTGAGGACGGAAGGGCTATAGGCATTCGCAGCAGAACCATCCGCCACTTCTATTTGCTAGAAAGAGCGAATAGGTTTGGATAAGGGGCGATTCACTCCCAGCATCAATGGTAATAAAAAGCTTGCTCAAAATTATTAGTCCGCATTTTTTTCATTTTTTTGAGAATTTTGCGGTCGAATAATTGTTCGCGACAGTTTCTATGTCCCCGGTTCCTAGCTCTTTTTCATTCACGAAACCTAAAAATAGCGCCGGATGAAGGGGCTTGCGTAGAGCTTGGGATAGCCTATGCCTATGGGAAAAGATGCTGTGGCTTCAAGGCCGACACTCGATCCGTCGAGAATGGCCTAGGCCTGAACCCGATGATCGTC
>CACYCS010000086.1 GCA_902773005.1 uncultured Erysipelotrichaceae bacterium
AAAAAAGGCGATTACGATAAAGTAACCGAGCTTGCAAAACTCTACGTCGAGAAAGTCGCCGAAGCGAGGAAGTAAATCATGAAATACGCAACCTTAGGCGAACTGATGCTTCGCCTCTCCACTCCCGGTAATCAAGTATATGTCCAGGCAAAATCCTTCGACGTCAATTATGGCGGCGGGGAAGCAAACGTCGCCGTCTCGCTAGCTAACTACGGCTGTGATGCCTGCTTCATCTCAAAGATTCCCGACAACGACATCGGCCAAAGTGCGGTCAATTCCCTCCGCGAATTCGGCGTCGATACCAGCCGCATCCTCCGCGGTGGCAAGCGCCTTGGCATCTACTTCTTGCAAACGGGCGCTTCGATGAGGGCCTCGAAAGTCATCTACGACCGCGCCAATAGCGCGATCGCCGAAGCCACGCCCGAGGAATTCGATTTCGATAAGCTATTGGACGGAATCGATTGGCTTCATATCTCTGGCATCACCCCGGCAATCAGCAAATCCGCAGCCGAGGTTACTAAGCTTGCCCTAATGAAGGCAAAGGAAAAAGGAATCACCACCTCCTTCGATTTGAATTTCCGCAGCAAGCTCTGGACCAAAGAAGAGGCCCAAAAATGCATGGTGCCCCTCATGAAATACGTCGATTACGCAATCGGGAATGAAGAAGATGCGCAGAATTGCCTTGGATTCAAACTCGACGGCGACGTCACTTCCGGCAAACTCGATGTCGAGAAATACGAAGTCATGCTCAAAGCCCTTTGCAAGCAGTATGGCTTCAAAGGCGCAGCCACCTCGCTTCGCGAGTCGAAATCGGCTTCCTGCAACGGCTGGGCTGGGGCGCTAGTCGTCAATAACGAATTCCATTTGTCCAAGCACTACGAAATCAATCCAATCGTCGACCGCGTCGGCGGCGGGGATTCCTTCTCCGCAGGGCTCATCTATGGATTGACCCATTACGAAGATCCGCAGAAGGCCATCGAATTCGCCGTGGCCGCAAGCGCGCTAAAGCAAACGATTCCTGGCGATTACAACCACGTGACCCTCAAAGAAGTCGAAACCCTGATGGGCGGCGACGCTTCTGGAAGAGTCCAACGATAACTACCCCATATCCGCGATTGAAGTCGCGGATATTTTTTATCCGGCCCTGGTTTTATTTGCCAAGGCGCGTTTCGAAATTCAAACGGCGGACTCTATAAAGCGCATTCCGCTCGAAAGAAAAAACTAGGCGTGCAAATCAGTATTTATTTCCCGAATAAAGCGATAAACTAATAAAAACAAAGGAGCAATTGTAAATGGCAAACCGTTTCTGTCTAAACCCCACGTCCTACCATGGCTTTGGCGCGATTGAGAACATCGTTCCGGAGCTTCTCGCCCACAGCAAAAAGAAAGCCCTCATCGTCACCGATGGCGGACTCGTCAAATTCGGCGTCGTGAAGAACGTCACCGACCTTCTCGAAAAAGCGGGCTTCCCCTATGAGATCTATGACGAAGTCAAGCCGAACCCGACCATCGCGAACGTCCAGCGCGGCGTCGAAGCGTTCAAGAAGAGCGGCGCTGACGCGATCATCGCGATCGGCGGCGGATCCGCGATGGATACCGCCAAGGGCATCGGCATCATCGTCGAGAACCCCGAGTTCGCCGATGTCAGGAGCCTCGAAGGCGTTGCTCCGACCAAGAACCACGCCACCTTCACGATCGCCGTCGCCACTACCGCTGGCACCGCAGCCGAAGTCACCATCAACTACGTCATCACCGACGAAGAGAAGAAGCGCAAATTCGTCTGCGTCGACGTTCACGATCTTCCCGAAGTTGCCGTCGTTGACCCGACCATGATGCTTTCGATGCCTAAAGGCCTGACCGCTGCAACCGGCATGGATGCCCTTACCCACGCGATTGAAGGTCTTATCACCGGCGGAGCATGGGAGCTCTCCGACATGTTCCACCTCGAAGCGATTCGCATCATTTCCCATAACCTGCGCGCCGCGTTCGCTGGCGATAGGAAAGGAAAAGAAGAGATGGCGCTTGGCCAGTACGTGGCCGGCATGGGCTTCTCGAACGTCGGACTCGGCATGGTCCATTCCATGGCTCACCCGCTTTCCGCTTTCTATGACACCCCGCATGGCGTCGCCTGCTCGATTCTCCTTCCGACCGGCATGAAGTACAACGCGCCTTATTCTGGCGAGAAATACCGCGAGATCTGCCGCGTGATGGAAGTCGAAGGCTGGGAAAAGATGAATCAGGCAGAGTACCGCCAAGCTGCAATCGACGCGGTCAGCAAACTCGCCCGTGACGTCGGAATCCCCGAGAATCTCAAAGGAATCGTCAAAGAAGAGGATCTCGATTACCTCGCCGACTGCGCGATGGCCGACGCCTGCATGCCAGGCAACCCCGCGCCGATTGACAAGGAAACCGTCATCAAGCTCTATAAGAGCCTAATGTAAAGAACCCTCAATTGGGGCGTGATCCACGCCCCAATTTTTTATTTTCATATACATGTCCCCGCTATTTTTTCATCGAAAGCGGGATATCGGACTCTTTGACATCGGTCGCGATCGCCGGACATTCCCCGCCGAATTGAATGTCGTAAAGCACTTCGCCATCCTTCAGCTTTTTGGACTGAATGATGCCGATGCCAAGGGACCCATTTCGCCTAAATCTGACGGCCTCGCCCACCTGGTATTTACTTTCGAATTCCTCTTGTTTCTTCTTTTTGAACCACATGCTAGTTGATTTTGATTCTTTTTCACTAGATTCGTCAACTATTATGCGCGCGCATTCAGTATAATGAGGCGTCCTATAGGGGTCCCTTTATGTCTAATAAACGAATGAAACTTCTTTGCAGCGCAGGCATTGCCTTAGTCCTTGGCAGTCTGGTCAACGCAAACCTTCAGCGCGAATATCGGCCTGGTGATTACATAGAGTCAGAAGGCGCGTATTTCGCTGCGAAAGTAGAAGACGACGCCGGAAAGATCAAAGCCCATAAGCTCGTAACGCCATCCGATCCTAAGTATCCTACGCAGAAAAATCATTCTCACGGGACATCCATGATCGGCGATATCGAAAGCGTTTGGAACTCCTATACCGGCAAAGGCACAACGGTAGCGATAATCGATGACGGCTTCGATTACGACCATCCCGAATATACTAGAAGCGACGGTTCTAGCGCCATTCTCTCGTCATCTCGCAATTACTATTGCAGCGAGACGACAGGAAAGGTCTATTACCAAGAATACTCCAACAATCCATCGTGCATCGCCGAAGATTGGGAAATCGACGAAGAAGATCCGAGATACACTGGTTGGGCCACCCACGGAACCAACACATCCACTACCGCCGCCGCTCCAATGAACAACGTTGGTGGCGTTGGCATCGCCCCAGACGCAGACATTCTTGCCTTGAAGATCGATTTCTCCTTTGCTGCGATCAACGAGGCAATCCTTTATGCCGTTTCCCAGGGAGTCGACGTCATCAACATGTCCATCGGTGCCTATGCAGATGACTCTTTCACCGATGGATTTGGAGATTTGCAAGAAGGCAGGGAAAGCGTTGCAACTTACCTCAATAGTGCATGCAAAGCCGCTTATGACGCCGGAATCATCGTTGTGGCCGCCGCAGGGAACGAAGCTACGAGTCACAAATCCTATCCCGCTTGCAGCACCAAGGTAATTGGCGTAGGCGCATTGGAGGATAACGATCCCAACACGCTTGCGGCGTTCACAAATTATGTAGGCAACCAAACGGGAGAGCTGAACGTCGATATCCTCGCCCCGGGATATGTCTATACCGCCACTCAAGGCGGCGCCTCGAAAAATAGCCACACCCACATTTACGATGATACGCAAGGCACTTCCTTTTCTTCCCCGATTGTGGCGGGCGCTGCTTGCCTTTGGAAGGAAAAGAATCCCGAAGGCACCCCGGACGAGTTCCTTGCAGAACTGCAATCGACCGCTAGCGATATAGGCGCATATAAATCGAAATACGTCCCGGTCAATCTTTGGTATAGCAATCTGCATAGCGTTGGCCCCTCAAACATCGAAGCGGGCAGGCTTAACGTCGGCGGGCTCCTCGACATCGACAGCCCCTATATCGATGTCGTTCAATCTTCGATCAATCTGGCCGTAGGCGAAAAGACGCAGATTCGCCTAAGGGCTTCCAATGGCGCAGTTGCCTATTCAAGCGCGAACGAAGCGATCGCCGCGGTTGATTCAGACGGCAAAGTGACCGGTGTCTCCCAAGGCACGACGGATATCAATGTCACCGCAACCAAAAACGGCGAAACGACCGTAGCAACAATTCCTGTCAAGGTGAATCCTCAGGTTGCAGCGACTTCCATCGAATTCTCGCCATCCTCCGTCACCCTTAACATCGGCGATGAATATGACGCGGAAGCGACCCTTTCCGTCGAGCCGGAAGACGCCTCCAGAATCTTCTTATTCGAGTCTAGCGACGAAAGCGTCGCCACGGTAGATGAGGATACGGGGTTAGTCACCGCAGTTGGTGAAGGCACCTGCACTATCGACGCAATCGCCGGCTATGGCGATGGCTACGATCAGCTTATCGTAACCGTTGAGAACAACGCGCAAGCTAATGGAACGATCACGTTTGGCCAGCATACAGGAAGTCTCAACGTAAATGCGACAGAAGTTAAAGGCATAGATAGCGTTGGCAACAATTGGACCGTAACAACTGCTGGGACAAATTCGTTCACAGCCAACGATTCCTATTCCCAAATAGGATCAAGCAAGAGCCCAGCCTCATCCATCACTTTTTCTATGAGCATAACCTCAAGCGCGAAATTCAGTGACGTCACCGCCTCTTTAGGCGGGTTCAACGGAACCGCTGGAGATGTTTCAATCAAAGTAGGCGAAACAGTTATCGGATCTGGTTCTTTATCCGACTCGTCCGACGTCAACGTTTCAAGCAACAAATCAGCAATCGGAACAAGTCTCACCGTTTCAATCACGGGGATCAGCAAAGGCGTCAAAGCCTATTCGATTTCCTATTCCTGCCAAGGCGCGGCACCCGAACCAGTCGCGACAGTTACTAGCGTCACAGTTGCTCCAGCCGAGCTTGCATTAGACGTATATAGCAATCCTTCAGCGAACCTTGCCGCTACGGTAAGCGGAACG
>CACYCS010000087.1 GCA_902773005.1 uncultured Erysipelotrichaceae bacterium
GATTTGGCTATTCATACTGGGTTTTCATGTGGGTTCGCCCAACGACGGACTTTCACCGCAGGCACGCGACATGCCTATCACACAAAGCAAAAACGCCAGACCCCATCGAAGAGTCTGGCGTTTTGCTTGCGATTTACCAAATGGTGACGCGCTTATTGGGCGCAAGATACATCTTGTCCTTCTTGGTGACGTGATAGGTCGCGTACCATTCGTCGAAGTTCTGCGGCTGCATGTTCGCGCGCAGCACTGCCGGAGCGTGCACGTCGACGGAGAGCAATAGCTTCTGGTATTCGGGCTTGGCCTTGATGCACCAGACCTTGGCCCAGTTCACGAAATACTCCTCGAAGTTCCCATCGATATCGTGCATCATGTCGAGGGTGACACCCATGCCGCCATTGTCGGCGATGTTCTCGCTCACGATGAAGGAGCCATTGACCTTGCCCCAAGGAAGCTCGATGCCATCGAATTCCTTGATCATCGCTTTGGTGCGCTGGACGAACTTCTTGTTGTCTTCCTTGGTCCACCAGTTGTTGAGGTTGCCGTTTTCGTCGCACCGGGCGCCGTTATTGTCGAAGGCGTGGGAGATCTCATGTCCGATGACCGCGCCGATCCCGCCGAGGTTCTGCGACCTAGTTTGCTTAAGGGAATAGAAGGGGGCTTGCAAGATCGCGGCCGGGAAGGTGATGTCGTTGCTAAAGGGGTTGTAGCAAGCGTTCACAAGGTGCCCTGGCATCGCCCACTTGGTGCGGTCGACGGGCTCATCGAGCTTCGAAAGGCCATCGATCACGCGGAGGCGCGAGATCGCGGAGACGTTTTCGAAGGCACTCTTATCGGGATCGACGATCATCTTGTCGTAGATCTCCTCGACTTTGTCGGGATAGCCCATCTTGACCTCGATCTTCGATAGCTTCAGGATCGCTTTCTCGCGGGTGGATTCGGAGAGGATGTCATTATGAAGCAGGCGCTGCTTGTATTTGGCGATGATCCCATAGACCATCTCCGTCACGTCTTTCTTCGCCTCTTCGCCAAAGTATTTCTGACCATAATATAGGCCAACCGGCTGAGAGAATAGATTGGAGGCAATCTGGTAGGCGAATTTCTCGGGAACAGGCATCGCGGCGATTCCAGAAAGCGCCCTGCGGAAGGTTCCGCCGAGGTTGCGAAGCTCCTCCGAGAGCAAGGAGGTGCTGCCTAAGATGCAAGTCACATAGGCCCAATGGAGGTAAAGTGGGAAATTCTCTTCGTTGAAGAGCTCCTTGAAGCCTTTGAGGAAGCGCGGTTCGGCGACGACGATGATTTCTGGGACCCTGCCGAAGAGCCTCTCTAGCAATTTGCGGAATTTGATAGGTTTTAATAGCCCAGCGACGGTCCTCGTCTTCATGGGGTTATAAATCGCGGGGTAATCCGCCCACTCTTCGCTGGTTTTCACGAGGCTTGCGATGATTGCGTCGAACTTCAATGTATCCTCTAGATACAGGGCTTGATCCTCGGGGGAGAGGCGGGTTTTGGCTAGGATCGCGCTAGCCATCTGCGACCAAAGTCCGAGCATCGATTCCTTCTGCTGCTCCATCCCTGGCTTATAGTAAGAGGCATCGGGAAGGATGACGCTAGGGCCAGAGAGCATCACGCAATGGTGCTTCGTGTCCTTCATGTCGGCATCGACGCCGATGGCAAATGGAAGCGGGTATCCGCCATAGATGAGTTCTGGGAGGCGCCTATTGAAGGCGTTCATGTCTTTGATCTTAAGGAGGATGGAAGCCTCTTTCAGCGCTGGGCGAATGCCATCGCGATTGCGCTTTTTGACGTCTTTGATCTGCGAATAGAGAAGAACGGCATTCCTTAGGTGCTCGCTAGGAAACTCCTGGGTCGCTTCCATCGAAGCGAAGTCCGCCATAAGCTTCTTCTCGACGTCGACCGCAAGGTCGGCGAATCCTCCGGCGGTAGGCTTATCGTCTGGAATGACCGCGGATTCGATCCAGTCGTGATTCACGTATTCGAATAAATCGTCTTGTATTCTGATATCGCTCATTGGGATGCTCCTATGTTTCTAGGGAAGATTATACGCCTGCAAGAGAGTGCGCGGAATGCGAATTTCGTCTCGCTCATCCCTCTATATAAATAATGATGAGGGCCCCGAAAAAAAACTCCCTGGGATGATTTTGGATTCAAAAACGCGGCCCGCTTTGGAGCCGCAAGGATGAATGGATGTCGATTAGCCTGCCATCTGGATGATGTCGGCGGCGTCTTTGGCGACGGTGCGGGCGACGCTACTAACGTTGCTCGAAGTCGCCGGGGCCTCGATGACGAGGCATACTCCCAAACCCGGCTCTGGATTTGTGACATGGGCAGAATAGGTTGAAGAAGGTGCCAGGGCGCGGAGTTCCTCGGCTTTTCTATTGAGGTCCGGCCTAGGATCATAAGAGACTTCCATCCTGACCGTCCCATATAGAAAGCTCATGCTGACATGGGCGTGGTATCTGCCTTGCGAGATATACCGGCCAAGCCTGCCCGATGGGTTCTCGATTGAGATAGACGTCTCAAAATCCTCGTACTCCTGATTGGCGAAAAGCGAAACGCTTCTCATTGCCTCCTCGAGAATACCGTTGGCGGATTGGCTGGATCCTCCTCCGCCACCACCGAATCTACTAAAAATTCCCATTGCTTAGTCCCCTCCTTGATTGGAATTTCGATAAGCGAATTATAGCAAAAAGAAATTGACAAAATGCAACCAAATTTATTTTTATGTGTGTTTTGTCAATATATTGTAGATTTTCAGTGGAGTTATCTGTCCCTATTTCACATCGCAGATGTCCGTTATCGATCTTGTGGTTTAGGGGTATGAGACTACGATATTCGGATGGAATTGGTTGGGAACTCGCGGGTGACGTGCGCGCTTGCGCGTTGCAGTTTTGTGGCACTTTAGTCATTAGCATATTCAAGTTTTACATATTGAGGTTCAGTCCTATGAAGAGAAGAACGATCCTATTCGGATGCTTATTGGTTTCATCAGTGATGGCATTGGTCGCTTTAGCTGGAGCTAAAGCATCTAAACAAGCCACAGCCGAGGAGAGTTACGTCGTGATTGGGGAAGCTAGCGTCGCCGAGTTTAGCGAGGATAGAGGCCCCGGGAATTTCGTCGGGAAAAAGCTTCTTAGCACTGACATGACGGCGAATGAAGAAGACTATCTAGCCTATAGCAAAAATTCCGAGGACGAATGGTGGCTGGAATTCAAGAACCCGACCCGTTGCCTGATCCATTCGATCGAAGTGCCCAAGTGCATCTTCAAATTCGATAAGTGCAGCGTGACTGCCCAAGCGAGATATAAAAGCACCACCAACTATTTCAAGATCGGGGAAACGCTAACCCTTGGGAAAAGCCATGACGCCTTCACGATCGATGGGTTCTCCGATGCCGGGGAATTCTATGAATCGATCAAATTGAAGTTCAATTCGCCTTCAGACTACCATCCCGGCGCCTATTATGGTTTCTTAAGCAGTGGATCCTTCGTCGTGAAGGGGATTGCTTCCAATGAAGTGATCCTAGACCATAACGGAGGGACGAGCGATAGCGATGCGACCTATGTCATTCCTGGCTATTCGTATGCCGATGTGGATGTGCCTACCAAAGAGCATTACACCTTCCTAGGCTATTACGATGACATCGAAAGCGGGATAAAGATCTATGATGCGGACGGGACACCCACCGGTATCGAGACGGAGGCCGATACTCTATACGCCCATTGGGAACTCACCGGGACGGCGATCACTTTCGACGCGCAAGGAGGAAATCTAGGCACTCCAGGAGTTCAAGCCTATTACGACCAGGAACTGCCGGAGATTCTGGCCCCGACCAAAGAAGACTATGTGTTCCAAGGCTACTATGCCGAGGAAGACGGAGAGGGAACGCAATATTATGACGCCCTGGGCAAAGGCGTTTTGAACTGGGACCAATGGGATGAAAACGTAACCCTATACGCAGACTGGGTGAAAGCTAGCGTCGCTAGGGTCATTTCTTTAATCCAAGACATTGGCACGGTGGAATATACTTCTTCCTGCAAGGCCAAGATCGATGCGGCCGAAGAAGCGTATGAAGAGCTTGGCGACGAAGATAAGCCCGAGGTGAGCAATTTCAACTTGCTTGTTGACGCGAAAGCGCGTTATGAGAAGCTCAAAGGCGATAACGAGGCCGCGGACTCCGTAGATGCCTTGATCGAGAGCATCGGGGAAGTCGTTTATTCCGAGGAATGCAAGAATCGAATCGACGAGGCTAGGAACGCCTATGAAGCGTTAGAAGATGATCAGCAGGCGCTGGTGGAAAAACTCGATGTGCTCGTCTTAGCAGAGGCGCGTTATGAGAAGCTAAAAGCTGACGCAGTCACCGCAAGCGGCGTGGACGCATTGATCAGCGCGATAGGCGAAGTTTCGTATACTCCAGAGTGCAAAGCGAGGATCGAAGCGGCCAGAACCATGTACGACGTTTTATCCGAAGAGCAAAAGGCTTTGGTGAGCAACATCGATGACCTTCTTGCGGCGGAAGCGAAATACGAAGCGTTGAAGCAAGATAAGCAAGAGGCGGAAGAAGTGGACGCCTTGATCGAGAATATCGGGGAAGTCGTTTATTCCGAGGAATGCAAGAATCGAATCGACGATGCTAGAGAAGCCTACGAAGCATTAGAAGAAGATCAGAAGCCATTCGTGGATAAGCTAGACGCGCTTCTTGCGGCAGAGGCGCGTTATGAGAAGCTCAAAGCCGATAACGAGGCCGCGGACCTCGTAGACGCCTTGATCGAGAATATCGGGACAATCGACTATTCCGAGGAATGCAAGAGTCGGATCGACGATGCTAGACAAGCCTACGAGGACCTAGACGAAGATCAGCAGGCGCTGGTGGAAAAGCTCGATGTGCTCGTCGAAGCAGAGGCGCGTTATGAGGAGCTCAAAGCCGATAACGAGGCCGCGGACCACGTAGACTCCTTGATCGAGAGCATCGGGGCAATCGACTATTCCGAGGAATGCAAGAAAAAAATCGATGAGGCTAGACAAGCCTACGAAGATCTAGACGAAGATCAGCAGGCGCTCGTGGAAAAGCTCGATGCGCTCGTCTCGGCAGAGACACTTTATAAGGAGCTCAAAGCCGATAACGAGGCTGCGGACTCCGTAGACGCCTTGATCGAGAATATCGGGGCAATCGACTATTCCGAGGATTGCAAGAATCGAATCGACGATGCTAGACAAGCCTACGATGATCTAGATGAATCTCAGCAGGCGTTGGTAGAAAAGCTAGATGCCCTTGTTGAAGCGGAGCGCGATTACGCGAAAGCCCATGAAAACCGTCAGAAGGCGATTGAAGTCGAAGCCCTGATCGATTCGATCGGCGAGGTTGAATATACCATCCAGTGCAAAGCAAAGCTCGATGATGCTAGACAAGCCTATGACGAGCTGAGTTTGGAGCAAAAAGCCTATGTGCTGAATCTCGATAAGCTTACCTCGGCCGTTGAGGAATTCGAGCGGCTTAGCGAAGCAGCCAAAACAAGCATCTCGAACGGGGGCGACGCTTCCGTCGAATTCGGGGATGGCTCTGGATTCCACGATAACGTCAGCCTATCGATGAAAGTCGTCTCTTCCTCGGACGAGATCAAAGCCAGCACTCATTACGACGCGATATCGAAAGCCATCGGAAATGGCGAGCGCGTGGTTTCGCTATATGACCTGAAGCTCCTTATGAGCGTGGATGGCGTTTCTAGCGAAGTCCAGCCAAATGAGCTTAAGCCAAACGCGAAGCTAAAGGTCCGCCTAGCTCTTCCCGAAGGCACCACGCCCGATGGGTTACGCGTCCTCCATATCCACGAGGATGGCCGGATTGAGGAGATCGAGGAAATCGCGATAGGGAAAGGCCGAATCGCCTTTGAGGTCACTTCCTTCTCCGAGTTTGCCATCGTCAATAGAATCGTCCGCAACACGCTTCCGCCTTACGCCTATATCGCGATCGGCGCGGGCTCCTTGTTGCTCGTGATATTGCTTGCCCACCTGATTCTATTCTCCATGTTCAACAAGTGGATCATCAAAGAGGGCAAGCCCGTCCGCGTGATCGTCCTATCGGTCAAATACGGGCAGGCTCATGTGATGATGCGTTCCTTCCAGAAGGAATATCTCCCGGCGAAGGACGTGTTCAAGAAGAAGCCAAAAATAGATGACAAAGCCTTAAAGGTCGAAGGCGAGAAATAAGACTTCGCCAAACCTTTATCTCATTTATCCGCGCATTATCTTTGCTGAGCCGTTTCGGCGTTGCATTTTAACTCGTCATTGAAAAGAAGCGAAATTTTTAATCCTTCTTTGCGGCGATAGATGGCGAGTTAAAATTGTGAATGCAAAAAGCAGGGCTACTTCTATATTTTTAATTCAACTGAATATGTTATCTAGAACACTTCTTCGCAGCGGCGGCCAGCTTCTCTTCTAGAGATCCGTCTTCCACGATTTCCACCGCTTCTTCATAAGGGATGTAACGGAGCAGCGTCTTCGTGTGCTTGGCCTCATACATCGCTAGATCGGCGAGCTGAAGCTCTTGTTCCACCGAAAGAAGCGAACCGCTGGTTTTGTCCTTGAGTCCGATGAGGCCAAACGCCGCGGAGCATTCGAATCCCTTGAGGTGCTGGAAGTTATATTCCTTGAGGTGGGCGATATAGTACTCGATTTTGTCAATCAAATCCTTCGCGTGGTCAAGGTCGTCGTTTAGGAACATGATGAAGAATTCGTCCCCCGACCTTCTGTAATAGATCTCGTTCATGGTCGAGATCGAGATGAGGTAGGAGGTGATGTAGACCAATACGTCATCCCCAACCGAGTGGCCGAAGTTATCGTTGATCGCCTTGAAGCCATTGAGGTCGAATAGGCATAGCAAGGAATCCTTATCATTCTCTTTCAGGTGCTTTTTGAGGGTTTGGAAATTGAATAGGCCGGTCAAACGGTCCTTGAAGGTTCCCGCGGATAGCGCGTTCGCGCCTGGAATCCCTTCTAAATCGGCGGAACGGATGAAGATAAGGAGCAAGGAATCGCGAGTGGGGATGATGTGCATAAGCGCGGTGACGGATGTCCCATCCTTCACGAGATTCAATAAGGCATTGGCCTCTTTCCCTTGCTTCGCGGCGTTGGAGGCGGATGAGACCAAGGTGTCCCGATATTTGGCTACCCCTACCCCTTCCACGATCTCGCAGTGCGGGTCGATCGCATCTAGCAAATCCTCGAGGTTTCTGATGCCGCGCAGGCCGAATTTCTCGAATCCTCTGCCATCTAGATAGACAAAATCGTTAGAGAAAGAATCCTCGTGCAGCGGGAGCTTCGCGAAGACAAAGCAATCGGAGGAAGACAAAACGGAAGTGAGATCGTCGCGGTTCATACTTAGATAAGTATATCACTAGGCCCAAACAAGAAAAAGCAATCCGCCTATAGAAATGGCAGAGCAACAGACTATGCCGTATCTTAAATATGTCGTTACTTTATGGCGATGGGCAAAACGAAAGGGGACCGTTCAAGATCCCCTGATGATTCAATCGACTTTGCGATTACTTGCGGATTCCGAGGGCCGCGATGAGGTTGGCGTAACGCTCCGCATCGGTCTTGGCGAGGTAATCCAATAATCCCCTGCGCTTACCGACGAGGATGAGGAGGCTCCTGCGGGCCCCGGCGTCGCCGTGGTTCTTGCGGAGGTGCTCAGTCAGATCCTTGATGCGCTGGGTGAGAAGAGCGATCTGGACCTCGGCGGATCCGGTATCCTTCTCGTCCTTTCCGAACTTCTTGACGAGTTCGGCGGTGGTCTGTTTGGAAAGTGCCATCTTGCGTTTCTCCTTTCTTTCTTTGACTTGGCCTCGTCCAAGCCGGATCAAGGAGAGCAATGGTCCTGACCTAGGCGGGCTGCGTGAATAAATGTACACGCATGCGCGAGGACATGCAAGGTTTTTCTTTGGTGTTTATGGCACAAACAAATCGGTCAGAACGCATCAAACAATGCATGATAGCCACCGCGGACAGCCACAATAAAAAGGCTGCCGTTTACCTTTTAGGTTTTCGAACTGCCGCTTTAACCCCACTAAACTTTAGGACGCATAAAAAATAGGAGGCAAATACTTCCTCCTTAACCCTGGCTTCCCAAGGCGTTTTCGCAAATTAAATATATATCCAAATTAATCTTGATGCAATAGCCTAAAAAAACCAAATTGAGGCAGCGCGCTAAGGAAGACAGCAACAAATTAATACTCGATTCCGAAAAAATGGACCATCGAAGTAGAAATACCCATCTTTCTCAATACCGAGGTAAATGGAATTGTTTTAAGTGACTTATGGAGCCGCTTTAATTCGGCGTTGAGTTCTTTGATAATTTTTGCAAATTTTTTGGCAGATAAAAGAAACTTCAGACAATAAAGAACTGAACCAAATTTATGATCAGATGCGCGGTCGGTGGCTATTTTTTTACGACCAACGCCCAAATAAAGCGGCAGCATTTCTGGAATGCCTACAGAAAACACACGGTTGTTGTGCGCACAGCAATTTCGCACTACATTTAGAATTTTCAACACCGTCCTTAATTCCGATTCCGAAAGTCTCAAAACATCGGCTATTGAGGAACGTATTTCAGGCGTGCAGCATTCAAAAAACCTACTCGTTTGCCCAAAGGTCATTTGCCCAGCAAGAGTCCATAGGGGAACATATCCATAGGTTTTCATTTGGTATTTAAATGGGTCTTTCGACTTATTGCTTTCGATGGCCTTTGATAATTCTATTATAAGTTTTGTTGCCGCTTTCTTTTTGACCACATTTGTCGTTTCGAAAGAATCCAAGCATAAATAATCGTCTTCAGAATGGATAAGCCCGCCCTGAGCATTCTTTGCTCCACAGTATCCGTTGATTAAGATTGCTTTGAATTTTTCTTCAACATACAAAACTTGCGGAAAAAGGAATCTACGGAAGCTAGTATCAAAATCCCTTATTGCAAGCAATTCATCAAAGGTAGCGCCTACTTTAAATTGTCGCGGGCTTTTACGATTGACAAGCAAATCACAATAGCAATTAACAATTGAATAATAAGAATGGGTCTTGAGAATAGATCGCGCTTTCTTTTCATTAGAAAAGATAAGCCCTTGATTCTTAAGATTATCAATCTGATCGTCTATCGTTAAATACAATTTGGAAACGGGCATGCGGATATTATTTCATTCCTAATCAGCCATGTGAATCCCAAAATCATCATTATATCAATTGATTTCCTAAGTATTTTTCGGGCGCTGGATCAATCGGATTTAAAAGATATCACATAAACTAAATTTTAGTCGTTTTACAAAATAGGTCGAAATTAGCAGTGCGCTGATAGGCCGGGTAGCAAATTTGCTTCAGGACCTTCAAACTTCGATTCGCTCCATCGCGTCTGGCAGGGTTCGTTCATCTCTAGGTATTAAATCGTTATCGGATTGACGTTTAAAGGGGATCCGAGGACTTACAATGCCTTTTAAATTGCGTTCTGCGGCAAAAAGTGGCCCCGATTTCCGCGACGATGGCCACATTTTGTCGCAGAATGCGAATAACATCCAAAATTTCAAAAGCAGCATTATTATTAAATCACAAGCTCCTCAATTTTTAGGGGTAGGAGGCACCAAATAGCGCTTGCCCCAATCCGTTGACACGCCCATCTGCTCCAGCTCCGCGACCAGTTTGGCCGTGAGGTTCTCGGCCGTCCACGAGCTGGAGTTTTTGTGCACCTTGATCCCCCTCATCTTGAGGAGGTACTCCGGCAGAGAATAGCCCTTCCCGAGCGACGACACCCTGTCCCAGACCCTCTTCCTGATCTGGTCGGCGACGACGGCGACGAAGGCCAATCCCTGGACCTCGTAATAGTCCTGAAGGCCCAATTCCGCGAAGTCCATGTGGTTCTTGAGCACGTCGAAGTAGGTCTCGGGCTTCCACCTTCTCTTGTACCAGCGGTAGACGTCGGCGGGCTCCATGTCGGAATTGGTGATGAGGCAGATGACGCCGAAGCCGGCCTTGAGCTCGGCGATCTCGGATTTCGACATCCCGTCGAACTTCCCGGGGTTTCGCTCCATGTCCTCCATCAGCGCGGCCAATTCCGCGTCGGCGGTCGCCCTGTTTTTGTAGATCACGACGCGCCTCCCCTTGTCGTCCTCGCTCTCCTGCCATTCGACGATCTGGCGCTCCTTGCCGGCCCTGTAGACGAATTCCCTGTCCCTCCTCCTGTCCCTGGCGAGGAGCCTCTTGTAGCCTGAGTTGCCCTTCATGGCCGGGATGATGTAGGAGCAGGACTCGCCCAAAGGGTCGAGGAAATCGTCGTTGGTGAAGCCCTTGTCGACGATGACGAGGGCGTCCTTGAACTTGAAGAACCCGACGAAGTCGAGGATGGCCTTCTTATCCAGTTTATTGCCCTCGAAGAAGCGGCTGGCCAGCGAGACGTTCCTCTCCGCGTCGTATGCCGTCATCATGTTCATCATCTCACTGCCCAATTTGGGCGACTTGTAGCCGAGCTCGGCGAGGTCGTTGTACTTCGACGACGTGGCGACGGCGTGCCCGTCGATGGCGATTTTCTTCGACGAGGAGTCGATGAGCGACTGCTGCCAGGCTATGACGCCATCCTGCTTCTGCCCGAACTCGTGGAGCCTCTTCGCGATGGCGGAAGGCGTCAGGGAATGGCTCGGGAAGTAGTCGGAGAGGTAGCTCTGCGAATAGTGCTCCGATATGTGCGATATCGGCCTGAAGCCGTTCGCCAGGAAGAGGCAGGCCAGGATGAACGCGTCGGCGGCCCACCCGTTGTGGCCGAGCTTATCGCAGAGGGATTCGTAGACGTCGTGGGCGCATGCCTCCATGAGCCTGTACTGGCCGAATTCCTTGGTGGAGGCGCCCATGTCGGAGTTGGGCGTGAAGCCGTCCTCGGCGGTGATCTTGCCCACGCATTTCCCGGACTTCGCCCTCCATTTGCCGGTCTTGGGGTCCTTGAAGGCCTTTTGCTCGTAGACGTAGTAATGCCCGCTTATCCTCTTCACGGTCATGCCTTTCGGGCACTTGTCCAGTATCTCTCTCGGGGTCATAGCTCTATCTCCATTCGCATACCTTTAACATACCCCTAAATTATAGTGGAAACCCATGGATTTTGCAAATGGATTCGGGCCGAAAAGCGATGGAAAACGCCCCATTTGCCGGCCTTTTTGGGCTGGCGAGGGGGCGCTGGCTGCGCTCATTGGCGGAAAAGAGGCCGTTTATCGGGTTTTAGGCGTATGGCCTCATACCGTTAAAATCGCAGAATCTTGTGATTAAATTGAATTTCACTATTATTTCACTATTATTTCACTATTTCCCAAAGTGGCCTGGCCTTCATCAAGAACTTGTTCCTAAACGTGTACCCATAGCAGCCCACAAGCAGCCCTATGAATTGGGATGCCGATCGCCAAAGCCAAAGAACTGCAAAAAGAGATATATGGGTCCATTATTTTGGGTCAATTCGATAATCCAGCTAATGTCGAAGCCCGGGGATAACTCTTGCGGAGGCAAGAATAGTTAGGCAAATGCGAAATTGCGTTTCGCAACAGGCCAAAAACCATGCCATAGGCATTTCCCTGCGCTATTATGCTCCGCGCCAAAGCAAGCTTGGAGAAAAGGAAAACGCCTATGTCGGAATTCCATGAGCAATCGCTCGCCTACGCATCGGAAAGAGATCCCATCCCCATGGGGTTCCTCGTCGTCTTAGGAGGAAGTCGATGGGAAGACCCTCGTGGAGGCGGTAGAAGAAGCCAGGGAGAGGTTCCCCTGCTTCATCTTAGATAAAGCAATAAGGATGTGGTCCCACCCCTATGCTCATTATTTCATTGGTGCTCTGCCCGAACTTTTTTTGACCTGCAAACTAACAGGGAAATCTGCACTCAAAATAAGTGATTTTCAATACACGTCCCCCGCGGATTGCTTCCGAATGTTATTCGCGGCCAGCAAAAATGGAAGCGTCGTCCGCTTCAAATTTCTTGTTATCATCAACGCCATATTCTATTTTTTGCAAGGAATTAAATCACAAAGAGATCATTCGATGTAACAACCGCATCAAAAGATCCACTATATTCCCCGTATTTCAAGCCCTTCGTTGTGATCAAAACGCTATGAATGGCTTTTTTCGATGAAACGACAGCCGAAAGTGCAGTGACGCGTTTTTCTATCACTTCGGCATACTTCTCGGTGACGGAAAACTCCCCTGAATAAAACTTTGCCTCGCACATATCGACGATGCCGTCTGCTCGGTCAAGCACTAGATCAATCTGCGCTCCAGGCCCTTGGGCATCCGCGGTCTTTGACCATATCGAGGGAGAAACGCTTACTCCCGATATCCCTAGCGCCCGTTTGATTTGTTCAACGTGAAGCAAGCACACGTTCTCAAAAGCAAGACCGCGCCAAGTGGATATTGCTCGAGCCTCAACGTTCGGCTGCCAAAACGCCGTAGGCAAAGATCTGCCCCCATCGACAAAGTGTAGGTAGAAGCAGCAGAACGGATCGCAAAGCCGATATCTTGGTTCCCGTTTCGATTCACCCAAAGGGCTATATTTTTCGACGAAGCCTCCGCGGATTAGCCCTTCCAATGACGTAGTGAGCTTCCCGCCTTCCTCCAAACTCGTCGAATCGATGATTTCTTTTCTCGTAAGCCCTTTGGCCTTCTCGAAAAGAGCGCGGGTTATAAGAATCTTCGTCTCAGGGTCGGTGAACAAGGAGGCAAAAAGACGATCAAATTCCATCGAGAGCACCGCGTCTTTTGCAAAGAACAACTCATCAATCGACTGCGACAGGCTTTTTCCTTTTTTGAGGTAGTTCAAGTAGAACGGTATTCCGCCCAGTATCATATAGGCTTGGGTGATGTCGTAGCGTGAAAGCTTCACTCCCTTCTCGCGCAAGAAGGCTTCGGTCTCGCCAAGGGAGAACGGGCGTAGTCTGATTTCATGGGTAACCCTGCCATAGAGCCCGCCGTGAGCGTTAACCAAAACGTCTTCCATCCACGATGAAGAAGAACCAGCGACCACAAGCATTATGTTCTTATGATGGCATGCGAAATTGTTCCAAAACCCTTCTAGAGCTGTAACGAAACCAGACCTAGGAGTATCCATCCAAGGAAGTTCATCGAGGAAGATGACAATCCTCTTGCGCCTTATCGCCCCAGTTAGGAAAACCTCAAGCTGGAAAAAGGCATCTCCCCAGCTCCGCACTTCTTCCGTAATCTCGGCACCTTGCCTTCGCAGCGCGCGAACAAAGTGATTGAGCTGTGCCTCGAGTTGCGTTCTCTCTGGAGCATCTTTTGCTTCAACTGGCGATAATCCGGCATGCTGGAAAAAGAGTTTCTCCGCGAAGAATTCATTGATCAGGTAGGTTTTCCCGATCCTTCGTCTTCCGTAAACAGCAACGAATTCCGCTTGCCCAGATCTATATAAATCTTCCAATTCTGACTTCTCTTTATTTCTTCCAATAAGTTTCATAGTTTTCTATGCAGATAATTTGTGGTGAACCACCAAAAACACCCTTTCACCACAAATTATCTGCACGTCAAAAAGTGTTGTCAACAATAGTTCAAACGCAAACACAAATTGCTGATAATACACACCGGAGAAAATTAGTGTTGAATTCATCACGAATAAGGTCAGATATGCGAGGAATAAACTGAACAAAAACACATAAACAAACGATGTTGTCTAATTTTTCCGTGTAAAGAGACGTGTGCTAAAGCCAAATCATGTGGTCAAAAAATTCGAAAAAACTCCTGCAGATAATTTGTGGTGAACCACCAAAAATACACTTTCACCACAAATTATCTGCAAGTCAAAAGGCATAATTTTGACACAAAAACGGACACGAAAGGGGGTCTAGTCCTTCTGGTAATTCTCGGAAGTTTGGTGGATATAGTTTAGGCTGAGCACCAATAGCAGTATCAAGGATTGACACGGAGCGAGAAAAATATCGCATCTTGCTTCCTGTAGAAGGAAGGTGGAATTATAATTACCTATATGAGCAGCGTGGAACAAAACCGAAATAAATTTCGGTAAGAACTCGGGTTGCGCCGAGTTTTTTTGGTAGAATTAGGCATGGCTGGCCCCTACAGGAAC
>CACYCS010000088.1 GCA_902773005.1 uncultured Erysipelotrichaceae bacterium
GGTGCAGCCGGAATCGGAGGTGAGGAAGGAATAGCCGAAGCCATATTCGCCTTTGAAGAAGTCGAGGGTGTCGCTATTGGAGGAAGAGCCTAACAGTGCGACGGGGAAGACGCTGTCTTCGATGCCATCGACATTAAAGGAATACTGCATCTGGAACATGCCGCAGGTGGTGTAGAGGATCGAGGCGGCATCGGAAAGAGAGACGATCTCGTCGCCGTCTTCGTTCTCGCCGATGGAATAAGATCCGGTCGTGGTGATAACAACGCTTCCCTGGGTGCCATACATATCCATATAGATCACTTTATTGGAAACGTAGGTGTTGTCATCGAAGAGGTCAACGACGTAGTTATCGAATCCGGGCTGGACCATGTTATAGGCTGGGATGTAGTAGCCGCCAACGAAAGTGCCGATATAGCTCTTCACCAATTTGGCAGCGGTCGCGGGGGTTTCGACGCTAGAAGCGACGGGGTCGGCGGCAGAGTTGATCGAGACCGCCGAGGAATCATTAGAAGCCGGCTTAGAGGCAGGGGTGGAGTTAGCGGTAGATCCGCAGCCAACAAGGGCAGCAGAGGCTAGAACTCCGACAAGTAGATGGGTGTGTTTCATGATTTTTTCTCCTTTTTGCGCGGAAATGACCTTCTACAAGTGACATTTGTTAGCGCTTACATGCAGTTTAACGAACAAAACAGCCGAATGCGGTTTTTGGCATGCGGCGTATCGTTTTTGGCAAAACCGGTTGAGTTACCTTTCGTTCCTGATGAAGATGGCCTTCAATGTAAAAACGTTTCCTTTAGCATCGATTTCTAGCATCCCGCCGTACTTTTCCGTAATTTTCCGAATGGAGCTAAGCCCGATTCCGTGGAATGCCTTGTCGGTTTTGCTCGTTTGGACTTTGCCGTCCTTTATTTCGACATTGCCGTCAAAATAGTTGGAGACCTGCACTGATACGACTCCCTTTGACGATTTGATAGAGAAAAGTATTTTCTTCTCTTCGACTGCGCTTTTGGCGATGGCTTCCATCGCGTTATCTAGCGCGTTGCCTAGGAAGACATAGATATCATGGGGATCCATGAATGAGAGAAGACTCGCATCCCCATCGAACTCAATTGAGATTCCTTCGTTCCGCTTGGCGAGGTTCTTGTCGACGAGGATGATGTTGACCGCTTCGTTTCCGGTGTCGACGAAGAAATCGATTCCCGCGAATTGTCCCAACGCCTCGTTGATCTTTTCTTGGCTTGCCCCACCGTTTGCGCGCAACTCCAGGATCTGGTGCTTGGCATCATGAACGAATCTCTTAAGCGTTTCGATCTCATCCTTCTTGAACTCGTATTGCTTGGTCTGCTCATAAAGCAAAGAAGACACTAGGCTCTTCTCCCTCTCTTTCTGGTTTTCGAAATAGAGGAGATAGACAACTAACATCACAAGCGCGCAGGTGAACACGGAGACGACCGCGCCAAGGTAATTCGGATTCGTGACGATGCGCGTCCGGGCTTCGTTCTGATAGATGGATTGGCCCGAGAAGGTCAATAGGACGGTAGTTATCAAAATCAAAGCGAAGGAGATGGCCGTGGAACGTTCCTTCCCAACGTGAACCTGCTCAATGGTCCGGAATTTACGGACGATGGAGAAATACGCGATCAGGCAGACGATGACGAATCCCGTAAGAGAAGCCAAAGCATACAACGGCATGTAATCGATGATCGCAGGAACCCAGGTCCTAGCCAAAAGCTCGGTGAAGATGACGTAGCAAAGATGCTGGATGCAATATCCGCAGACAGTGTTGAGCAATGCCTGACTGAATCGATACTCAAAGCAAATATATAGATAGACCGTAGTTAGAACCGTCAGGATAGAGTAATGAAGCATTACAATAACAATAACCATATACCTTGCATTATCGAAAAGGCCTGAGGCAAAAGTGGACCTAAGCGGGAAATATAAGAACGACCAGCCGATCAAAAGTGTGAATCCGATCGCCGCCCTCACTGGAAAATTCTTTTTCCTCTTATAGCAGGGAATCGCAAAAAGCATCTCGGCCAATACGAGTTCGACAACGAAGCGCAGCTCTTCGAATATCTCGTAACCCGCAGCATTAAATCCCATAGCGTTTGGTGAACTCCATCAAGAATTCCTTTTTCCGTGAACGGGAGATACTTAGCTTTGTTCCACTTATGGTCACGGCATCGCCTTCCACGTTTTCGATATTCTCAAGCGACACGATGCACCAATTGCTGATCTGCGCGAATCCCTTGCCCTGCAATGTCGCGATGCATTCCTTGACGGTTTGGCGCAACTCGTAATCACCGGATTCAGTGTGGTAAGTGACGTAATGGCCGCTACTAGTAATGTAGAGGATGGAACTAAGGTGGACGGGGACGTGTTGCTTATCGCGGGTATATAGAGTAATCCTGTCGTCCGAAGACATGCGCAAACGATTGATGACGGTACGCATCCTCAAGCAGAAAGCGTCATAGGTGTAAGGCTTCACGATATAGGCTGACGCGCCGACGCTATAACCCTCGATCGCGTAATTGACTAAAGAGGTCACGAACACGATCGCGGTCGTCTCTTCCCCATACTTCTCTCGAATCCTCTTGGAGAGTTCAAAGCCATTCTTGTCGAAAACTACGATGTCGATAAACACAAGACCATAGGGAATATCGAGCGGAAAAGAGTCGACTGTGGCGTAGTAATCTATAGAAAAAGGCATTCCTTCGGAGTTGAAAAAATCATTGATGCAAGAAGCCAAATGCTCTTTAGCGCCAACTTCATCTTCGATAATGGCAATTCTAACGGAGTCCATCTGAGTACTTGCATTATAAATGCAACATAAGGCAATGAATAAGTGTTTTTTATTCTGACTGCATCCTTTGGCTTGGCATTAAAGAGCTTCCGCCCTTAAAAATAAATTCAGCGCCAACTCTAGAGAGTGCTTCAACCAAGCCAAGAGCAAAAACTGCTCGAGCCGTCAGTTCATAATCAACCTTGTATTTCGAGACGACTCGATCAATGTTCTCTTTTGTAAATGTTTCTTGTTTAATCATTGAACGCACCTTCTAATCCATCTGGCACATATTTCATGAATTTATCAAAGCAATTACGTCTTTTTGCATAATTTCTAACTGAATCAAATTTTACCGCATAATCGGTTAGTATATCTTCAACCATATGCGGTATTTCAGCCCCTTCATAAAACATATTGAGCCTTTTGTCACAAACGATGTCCACGACTAGCTTTTCGATAGTGGTTTTATGTCGTTTATTGTCAATGGGAGACTTGCTCACCATTGTTTTGACAATGACTCCGCTGCCATCATATGGATTATAAATGAAATTTTCGTTCTCGGACGGATTCAACAATACATTTTTGAAATCTTCTTCTTTCAAAAACCAAAACATAGATTCGACCAAATCTTTCTCAGCTTCCACGATTACGGTTGGCCTAGCAATTAAATGATTTAAAAATCGATTTAAAAGTGTAGATTCATAAATTATGTATTCTGCTGTTTTGTCAAAATGATTAACGAGTTTGTCTA
>CACYCS010000089.1 GCA_902773005.1 uncultured Erysipelotrichaceae bacterium
GGATATGAGCTACTCAGAACAGATCAAACGGATCCGCGCCGATTTGCTCGTTACCCAAACGGAGCTCGCGGAGATGCTTGGGGTGACCTTTGCCACAATCAACAGGTGGGAAAGAGGACACCACGAGCCGAGCATCCGCCAAAAGCGGGCGATAAGGGATCTCTGCAAAAAGAAGAAGATCCCGATGGAGGACTAACCATGCCGATGATCGACAAGAAAGCGATGTCCGAGGAAGACGTCAAGCTGAACTGCATCACGCCTAGCATCTTCTCTCGCGGCTGGCAGGACCACATCACCATGGAGACGGCGGTCAAGTTCACCGACAAAAAAGGCGATCTCCTGGTTTTGGAAGGAGGAGATTATGGACGAGCTGCCATATGGCCGTATGAAAACGAGGTTCGCATACAAAACCACATCCATCGCCTAAGGCCCTATTTTCCCGTGAACGTCAGGTATTTCTACTATATTTTCCTCTTTTATAAGAGGGCCGGTCTAATCCATGGAAAGGGTATTGGAATTCAAGGGCTATCAGCTAACGTCCTAGATAATCTGCTCGTTCCATTGCCTACGGTTGAAGAGCAGGAGCAAATCGTCGATAAAATTGAGGAATTACTTTCTGTTGTTTCAAAACTGAAAGACAAAACATCAAAGGAGCAAGCGGTGTAGCATCGCTATTATTTGGTACGCCAACATGTCGCATAAAAGAAAGCAAGGCGGAATATACAAATATACGGACGTCAAGGGGGCGAAGCACATCCTTGGCGAACTTACTTTGCTTTTCAAGACGCCTAATCTGTTCAACGACCCAAACGACTGCGATTTCTCCTTTGATGAGAGAAGATGTAACAAAGCCTTCGAACTCGTTGAAGAATTCGAGACTCTTCGGGCGTTTAAAAAGATCCTTGACGAGCGCGGGGGAGAAATCAAAAAATCCCAGCAGCCAATGGTGGCGTATGGCAAATGGGTTCTGAATGCCCAAATGAATATGGCAGCAAAAAACGGGAGGTTCAGCTCCAACCCTCTGTTTCGAATTCTTTTTCTGCACAACGCAAAGAAAAATCCTGATTATTGGGTGCCTAGAACAAACGCTTTAGACGAATATAGGCACAAAATGCGAGAAGATTTTTCACGTCTCAAGCAAAGCGTGTTCGTTTGTTGCTTCTCAAAACGGAACGATTCCATTTTAATGTGGGCGCATTACGCCGACGAGTTCAAGGGAGTTTGCATAGAGTGGCCTGCTTCGGGAATGGGCGAAAGCCTTTCGGAAATTCGATATTCAGAGAGAAAACCGCATTTCGACATCTACAAAGCTGTAGGTGTAGTGCTTGCTGAATCGCTTTCCGGAAAGACGCCAGATCTCGACAACCCGATCTTCAAGAAGATGTCGATGGAAATGCTCACTACCAAAGGATCGAACTGGTCCTACGAAAATGAAATGCGTTGGATCGTTGATAAAAACAATCTTTCTTCGGCGGTCTTTGAAAACATGGGCGAGGGTATGGTGCTTCGCGATTTAGGATCCTTTACTCCCACGCGGGTTTATTTGGGGGCCAGGATTTCCGAAGAAGACGAAAGAGATATTCGATCGTTGGCAGAAAAAATCGGCTGCAGGGTCGTTAAAACCGCTGCAAGCGAAGAAAGATTCGCCGTAATCGAAGAGAGGTGACGATATGCAGCAGAAGGATGCGAAGCTTCTTGATTTAAAGAAGGTCAAGATAGTGTTAGGAAACGGATTCGACCTATTTTGTGGTCTTAAGACGACGTATAGGGACTTCTTTTCTATTTACAAGGATAAATACGATTACCTGTGCCAATGGGGCGAACACGTGGCTTCTTTCCTTGCTCAAAACCCTCATCTAAAAGAGGATCCGTGGGGACTTGTGATTCAGGTTAAAGGAATGAATCTAATTAATTGTTGGGATGCATTCTTTGCGATGATATTTGACCGGATGCGCGGGTACCTGTGGTGCGACGTAGAAGCGGAAATGCTGGATTCCCTCGTCAAAAGGGATTCCGAAGTTGACGACGATTACAAGCCCCATTGGGAGGACGTTTGGGAATTCATCCGCAAGGAAAACGCCGGCAGCCACAAGCCCGGCTCGGTTATCCTTGGCCAGTTCCTGGTGAAAAAGGCCGGAGGAGTGCCCAAAACGAGGGATGAGTTCTATGAATTCCTTCTAGGCCAACTGCGGGAATTCGAAAACTACTTCGGAAGGTTCATAACGAGGCAGCACCTAAGTTGGAACCAGTTTCAATGCGAATTTAACAATAGTTATATTAGAAACGCGCGATCCCTGTTGGAACAATTGTGCGTGCCCAACGAGATTGCCTCGATAGATTGCTTCAATTATGGTTTTACGCCAGAGCTTGAGTTCTATGAGAGATGCAAATTCGTGAACGGCGATTGCCTCAACCCGATTTTTGGCATCGATTCCGTATTTGATCCCTCCGACCCAAGGTATGTTTTCACAAAGACGAACAGGCGCATCGAATGGGCGATGAACAAGAGCGTCTCTGCCGACGGAGGGACGTTTCAGAACGTCATCGTGTTCGGCCATTCACTGAGCCAGCACGACTATAATTATTTCTTCCCTGTTCTCGACGAACTTGAGATGACAAACTTTTCGGCGAAGGGAAAATTAGTAGTGGCTTATTCCGTTTATGACGAATCGAAATCAGCCGAGATCAAGAAAGGGATTAGAAACGCGGTGTATTCCCTCTTCAGTGCATATGCGAAGTATTGCGGAAGGCTTGAGCCAACACGCCTTTTGGATTCCCTTACAACACAAGGGAGGGTCTTGACCTTGGAAGTCTCGAAGACTTCGACCCAGGGACGAGATTTCTTGCAAAACATCGATTTCTGGCCGGAAGAAACCTGCGAGGAGTGCATTGCTTGGCGGTGGCAGGAATATTTGGAATACGGGAGATCTATGTCTAAGCAAGGCATAGATAAGTCTTGAAATATGCGATTCTGCTTAGACCAATTCGGAGAAAGGATATTCATTGATGACGCCGAGATAGGGGAGACGTATTACTGTCCCGAACGCGGAGAGAAGATGGTGCAGAGGCATGGCGAGATCCGCACGCCCCATTTCGCCCATTACCCGAACACCCAGTGCACCGATGCCTGGCGCTACGACGAATCGGACTGGCGCGTGAAGTACCAGAACATGTTCCCAAAGGAAACCAGAAGATTGTCAAGGAGCTGGATGTCCCGCTGGACTGGCTCTTCTGCAACAACCTCGTCGTGGGTTCCATCTCCGAGGAGGAGAAGGACACGATGCGCAAGGCCACGGAGATCCTATCAAGGCTATACAGCAAGAAATAAAACCTTGGGCACTGATCCTGTTTTCGGGGTCCGTGCTCTTTCGTCGTAGGAGGGTATTTATGAAAAACCACATCGTTAGCCAGATGATCATCAAGAGATTCGCATCCGCGATTAATGTTTTCGATGTTGCCACAGGAAAAATTGACTTGAGCAAGAAACCGACGAAGGTTTTCTATAAAAATGACAGGCTATCAGACGATATAGAAAAGCTAATCGCCGACAAAATTGAAGGCCCATTTGCCAATCTTCTATACGGAAAACTGCTTGCCCCTGGCTTTGTCACATTGACGAGGGAAGAACTATATCTTCTGAAACGCTACCTAATGATGGTCAGCGTGCGCATGTATGATGAGCACGAGTTTTGCACGATGATGAAAAGCTTCTCGGCTAATGCCAAAAGGTATGCTGAGATTTCGCCTTATAAAGATGATTTGGCCAAACTGCCGAGGAACGACGACCTAAAATTGAGCGACCGGTCCCTTTATGAGCTGGCGCTGCGAATCTATTGCGAAAACAAGAACCCGGCCTTCATCGAGTTCGATCCGAGGGTGACGATTGAGATTCTTGCGTGGGCAAGGACTGTAATGGATTCCTATCTTGCCATTTGGGATGCCCCAGATGGGATGGAGTTCGTCCTCAGCGACTGCTCGATGGTTTCGGAATACGAAGGGAGCCATCAGTTAACGGGCGGAATCGATTTATCAAAGCTGTCCTACAGCATGTTTCGGATGCTGAACTCGGATGTTGCGGAGGACAAACTCTTCAACTTGGACACTCTTTCCAAAATCCAGGTCATGTATGAGAATTTCAACGTATTCAATTTATCCTCTAAGCGGTGTTTGGTGCTTATCAACCCATTTTTCAAGCAGTATTTCGGCTTCAAACTGAAGGTAGGTGACGACAATTATTTCTCTCCTCAGAAGCCCGATGTCTGGCCGGCCATCATTCAAAACCAAAGCATCTTTAAGACACCGGTTAATGAGTACAAAGTCCCAGGACAATACCTTGATGAGGACCTCTTCTTTTATGAGGCGAGGGTTCTTTCGCCTGCAGACGTTGTCTACATCAACTCATTGATCATCTCCATGACCAAGGAGATTATCGGCTTCAATGACCCTAAGGCGATTTCCGATTCCGTGGGTTTCTGCGTTTGGCAAGGAGCCTCGCTTAGGAACGGGAATTTCCTGATGCTCGAAAAGAAAGAGGATGTGTTAGGCTTTATGAAAGACATCGTTTATTCTCCAGCTTGGAAGCTTTACATGCATTGCACGGCCCAAACCGAGGGTTCAAAACCAAAGGTTCCGTACATATCCCTTTTTGACGAGGTCGTCCAGAACATGCTCCGCGACTTCAGGGAAAACAAATACATCTACTGGTATTTGCTGGAGAAGGAAGATCTGACTAGGACAAATGACAATTTGGCCTTTCTTGGATCGCCGGATGAGCGAATGAAGCTAATCCGCGATACCTATAAGGCTTTATGGGGCAAGGAATACGTTAGAGGTAGCACTAATAAGTGAACGCGCATGCGCGCTTTGATAAAATAGCCTCAGCCAAATGAACTTTGACCATTTGCAACAATTCGGCAGCGCGGTTGTTGCCCGCTTAAATACGCTAATTAGAAACGTGGAGGCTTCCTCCAATTCCTTTTACGATTCCTATCTCGATCTTCAGGAATCGTTCACGAAAGCGGTCCTTGCATCTTCTTCCGACTATCAGTTCGATGTATCGAAGAATTCCGGCTACCTCCTCCACAGCGCCGAGGTGAAGGATTTCCTTGGTCGGAAGTTCGGCATCGATCCAAGTCTTATCGAAAAGCTCCACGACCATACCCTCAAGGCGAATAAGCATAAGCACCAGAAAGAAAAGACAGTCACCATCGGCAGCATCCATGCCTTCATGGAACCTTTCTACGTCTTCTCCAGGCAGTGCGCAGGCCTATCATACGTTGGCCAGTTTGCCTACGACCCATCGTTCTTTGATGGACTTTTTGGGGCTCTCGCCAAAGAAAACGCATGCCTTAGGGGGAAGGTGTCAGACCTTCTCCAAGAGGCGGAGGCGATGGCTCGCGAAAACAAACTTACGGTCGAAGAACTCGCCGCGTGCAAAGGGGTCGTATCTTCGCTGAAGGGCGATATCGATGACCTCCAAGAAGAGAACGAGCGGATCAAAGGCGCCATTTCCTTTATTCAGGACATTACGAGCAAGCGATTGGAAAGCCTTGAAAGGAAATACGAGGAGTTGGATGAGAAGGTAGCCAGAATCCTCAACGCCTCCCCGAAGCAAGCGCCGTCTCCGATGCAGTCCCCAATTCCAAGCAGAGCCGTTTCCCCAAAAGACGAAGCCATCGTGAAGAACTTCTTCAAGAACGCGAAGGTTTATTTTTCCGATGCGGCAAACGGCCCGGTCAACGTGGCTGTTGGCAAAATGGTGAGGCGCGGGATTGCTTGCGGGATAGCGGGCCTAATAACCTTTATTGTTGCCCTGTGCCTGCCCGCTGGATACAAGGCCTTCGCCATCTTTGGAGCCCTCATGATCCTCTATGGGGTGTTTATGTTCCTCATCGGCTTTAAGGCCGTAGGCTACGAAATGCAGGACCCAGCAGAATTCTGGATCATGGCGAATGGACATGCGGCATACAACGGCAGAACCGTCGTTGCCACTTTCTCGTCGGCGAGATGGAAGTGGATTACCACACTTTTGTTCATCGTCAGCCTTTTGGGCGTAATCGCGATGCTTTTCAGCGCCTCCCCGATGGTTTTGGAGAATCCACCTAGCATAGCGGCCTCTTTTGCGGTGCTGCAAGCAGTGGTGTCCATCGTGATTCTAAGCATGTGCATGGCGACAACGGGAAGGTCATACGAATTCCAATACGTAATATTCCAGCACGGCGACGACGTGATACGCTTTGACAGGAAAACCGGCCAGTGGACGGCCCGCGACAAACGCTTGAAGGGGTACCGGCTATAAGGGAAGGAATTAGCGATGAAGAGCAAAGTCATTATGTGTCCCATTTGCGGGGAACATCGCTTCGCCTCGGAAAACGACCATGAAATCTGCAGAATCTGCGGATGGGAGAATGAGGGGTTCGGTACCGATGGATTTTTCCCGACTGGCGCGAACCACGTTTCTTTCCACGCCTATAAAATGCGGTATCGATTCCTAAAAAGGATCGACCATACGTATCGCTGGATATCTAAGCCGGATTTGTGGAACCAAATCGACTCGGATTTCGAATGGCTTCCGGCCCCGGTGACGACCTCCCACGTCCATTCCGAGTTATCCATGGATTCCGTTGCGCATGTCGCATGGTTCTATAGGTGGAGAGGCGACCAGATTGTAAGGGCAACCTACGAAGGCATTCTTGAAATAAACATCTCAATCCCACGTAACGAAAGAGAGAGGGCGGAATCGGTTTACGATTCCATCAAAGACGAGATTCGTGTTATGCATGCGGCGAAAGATTATCCGGATATGCTCGATAAGTTCGCCGATGAGATCAAAGAAAGATACAAGCCGTTTTTGGTCGAATGGGACGGGACGTTTGATTAGACGGACAATTTTACAAACCTAAGGGCGCTCGCGATTGTGGGCGCTTTTCCTTATAATATGGGCGTGCCATAAAGCCCTCTGGAGCCTTGCGAAAGCTTTACAAACTTAATGGAGGGAAACAACATGTTTGAATTCCTTTCCGGCCTCGGCTATGAAATCCAGGCCCGCTACAACACAGTCCTTCGGGACATCAAGTCGAAATCCAGTTCGTTTTACGATGCCTATCTCGATCTTCAAGAGGCCTCAATCAAAGCCATCATCGATGCCCATGGAATCGAATACGACGAAAGCAGGACATGCGGGTATCTTTTGCGGGATGAACGGATTAGAGGCCTTTTCGTAAATACCCTAGGCGTTCCAAAGGATGCATACGATAAGATTCAGGATAGAACCTCCAAGGTTAATCACCATAAGCACCATAAAGAAAAACACATCATGGCCGATTCGGTTGTCCTTTTCATGGAGGACTTCCATCGTTTCATGAAGGCCTGCTGCGATTCGAATGAGGAATTCGACGGGGAATACTATCGCGGGATCTTCGGTGAATATGAGCGCGCAAACGCCGCCCTGACGCAGGAAAAGGAAGCCATCATATCGGAACTCGAAGACCTTGTAAGAGAGAAGAGGATGACGGAAGAGCAACTGAAAACCTATCAGGATGCGCTGGCGCTGAGCAAAGTTTCCGAAGAAGGTCTCGCAGAGGAGAATGATGCTCTATTGAGGGAAATCTCCGCGCTGAAGTCATTAAAACTATCGATTTTGGATCAGAAACTAAGCAAAACGATCGATATGCTTAACGATCTCCAGCATTACGTGCTGGAAAGCAGGGCGATAGGCATCGCTGTCGGGAAAACCATAATCGGGCAGGACATAACGGAGACGGACTACATGAGGGACGCGATGGAATCGGTCAAAAAACGTGATTCCGTCTTCAATATGCTCCATCAGCAAGGGGAAGATATCGAGTCGTTATCGAGCAAATTCTCCGACATGGACATCGACAGCCTATACGAGGCTGCCAAGCAACATTGGGATTCAAAGAACTACAAAGTCGCAGAGAGATTTTACGAACACATTTGCTTGCTGAGGCCTCTGGATTGGAAGGCCCCGTTTTACGCCGGTCTATGCAAACTCAAAGGCAATTACAACGTCATGAACTTTGTCTATAACGTCTTCCCTAGGTCGCAGCAAACCTTTTATGCGGCCATTAATCAAATCAAGATGCTGGAAAACGAACAGGCGAAATTCGATGCGTTTGGCGAAGTGTTCGGAATTGCCGTCGAAATGTGTGATAAGTACGTGAAAAATTACGTCGAAGGCATCCGCAAGCCAAACGAGGAGGATCCGAAGTACTCGCTGTTCGAAGAAGAGGCGCCTTTCATCTATGCCGTCCAAGCGTTCATAGCTAGCTTGTTACGGGAGCTTGAGCAATTTAAACAAATGCCATGTTTCGAGGATCTTGCATCCAAACTGTCCAAAGTGTTTGAAAGCTCGATAAAAGAGGATCCGAAGCATTGCTGCGATCGGACCATTTCGCGAGAGGAGTACGACCGTTTCCTTAAATACGGTGGCAACTCTGAAGGGCTTGCATACATTCCGCGGTCCGACTCATAGAAAAGGCGACGAGGAATTGGTTTTACGGCGCTCGCGATTACGGGCGCTTTTCCTTATAATATGGGCGTGCCATAAAGCCCTCTGGAGCCTTGCGAAAGCTTAGCAAAGGAGGAATTGCTAAGTGGCGCGTTCAGAAATTGCCAGCAATGGCGAACTGATCAAACGCAAGATCGAAGAGCTTGGGATGACCCAGGACGACTTCGCGGAGAAGATCGGCATCGGAGACCGTGGCTTCCGTAAATGGTTGAAAAACGGCGTGTACGATGTCAGGACCCTCTTCCGCCTCGCCGAAATCTTCGATTGCAGCGTGGAAGACCTCATCTGCTATAAGTAGACGAGGCCTTTTTTATTAGATGCCATCGACGTTTTCGCCCAATAGGAACTACCTGTTCCTAAAAATGGGCTTTTCTTTTCCTGACAATGGTGTCGTCCAAAAAAAAGGAGGACGAAGCCATGACCCAGACCAACCAAAAGAAATACTTCCAGGTGACCGCCAAATGCGGGCACGTCGGGAAGGGAAGATACGTTCCGATCAACTTCGCCGTCTGCGCCGAAAGCGCCCATCAGGCATCCCAGTTCGCAAGGAGACTCCCCAGGGTCAAGAAGCAGCTCAAGGACGCGATCCTCGCCTGCGTGGAGATAACCCATGAGGAATACATGGTCCTGCTTGACGCGAACCGCAGGGATCCCTACCTCAAGGCGAAATGCCATCGGGAGATCGCGGCAGAGGAAATCGAGTCGAGGACTGAGTCGACAGTTATCCGCGAAAGGAAGGAAGAGAGGCCGCTCTCGATGAAATACCGGAAATGGAAGCACGAAGGAAGATACCTACTCGCATAGAGGGAGATCAAATATGAAGATCAGAATCAACTCATATTGGCCTAACAAAAGCCTATGCGACGGCCCTGGGATCAGGTCGCTGCTCTTCTGCCAGGGCTGCGACATCCATTGCCCCGGATGCCAGAACCCTAGTTCGTGGAACCCTAATGCCGGCATCGAAAAAGAAGTCGCGGATCTCGCTAAGGAAATCGTTTCTTCCTCGGATAACAAGAAAGTCACCATCACGGGCGGGGAACCGCTACTCCAAAAAGAAGCGGTGGCCGAGCTTATCCGATTGCTCGATGAAGCGGGAATGGATATCGCCTTATACACGGGGCACGGCAAAGAAGGTGTTCCGGCAGAAATCCTCCATCACATCAAATACCTGAAATACGGACCTTATAAGAAAGAACTCCACACTTCGACGACGCCCTTCCTGGGCTCGACGAACCAAATCTTCGAAAGGATTCGATAGCATGAAACAGAACAACAACGAAAACGCGGCGAACCGCCTCTCATACGTCGGCCATGTATATGGCTTAGGCGAACAAAGGATTAAGGAAGAGACCCTCGAATCCCTTCCGCATGAATGGTCCCGCTTGCACAAGGAGGGGTACATCCACATCCACGATCTCGACGCCTATGGGCTTACCTATAACTGCCTGACGTTCGATATCGACAACCTCGATCTAAGCGGCATCACGGACCCAACCGAGCAAGGCAGGATCATCGGCCTATTCTCCTTCCTCAAACTTATGATCGAGGAATACGGGAACGAGCAGTCGGGCGGGATGGCGTTCGCGAATTTCGACAACGACATCGACGCTATGCTGAATCGCCTATCGGTTGCCGACAACGAATCGAACAACGCGATCCTTCGCTCATGCATAAGGGCATTCATCCTTTTCTGCAACGACAACCATACGAGGATGGGGCTAGTGAGCTATTACGTAACGCTCAACATTGGGCTCGCAAATACGAATAGGGCAAGATTCATCGCGAAATCCGCCATCGAGGAATTCGAATCCCTCGGGGATATGGTCTACAAGCCGAACATCGTCTTCAAGGTCCACGACGGCGTGAACCGAAAGGAGGGCGACCCCAACTTCGATATCCTTGGGAAAGCGCTGCTATGCACCGCGAAGAAGATGATACCGACCTACCTCCTCTGCGATTGCGAGCAGGATAGGCAAGCCGATCCGAATAGGCTGTCCGTGATGGGCTGCCGCACCCGCGTTGTCGATGACCTATATGGACAAAAAGGCGCGATAGGACGCGGCAATATCGACAATATCTCCATCAATCTGCCGCGTCTGGCCCTCGAGATCGACCGGGATTACTGGGAATCGAGCTTCGAGGAGAAGATGGAAACCATGAAGAAGCGGTGGACCGATGTCGCTGAGCAGGTGAAGGATATCTTGATCGACCGCTACAAAAAGGTCATCGGCCAGAGCCTCGACGACTTCCCGACCAACCGCAGATTCAACCTATGGGGCACCCGTTTCGACAATGCGGATAGCTTGGAGGAAATCTTCAAGCACGGGACGCTATCCATCGGCTTCATCGGCCTAAGCGAGGCGATCGAGGTCCTGTCCGGGAAGAAGTACTACGCCGACCCCGCAACGCTATTGTCCTCCCTCGGGCTCGTCTCCTACATGAGGCAATATTGCGATTTCCTCCGCAGGGAGACGAAGCTTAACTTCTCCCTGCTGGCCACTAGCGGTGAGCTCATCTCCGGGCGCTTCACCGAAATCGACGCCAAGGAATTCAGCCCGAAGACGGACATCTTCTCCAAAGGCTATTACACCAATTCCTTCCACGTCGACGTCGACAGCGGCCTTCCGGCGAGAAAGAAGATCCAGATCGAAGGCCTCTTCCATCCCTTCTGCAACGGCGGCTCCATAACCTACGTCGAACTGGGCGAGGCGCCCCTAGGCAATGACGAAGGGCTATTGGAACTCGTCGAGGAGGCCATCGCCTCCAACGTCCATTACCTCGGATTCAATTTCCCGAAGGACGTCTGCGACGACTGCAAAGCAAGCGGTGTGTTCGACGAATGCCCTTGCTGTGGATCGAAGAACATCACGCGTATTCGCAGAGTGTCTGGGTATCTAGAAATCCTCGATGGCTTCACCAGGGGCAAGAAGGCCGAAGAGAAGAATAGGAGGAGGAACGGCTGATGGGGAGGAACCTCTACATCGCCGACCTCCACATAGGGAGTGAGCGCATCATCCGCTTGTGCGGAAGACCCTTCGCCGACGTCGACGAAATGGACGACGCCATCGAAAGAAACTGGAGAGAAGCGGTGAACCCCGGGGACACCGTCTACATCCTTGGCGACCTTGCCGAAGCAGACCACCAAAGGGCGATCCGATTGCTGAAGAGATTGCCGGGCTGCAAGGTGCTGATCCTCGGCAATCACGACACCAAGGAAGCGGCGTTGGCCTATCGCAAATCGAAGCTATTCGCCGGGATACGACGCTACGAGAAAATCATGGATTCGGGGAAGGAAATCATACTGTCCCACTATCCGATGATGGATTGGGAGGACCGCCAATTCGGCTCCGTCCAAATCTATGGCCACATCCACAACAAAGATCTCCCTGAGATCAGGGAATACTACAGGGGCAAGCCTTGCTACAACTGCGGGGCGGACGTCGTCGGGTTCGCGCCGAGGACGCTAGAGGAACTAATGGGGATCAAGGAGGAAAGCCTATGACCAAGCCAGCCAAGCACATAAGCATCGAAGGATTCGATGGCGTCGGGAAGACGACCGTCTGCAGGATGCTTTCGGAGCGACTCGGATACGAATTCGTCGAGAAACCGCTCCATTATCTATTCGATGAAGGAAATTCGTTCGCCGAATACCTTCGGATTCGCGACAAGGTCAACGCCTGTCCAAACAGAGACTTCACGGCAACTTTCTATGGGTTAGGTAGCCTCTACATGTACCACCTCTACGAAGGAAAAAACATCGTGACGGACCGCCATCTCTGCTCCAACTATGCCTGGAGCGGAAACGGGGAGAACGACGACGTTTACGAGTTCCTCCTAAAGAAACTCGGGAAGCCTTATCTCACGGTGGTCCTATACGCTGAGCCAAAGACTATAAAAGCCCGCCTGCTTAAACGAGATCCGCGCGACTCCGACATTGCGCGCATCAGCGAAAGCGAAGCGATATACAAGAAAATGTGGAACTTCTGCAAAACCTATGCTCTGAAGACACTTTGGATTCACACGGATGGAAGGACACCTGAACAAATTGTTAACGGAATCATCGATTGCCTTTCCGACGTGAACAACGAAAGCGCAACCGATTTCGTCGAAGCCTACATCGGGTAAGGAGAAAACCGTGAACGAACGAATCGTATCAGACAACAGGATCAGCAAGGACTACAAATACCTCGCTCTGTATTGGGCGCTTGGCTTCGAACCGAACACCCAGGGCATATTCACAAAGGACTATGGCGATTGCCGCATCGAGATCGAGCCCGAAACGGGCATGGCGAGCCTATCCAAGCCCTTGACTTATCTCGGGGGCCCCAATATGCCGCTAACCGACGATAAGTCCTTCGTCATCCTCGAATGCGTGGACAGGCTCCTCGAGCTCGGCTATTCCGCGAGCGAGATTATCGTCGACCCGACCAACGAATGGGACGTCTACCTCGGCGAGGTCTATATCCGCTGCATCCCCTGGGGCGAGAGAATGGATGGTAGCGATATTCCCATCCCAAGGCTAGGGACATACCTTTCCGTCGCCTATTCCTCGAGACTTTACAGCGGTTTCGTTGATAGGAAACAGCTCATCCGCAACGGCGATGGCCATCGATACGATAGAGGCTTATTCGACTGCAGAAAGGGGCGCGTCGATCTCGCGGAGTCGAAGGAAAGGGGCGAGGGCGGTTTCCTCATCCGCGGAACTGAAGCGGTAGCTTACGTAGGGAAAGGAGGCAGAGTCGTTGTTCCGGAAGGCGTGGAATCCCTTTCCAGCTGCCTTTTCTGGGACAACCAGTCAATCACCGAACTTGTGCTTCCAGAGGGCCTTAAGCGGATCGGCGGCGACTTATGCTACAGCTGCGCGAATCTCAAGAAGGCAAACATCCCCTCCACCGTGGAGGAGATGGGCGACAACCCTTTCGCCGGATGTCCGAACCTAGAGCTTGAGTGCTCTTCGGATCACTTCGATTGGGACGGCCGCGTCCTTTACGATCGAAGGGGCAAGCTCATCCATTGCCAAGTCAAGGACGCCCCAAAGATGGTCACCATAAGGAAAGGCACCAAGACGATCGGCAAGCATGCTTTCTACCTTTGCGACGGGATCGAGGAAATCGTCATCCCAGAAAGCGTCATCCGCATGCAGAACTTCCCTTTTTCCGGCTGCTCCAAGCTGAATCTCGACATCAAAACGGATGCGTATCGCCTCATTGACGGCGTCGTCTACACGGGCGATTTGAAAGAAGCGGTGGGATGCCTTAAGTCCACCTCTTTAGACGTTCTCGAACTGCCAGAAGGGCTAAAGAAGATATCCCGCAATTCCTTCTATCAATGCCAAGGCATAAGGAAGGTGGTGCTGCCAAGCGCCCTCGAGTCCATCGGGTACAACCCCTTCAACGGATGTTCCGAAATCGAGTTCGAATCAAAATCCCCTCGCTTCAAGGTCGAGGACGGCAGGCTCTACAACGAGGACCAATCGAAGCTCATCTGCTGCCCCAAGTCGAAGGCCGCGGGGGAAGTCAGGCTTCCCGACAACGTCATCGAGCTCGAAAGAAGCGCCTTCTCGGGGTGCTCAGAGATGACCTCGATCGTCTTGAAAAACGTCGGCAAAATCGGGAAATCCTGCTTTTCCGGATGCACGTCGCTTCGATCCGTCTACGTTCCCGACCACGTGAGCTACGTCGGGGAATGGGCCTTCGCGCATTGCTCCTCATTGGAAAGCGTCTCCGTCGGCAAGGAGACCTTCATAGACCGCAACGCCTTTTCCGGCGCCGGATGCGTCGCAACCGTCAGGGAGGCGCGAGAGAACATGCTCATCGAAAGCGAGAACCTAAACTTCCTCAAAGGCGCCCAATCGGCGCTGAAGGGAAAGGTTTCCTCCATCGTCATCGACCCTCCTTACAACTCCAAGGTCGACTACGTCGGCTACCAGGATGACTTTGGTGATTCCTATATGGAATTCCTAAGGAAGCGAATGGAACTCGGGAGAGACCTGCTGACCGAGGACGGCTGGATGGTCGTCTGCATCGATAAGGGCGGCCTTGCGGCCGTCAAGGCCGCGGCCAAATCCGTGTTCGGCCGCAAATTCGTCAGGGTTCGCCTGTGGAAGAAGCTCGACCGATGGTTCGACAAGAATAAAGAAAAGAAGCCTGGGAAGAAGAAGGTCCTCTTCGAATACATCGTCTTCTGCGCCAGGTCCGAGAAATCCAGGCTTCTGCCGATCATCGACCCGAATCGCGGCAAACCTAGGAATGTCCCTTTCATCTTTTCGGGATATGGGACGACGTCATCCGCCAAGGACGAGATTGCCGAAGTTTTCGGCAGCAGAAGCGCCTTCTCCACCCCAAAGCCGGTACGCCTCATCAAGGAACTCGTCAGGGCCACCTGCCCTAAAAATGGCATCGCGATGGATTTCTTTGCTGGTTCCGGGACCTTGGGCGTCGCCGTGGCCGAACTCAACCGCGAAGACGGCGGAAGCCGACCCTACATCCTCGTCACGAACTCGGAATCCTCCTTCGCCGAGAGGGTCACCGAGAGAAGGCTCGCGCACGCTGAGTCCAAATTCGGCGGAAAGCACGTTTTCATCAGATAGAAAGGAGTGAAACTATGAAAGCAGCAAGCACGGTGTTCAACGTCATCGGGATCGTCATCTACGCCATCGTGTGGATCGTGGTGGGGAGGCAGCCCAACATGGGCCTGGCCTGGTTATTCTTCCTCCCGGCCATCGCGGTGTGCCTCATCAGCATAATCGTCACCCACAGCGCC
>CACYCS010000090.1 GCA_902773005.1 uncultured Erysipelotrichaceae bacterium
CTAGGCCCGAGATTGCCAAGAAAATCCTTTGGGCGATGTTTAATTCCTATGATTGCGACTTCCGCGTCATCTATTATCTTTTCTCAATGCTAGACGTCCAGCAAAGAAGCCAATATTTCGCATTGCTTCGCAAAAGGGCGGAGCATCTCGATTGCTCCCGCGCTTTCTCCATTATGGTGGGGGAACGCTACACGGTTAGCACCGTAAGATACCTGAGCTTCGAGGAAGTGATGCTTTTAGGTGGACGAATAATACGGGACCATGGCGATAAGGCCAAGCCCGCGATAGCCTCCGTCATCAAGAAACAAGCCGAAAAGAACGTCTACGAGACATACGATCTTATTGCGGTTCTAGATGCTCTCGATGTCTTTTCCATCGATCCAAAGGATGGGCTGCTTTCGCCTGAAATCATCGGGGTGAGCTATACTGCCCCGTCATATCGAGTCGAATACTTGCGAAGAGTCAAGAATCACGGGCTTCTTCGAGCCACTGGCCTAAGGAGGCATGAGGTCTAATGCTTGCGGCGGGATTGACCAAATCGGCGGTTGAACGCTGCCGTAAGAACGTGGAATCCTCCGAGGAGGCGAAGCGCTTTTTGGAGCAGCTTCGCTCGGGCGAGGTCAAAGTCTATTTCCGTAGCGATGCCTCGCAGTCGGGCATCGATTATGAGGCCTTTAACGACGATTTCACCGTCTACCATTCATTGGCTTTGGACCTAACAAGGGAACCTCGAACCATGTACCGCGGGGAAAAAACGGAATTCGCCTGCGCGCTTCTTCTTTATCTCTATGAGAAAGAACGCGGGCTGAATGACGAAGACCTTCACCGCATTTACGAGGACCTGTACACCAAATTCCGGGTCGTGGCTTCTCTTTCCCCAGAGAAAGCGAGGTATCGCGAAGAGCATCGCCGCGAATTTGAATATCTCGCGGATCTAGTCGCCTCTGCCGTGTCAAACGAGAAAGACAACAAGGCGGAATCGGTTTGCGTCCAGTTCTCTTTCGATAGGAGCTATATCGGCAAAGTGTATGAAGTTTCGGCTGCGCTAACCGGTGGAAAGATTCAGCGCGTGAAGGACCTTAGAACCCTGTTCTCGGCAGCAATCCAGCGGACCCGTGTATCACTTTACGGTGGAAAGAGTATTGTTTTGGATTCCTCTTCCTTCTCGGAATCGCAACGTTTGGCGATACAGTTCATCTCTGCACGCAGCAACTTCTCAAAATGGAGTTCGGCCACCTCGAAGGTCGAGTTGGCGGATTCGGATCTGCCTGCGCTATTCGACTTGCTCCGCGGCGATACGATTGCCCTTGATGGCGTGAAGCGCGTCATTGGGACTAACCCCGTGACCCCAACCCTCAAGGTGAATGACGAAGGAAATCTCAGCTTCGACGTCTCCTTTGACGATGGATTTCTATTCCTATCTGGACTAAGCGGGTATTTCGCTTCCAATTCGCATGAGATAACGCCCATCCAGTTCGATAGCGAAGCCAAACTCAAGATCTATAAATTCACCAGCGATCACCCCCATTTCCAATTCGATGCCTTCCAACCTGAGGTGGATGAAGTGATCCTACCTGCGCTAAGCGGAGCGGTGGAAGTGAGCGATAAGTATAGGGAAAAGCATCCTTCCCGCCGCAGGGAAATCGTTTATCAAGTGACTTACGGCGAAGAGGATGAACTGCGTTTCTCCACTGAATTTCATGTGGGCGACGACATCGTCAATCGCGAAGAATATCTTTCGAATCGCGTCGCGGAAACCCAAGTTTTCCGCTTTGAGGAGGAACTGAACAAACTGCATCTTCCTCTCGATGGCGCGACACGCGACCAGACGGAGATTCTGGCGTTCTTGAAGGCGGATTTATCTGAGCTTTCGAATTGCTGCAAGTTGCTTCTAAGCGACAATATCGCTAAGCGAGTCGTCTCAAAAGTCGGAAAGTTCAATATCGTAACCAAGAGCGGAATCGACTGGATGGATGTCACGCTTTCGTCAAAAGAGTACAGCCAAGACGAATTCATGGCGATTCTTGCCGGGTATAAGCGCAAGAAAAAATATGTACGCATCAGAGGGCAATTCATCTCGCTCAGTGAAGAGGACGATGAATACGGCTTGAAGAAAGTCATCGATGATTTCAATATCGATGATGGCCTCGAATCGCCAAAACTTCCGATTTACCAAGCCTTTAAGTTGCCTGGCTATGAATCCGGCTTCAAAATCGAATACAACCAAGAGATCAAAAACCTGATTGGCGACATCAAAGATTATAAAGATTGCGAAGTGCCTCTTGAGAAATCGATTGCCTCGAAGCTAAGGCCATATCAACTTGATGGGGTCAAGTGGCTCTATGCGCATGCCAGAAGGAAGCTTCCGGGCATTTTGGCCGATGAGATGGGCTTAGGCAAAACGCTTCAATCCATCGCCTTGCTGTCCACGATGGAAGAGAACGCGCCGTTTTTGATCGTTTGCCCGAAGAGCTTGATCTATAACTGGCAGAACGAATTTAAGCTTTGGTACCCTAGCCTCGAAGCCTATGTGGTCTCTGGTGCGAAGCAAGCCAGGACAGAACTCGTCAAAGCCTACTCCAGAAAGCGGTGCGCCTTGATCGTTTCTTACGATTCGCTGCGCAATGATTTGGAAACCTTCTCGGACGTCCATTTTGCCTGCATCGTATTGGATGAAGGGCAAAATATCGCGAACGTGTATGCAAAAAAGACCAAAGCGGTCAAATCCCTTGAGGCGACTCAGCACTTTGTTTTGACGGGTACTCCCATCCAAAATAGCCTTAGCGACCTATGGAGCATCTTCGATTTCATGATGCCTGGGTTCTTTGAACCGTTCAAACAATTCAATTACGTCTATGGCAATCTCGGCGAAGGAATGGAAGAGACGAAGCGGCTTTTGATGGATAAGATCGCGCCGTTTATCATGAAGCGCACCAAGAAGGATGTCTTAAAAGACCTCCCGCCGAAGGAAGAGCAAGTCATCACCATCGCCATGAACGAAGAGCAGCGCCGCGTGTATGACGCCTACTTCCAGAAGCAGAACTTCGATCGAACGAACCGCGACAATGCGCAGAAATTCCAGATATTGGCAGCCCTTACGCGCCTAAGGGAAATCTGCGTTGACCCCAGCATGTTCCTTGAAGGGATGGAAACGATCCCTGCCAAGTTTGAAGTTGCCATCGGCATGATCAAACAAGCGATTGCGGAAGGCCGTAAGGTTTTGCTTTTCTCGACGTTTGCCCAATCCTTGTTCCATCTAAAGAACTATCTGGACTTCGATGGCATCTCCTCCGCGATCATCTATGGGGATACCCCTGCGTTAGAACGCGTTCGCATGGCCGAAGATTTCAACCGTTCCCCCGAAGTCAAGGTAATGCTTGTCTCCCTAAAAGCAGGCGGAACGGGCTTGAATCTCGTTGGCGCCGACATCGTCATCCATCTTGACCCCTGGTGGAACATCGCGGCCGAGAATCAGGCAAGCGACCGCGCCCACCGCATAGGCCAAAAACGGAAGGTCACCATCCTGAAACTCGTGTGCAAGGATACGATTGAGGAAAAAGTGATCGAACTTCAGCAATTGAAGAAAGAACTCGCATCCGTCGTCTCGGAAGGCGACGAAGGATTATCGCGTATCAGTCTCGACGACCTCTGGTTCCTCGTCAGCTAATCCACGTTGATAAAGCGGATATCATCCCATTCGAAATCCGCACAAATCGAAAGCCATAAATTTCCGATTTGCAGGCTTTTTGCATAATATCTTTGGCCATCGCACACGATAAAGGGCTCCTCTTTGATGGTCTCGATTTTTGTTGCATCTAGACCTAAGCCAAATCCAGTGAGCTTCATGAGGGCTTCTTTCCTAGTCCAAACGCGGAAGAAGCTTTCCGGGTCTTTGACAGATGTTTTCTCATAGTCGGTCAGCAGTCGGTTCGTCCAATCGCCGTAAGAGCTGCGGTCCCCCTCGATGTCGATGCCGATGCGCCCTTTCGTCGCGATTCCTAGGACTACTTTGTCGCCAGCGTGGGACAAAGAGAAGTCAGGCTGTGCACCAACATAGGGCTTTTGGCGTTCGGTGAAGCAGAGTTTGCCGGGGACGTAGGTGTGAATAAGATAACGTCCACCGAGAAATCTTAATGCGTCTTCCTGTCGAACATAGCGCGATTTCCTAATTCTATCGGGCTCGGTAAGACAAAGATCAAAATCGCTTTCTTTCGCCTCGATTGTCTTTAAGTCGAGCATATAAATGGTGATTCTATTTGCCATAACAGGAATTCCTTTATTGAGCGACTTTGAACCCGAAGAGGTCGCGCAGGGCGATTTTGACCTCTCCGATATCTAACTCGCTTTCATATTCTTTGAGTTTAGCAGGCCCTTTAGCGGTTAGATAATGTCCATTTTCGTAATAGGTGGCCAAATATGTTTTTGATGGGTCGATATTGGCAAGCGAGGCGGAAATCTCCGCGGCTTGCTCAGGCGAAACAGATCCGCGGGAAACGGCTTCCATCTCGTATTCCTTGGCGCGTAAGGCTTCCTGCAAACCCTTCATGGCGTCAAAAGGAAGGAATTGCCTTGCCCGATCGTTCATCGTCATCTTATTCCTTTCCGCCATAATGCCCTCCGATCATTTCATTGCGTTCCCTTTGGGTTGCGTCCTCGCTGAAATCGTGGGCCAAAAGGACGGAGTTCTTTCCGTATTTGCCGCTGATGTCGAGCATCGATTCGCGAACTGCTTTGTCTTTTTCGACTTCGGACATATCGGTGAAGAGGTCATAGTATTCTTTGGATTCATCGGTTACATCACCAAACCCAACATAGAGCCCTGTGATTAGTTCGTCGTAGGGGATGATGGAGTCAAATAGGGTCAGCGCATCATTCCTCATGTACTTTGGTAGACTCGTCCTATTGCTCAATCGGATGGACCCGTGTATCGGTTCTCCGCTTTCTAGGCGCGCGCTTAAGGCAACCAAATCCGTTACTTGATGCTCCTTGGCAAGACTAATGGAAAGGTTCTCAATCATCTCCATGAATATGAGTCTGGCTTGTTTTTTCGTCTTGCCGCATCCGAATACTTGACCCGAGGAAAAGGAACGGGATTTTCGTTCGTAGTTCTTTACGTCTTTCATCGTCACCGGCTCATAGCCTCTAGCGTGATCGATCAGCAATTCGGCGTTCACGCCAAATTCCTTATATAGAAG
>CACYCS010000091.1 GCA_902773005.1 uncultured Erysipelotrichaceae bacterium
ACCTTGCGCTTATCAAGCGCACGCTCTAACCAACTGAGCTAAAGGCCCACAGGCGCCCTGAAGCGCTCAATAAATATACCCCAACGCCCTGCCCTAGGCAAGGACTATTTTAACGAAGTATTTCACGCGCGAGCGAAGGGTATCGTAAGTTTAGAGCAAATTAATAAACAATGTACCCGCGAAAGCCGTCAAATTCGAAGCGTCCTTTCTTCAAGCAACGCCTTCTCGTCAATGCTAGTCGGAAGAATGCCAAAAAGCGAGGAAACAGATTTAACGTCGAACATAGAACGCAATGGATAAGCCGTCTATCGGGGCAAAAACAATGACACGTCCCTCATGGATTTAATAAGTATAAGACGATCCACCTGTACCGCCGGCAGCAAGTTCTTTGCCGGTTGCGCCTTTGGTGCCAGTGTTACTAGCGTGAACGACAGTCGTTCCGCGATAAACCGCGCCGCTATCGCCGCCTTTGCCACCAGAGCATGACGAACCGTCGCCAAGGCCAGTGTTAACGCGCGAGCCACCTTGTCCGCCAGCTCCGCCCGCGCCAATTACGGGATGATTGTCAGCAATCGCAAAATAGGTCGAACCCGATATAGACTGGTCGATCAGATATACGTCACCGCCTCTGCCGCCGTTTCCACCATTGCCAGGATAGGTTTGCGTTCCTGAATCCCAATAGGAAGCACCGCCTTTTCCACCCGCGCCACCTTGACCTGAATTTCCAGCATATCCAGTGAAATATGTATGGCTGGGCAAGACACCGTTTTCACTATGCAAGTTCGTGATGATCGCGAACCCACGAGAAGTCCCGCCTGCGCCACCGGCACCACCATGCCCGCCCGAATCGCGGACAGTGAAAGCTTCATTTGTGCCATCACCGCCTTGGTGACCATTTCCACCATTTCCACCATTACCTGAAGTCAAACTTCCAACGGTGTCCGCATCGAAATAGAGATCAGGCGTCTTAAGCGCTGTAGCACCATTTCCGCCAGCGCCGCCATCGCCGCCTTTGCCAGCGCGAGGCGAACCAGAAGCGTTGATATTTCCGCCTCGGCCTCCGTTAGCTCCTGCGCCACCATTTCCGCCGCGCAGAGTGAGATTGGCGGCAATTAGATGGATCTCGTTCGCAGTCATCCCAATGCCGCCTTCTCCGCCAGCGCCGCCAATTCCACCAGGAGTTGGAGCGCTCTTGGTCCCAGAAATGCTAACGCCAGCACATCCAGCACCACCGTTTCCGCCGGCGGCATTGACCGCAGAATTCACTATCTTTATCGTTCCGACAACTGAAATTCCAGCACCACCAACCGCGCCAGCAGCGCTATTGGCACCAGAATTCACGCCAGCTCCGCCATTCGCAATTAGACTCATATCAGAAATAAGGAGGGCAGCGGCATAGATGCCATGGGCGCCAACGAGGTTGATACCATTCGCTCCGTTCCCGCCACCTGCTAGGAGCGTAGATTCTTGGCTGCCATAAATTGAAAGCTTCGCGGAATCGGAACATATTGCTGCTCGAGCGCCGGCTCCTGACCTCACGACATTATTGCCAACGCACTGAATAACGACCTCGGTCGAAGATGGGCAGGCGTTAAGGTCTATGCCGCATTTCCCTTGAGGTGCGGAAATGTTCACATCGCAAAGCTGGATATAGACTTCGCTCAATTGCGAAGATACGGCAATGCCTAGCGTCATGGCATCGTCATTTCCGTGGATGCGAATTCCTCGTATCACTCTGCTGTTATAGTATTCGGGGATGGTCAATACCTTTGTGCTCGAATTGTATAGCGTGGACGAGGCAACGTACTCTAATTCGATATCGAGAACGCCATCCATGCTGATCTGTGACCCCTGCGTTCCCGCTGTATAGGAAGAGGTCGGCAAAACCCATTTCGCGGTATACGTGTGTCCGTTTTCGTCTTCATAGGTACCGCTATTAGGAACCTTTTTATCCCCTTCATACCAGCCTGCGAATTCAAATCCAGAACGCGTGGGCGTTGGGAGGGTATATTGGCTTCCATAGTCAATCGTCATGGACGTTGTCGAGACGGACCCGCCATTCGCGTCGAGTTTGATCTCGTAGGAATCAATTTCCCAAATAACCTTGAAGCTTTGGTCTCCGGTCGTGCCTTTGGGCAGTTTGATGGTTTGACCAACGATGGAGTTCGTCGTCAAATCCTTATAACCAAGAGAATGGTAATGGGGTTTTGTCGGGCAAGCGATGTTGACTTCATCTTCCACGGTATAAGTTTTTGGATAAACGCCAAGCGTCCCACCATCCAAATCGAGGTTGATCGTGTATACGATTGGAGTCCATTTCGCGACGAAGGTCGTGTCCTGAACATACGTCCAGGTACCATCGGTTTTCCTAGTATCGTTGTAATACCAACCATCGAAGGTATAGCCAAGACGCGAGGGGATTGGCAAGGTATATGGATCGCCATAATCCAGCGTGAAACTCGTGGTTGCGCATTGACCGCCATTAGGATTCAGGGTAAGCGTGGATGTGATTATCGACCAATTGGCGAGCAAATACAGATTCTGCGCACCTTCAGAGATCACTATGGTTTTTGTCGGGTTCTCCCATAGAGTCCCGGTCCAGCCGACAAAGTTATATCCTTCCCTCTCCGGGGTGAAAATCGCAAACGCAGGAGTCTCGATGTTGTAAGACTGAACCATTTGGCCATGGTATTCGCCGCCATTGAGGTCATATTCGATCGTGTATTCGATGGTATTCCATTTCGCGATGAGATTCGTGTCGCCGTCTTTGGTGTAGACGCCGCTAGAGGCAGGGACGCCATCTTGATCGAACCAACCTTCAAACGTATATCCAACGCGCGTCGGATTCTTGATGGCATAGGAACCGTCGAAAACGACGGACTGGTCTTCAGTTAGATCATTATAGCCATAGTCATAATGGATTTCGTATTCGTTGGCTTCGAAGTGCGCTTCATAACTCTTATCGCCTGTGGTGCCAGGTGAAATGGTGACGACCTTTCGGAGGCCACTAATGCCTGTGCCGCTCCAGCCGATGAAGGTATAGCCTTTCTTAATGGGCTGCGGAATAACGAACTCATCGTCATCCATCGTATAGGAATGCGGAGCGTCGGTGGAAATGCTGCCTCCATCAAGCGAATAATGGATGGAATAGCGAGTGAAAATGTAGTTTGCCTTAAGCGAAAGATTCAAGGTAGTGCCAGAGAAGAAATACTTGGCGACAGACCATTCCTTGAAGGTTGCCCCCTCAACAGAGACCCCATTCGGGACGCGATTTCCCGCCATCTTCCTCCGAATCGTATTAGATGGCATGGATGGGCCGCGGCCAGTGTCATAATCGAGATTCACCACGCCATTTACGCTGACTACAGCATCAATCGCCGCCTCATAGTTGCCGCTATTCAGGTTTTCCTTCGCGCCGACAAGGACTAATTTCGTATGGGCGTCGCCATAATGTCCGGCCTCTTCGTATTCCTTTGCAGCGGTCACTAAGTCGCCGCTTTCCTCAGCGGCTAAGCCCTTTTCAAAATGGGAACGCGGCAAGAAATAACCAAACGTTGCTCCTAGGCCCGCTCCTGCAAGCACGGAAACTAGCGTTATTGGAAGGATAACTCCGCGCATGATCTTGCGCTTTTTGGCAGCCTTCTTTCTCGCTTCTTCTCTAGCGATATTATCCTTTTGGGCTTTCGCATATTTATCGAGGAGCTTCTTATAATCCAAATCAGCATACTGGTAAGCGGATTTGAAAGACGGCTCATCTTCAAGCGGGCGGGTGCGATCAGCAAAAGAAAGCAACTCATTTTCGTCAGTCATCTGAAGGTCAATCAAAAGTCTCAGCACATACGCATAGGACTTGTAGGCGTTATCGTGATGATCGATAAATTGATTCAGGGTTTCTCTAGCTTCGTTCGTGTTGCCGGTTTTGATATCTTGTTTGGCGCGCTCTAACTCAGGGAAATCTTTATAGGAAATGCCGGCCTCTTCCTCTTTACGGGCCCTAGCGCGTTCAATAAGCGCGGTGGGCTGATCAGCGGACGTGGCGTCGATCCAGTTAATCCCAGCGAAGAATTTGTCGAACTTCGCGTCATGCTCCCTCTCTTTTTTATCGGACAGAAGATACTCGATGCGCTTTCTCTTATTCAGTTCATTTGCAAGTTCCATTTCCCTCGCAACGTCTGGGGACGACATGGAATTCTTCGATGTGAATACGGCGAAGACGATGCATTTGGCCATCGCGCGTTGGATATCGCCCCAATAGTCGTTGCTATCAGGCCTAAGGTTTCTTTGGCTATGCCAGCATTTGAGGCCTTTGCTTTCTAGCGCTTCGATTAGAGGCAGGATCCTTTCGAAATCGGCAGAGCTATGGCAAATAAAGACGTCTCTATTTAAGAAAGCGTAGTCGTTCTGTTCTTTGGCGAGATTTATATCGACAGCTTTCTTCAGTTTAGCAAGCGTTTTGGCATCCGCGGATTGGGCTTTCAAAAATGCCGAAGTGGCATCAAAGAAGCGAGACGTGCAGTGATTTATGAGGTATGGATATACGAATTTCTTCTCCACTTCGCTAATCCGCATTTTAGAGAAATGGGCAAGCATATCGATGTAGTCATTTGGGTTAGAGCCCCTCCGAATAAAAGATAACGAGAACTTGGCTTCAAAATCGTCCTGATCGATTGTAAGCAAGTCCAAGCAGATCGATTTGATAGCAGTATAGTCATGAATCGGCTTTGCCATTTCTTCAGATAGCAGCCGGCGAAGGGTTTTGATCTCAACGTTCTTTCCGCTTTGCATGAGTTCCGCAATCATCTCTTGGAAATCGAGAACGTCTTTCGCGTGATAGCTGCAACCGCAGACTTTGCAGACGTAAAAATCCCCTTTGATTTCAAATTTGGATTCGCCACAGATTTTGCAGAGAATCGGATTCTCCAAATTAGACATACGCCACCCCTTATCCTGAGCCTATTCTATAGTCGCAACGCTTAAGATACTAGCGAAAAAGGGAAGGCCGAAAATTTGATAATGTTGTTGACCCGCGATTCGTTCACCCCTTAATCCTCGGAATCGCTCTTATTTCCAATTTTCACGCAATAATATTGTACGACTTTTGGTATAAACAGTCGTTTAGAGGGATTTACTGCAATTTTATCCCTTTCTTTTCCGGGCTTTCATATTTCCGAAGACTTGGCCAAACGTCTTGAAAATAATCTTGAGGTCAAAGAGAAAACTGACTTTATCCAAATAAACTTTATCAAGTTCGCTTTTGGCGAGTTGAGTGAGTGGTCCATCATTCCCCACCGATACCTGTGCGAGCCCAGTAAGACCTGGAGTCAATTCGATCGAACCATTCGCCTTTCGATAGCCAATCAAATCAGTTTGGGTAGTTAATCCAGGACGCGGACCCACAAAGGACATTTGACCAATAAGGATATTGAATAGCTGTGGCAGCTCATCCAAATGGGTCCTCTTTAAAAAGAAGCCGAACTTGAAATAGAGTTCATTCGACGTGCCAAGTTCCTCCGAAGTAACGTAACTTGGCACTTCCATCTTCATCGTCCTGAACTTCACGATCTTGAATGGCTTATCGTTTTTCCCGCTTCGAAGCTGCACGAACAAAGGATGGCCTTTTGAAGCAAATGCATTCGCAATCAAGACGAGTAGCAAAACAGGCGAAAACACCAAGATGAAAAATAAAGAAAAGAAGGCGTCCAATATTCTTTTGAACACCAGATACGGCTTATGGTTTCTCTTCGCTTTCTCTTCCATCGACGCGGTCTACATTATATTCCCGAAGGCCACAATAAGAAACATTCCTGAATATTAGAAACGCGCGCCTTGCATAGGCGCGCGCATCCATTATTTGATTGCTTTCGAATCACTTCCCGCCCATGGGCTCGATGAAGTTGACCTTGAAGCTTGTGGCCTCTACGAAGTATTCCGCGATAGCCTCGTTGATCACTTTGAGGATCTTGTCTTCGCTTTGGCGGTATTCCTGAACTAGGACCAACGCATTCCCTTGATCTGCGAACAAGCGAAGCGCATCGTTCAATTTGACGGAGAGGAGCTCTTGGATCCTGCCGGAATATGGATAATATTTCACCGCGTCAGTCACGTGATAGGTAAGAACATAGTTGATCTTATACAAGGTATCCGGACCGTTATTGATGAAGAGCTTATCGCTAGCAAGGTCGCGGTTCTCGCTTCCGATGACGCCTCCGACGCTATCCCTAAACGGAACTAGGAAGGCCTTTGGGTTATTCTCATCGAGGACCTTGTGGATCTTGCCACCTCTGATGATGATGGTCTTCGCGCCGGGCTTTGCCTTCACGAATCTCCTGATCAGGTAGATCGCGATGATAAGCAATACGATCGCCCCGATCACGATGTAGAACACCGGGCTCTGGATGATTTTCTTTAGCGACTCGGTTGCGTTGCCGCCAGTGGACGCTCCGCCTTCTTGTGAAGTCGCCGCCTCCGCGGAAGTCGCTTCCGCGAGGACCAATAGATGATGCAAATAGTTCATAGGTATGCTTTACTTCCCCTTGGTTTGTACCCCATAAGTGTAACGCAACGCGCGCACGGATAAAAGGAGTTACCACATGTACTCTAGTGACGAAATCGCGTCTTCGTTTTCTAGTAACGTCTCTTCGCCTAGGCTCAATCTATACTTTGTCGGTATCCTAAGGTTCTCCTTGATGTAACGCACCATATCGCCATTGATAGGCGCTTTCAAAGGATGCCCACCTAAATCCCCAACCTCAAGAGATAACCTAAGCTTTCCCTTCTTGATTAGGATCTTCTTCTCGCTGATCGTTATGGCCTTCCCTCCATTATAGGTGCACAGCCGATACTCCTTATCCTTCGTCTTGATAAAGCAAAGGAGCCCCGTGAAATGGATGAATCCAAATAAAGGGATGCTAGCGATCGCAAGTGTTACAGTCGCCTCGGGAAGGATGGAATTGTACCAGATGTATTTGGAGGGGAAATTCGTGCCCTTATCGCCTTCGATGTATCCTAAAGATCCAGAGAAATCCAAATCCTTTCCATTGACTACAAGACTCCCATTCACTTCATGGAACATCGAATAGATCTCATGCGAGCATTCCATCGGAAGATAGGTGAATGGTCCCATGACCTTATGCTTCAAAGGATGAAGCTCGCCTAGAAGAAGCTCCCCGACCATGGAGAGATTCTCTTCGCGCACATCGAATTCGATATGCTCACCATCTACCTTAATCGCATGGGGGTCTTTTAGATAGAAGGCGCCCTCAGGAGTAATGACCTGAAGCATATCCCCTTCATTCGCATGGCTTTTGATAAAGGCAAAGGAAAACCCATCTCCATTCACGAATTTATAGTACTTTCCATAGAATCGATTCTTAGCCATTCGCATCACCAGTTCCTATCATAAGCGAGTGTCCAACTAGTTTCCAGTATTATGGTGCACAGCCTAATCATAGATCCGCACCTCATTTCGTGCGCATATAGAGAAACATAAGACGCACTATTACAACAAGAATTCACAATCTAGTTTCCGAGAAAAAAATTGCTTACATCACGATAAAACGTTGAACAATGCTCACCGATTATAATTTGATTGTTTATTCGTCGAAATCGCGAATCTATTTGCTTATTCGTGTCAATCCTTACCTTCGTATAGAGGGATTCCTCCGAATGCGCCGGAAAGGTACATCTTCTCCATATTCTGAGATTCCCTCATCCCTCTCTCGGAAAACTTGCAGAGATAACTTCCGTCTTTGTCAAAATCAACGGCGTAAACTTGATCCGGGCGAAGAAGACTTGTCTTCAAAATGTTCGTGGAATGGGAAACAAATATCAGTTGCGATCTGTTCGTGTGGCGGAAGAAATATGATACGAGAAGCTCTTCGAGATCGTTATGGAGCCCACTGCTGAATTCGTCGATCGCGAGTATCCCGCCTTGTTTCACAACCGTCAAAAACGCAGGAAGGAACCCTAAAAGAATCTGGCTCCCCATCGATTCAAGCTGAAACGGGATCGGCGCCATCCCCTCGCGTACCGCCTGAAGTCGCATTTGAAACGGGGTCAGAGCATCCATTGGACCGCCAGAAGAATATTCGATCGTGAAAGGGAGCCCATATTCGCGAAGAAACGCATTGATTTCTTCCGTTCCATGCTTCGCCAAATACGGCTCCAAAAAGATATCCTCTGCCGCTTTATTGTCAAAAGCAACGAGTTGAGCATAGCTTCTCACCGGATTGTAATAGATGGAGTTCTTCAAGAAAGAGAACCATTTTGCTAAAGCCGGAAACCCCGCGAAGCGCGTGTTGAAATAAATGCTTCTGATGAAAAGATAGCCAGGGTCTATCTCGTCATAATCCTCGTTTTCGGTGACGTAGGATTTCGCTGACGTTAAATTGCGATCTAGAAGCGTTTTTCCATTGAGAGAAAGCTGTTCCTTCGTAAACCCTTTCACCCTATCGGCCTCAAAGGAATACAAAATCTCGTCATCGCCAAATCGAAAAGTATACTCAAACCACATCTTCTTCTCGGATGAGAACCTAGAGAAGGTATCAGCGTTGATGATCGGTCCGTTTTTGAATAGCAGGTCCAGCAGCATGGTGACCGCAAGAAGGGCAGTTGTTTTTCCAGAGGCGTTGGAACCGTAAAAAGCAACGCCTTTCAATGTGCCGTCATATACATTCGTGTCGGAAAGATACTCAATCCTACTGGGCGTAAGGTCGATAATCGTCTCTTTAACGAAGGATTTGAAGTTCTTAAATCTGACTTTCTCTAGCATAGGATTTTGCCTCCACTACTATTATTGTAATTTTTTTGCACTTTACAATATGTATGCTGTAATTTTTTTCCATATTTCGAACCTCTGGGTGCACATGCCGAACAATGTTCTCCTGCCCCCCAGCAGCTGATGTAGCAAAGAAAAAGCCCACGCTCCGTTAAACGCGAAGAATGGGCTGCAATTAGAATTTTTGAAGCCTCACACGACTTCGAAGAAAGTGTCGGGCTTATCCTTGTCGAACACCTCGTTGCAGGTCATGATGGTCACGAGGTTCTCGGTTGAGGATAGGTTGATGATGTTATGGGTCCAGCCGGGGATCATGTAGACTGCCTCGATCTTGTCGCCACTCACCTCGAATTCCACGGTCTCTCCGGTATTGATGTTCCTCTCCTGGATAAGGCCGTGCCCGGACACGACGATGAACTGCTCCCACTTGGAGTTGTGCCAATGGTTGCCCTTGGTGATGCCGGGCTTAGATATGTTCACGGATACCTGGCCGCAGTCGACCGTGTGGATGAACTCGGTGAATGACCCGCGATCGTCGCAGTTCATCTTGAGCGCGTACTTGAACTTCTCCTTGGGAAGGTAGGAGAGGTAGAGGCTGAAGAGCTTCTTGGCAAACGACCCGCTCGGGATCTTCGGCATCATGAGTGTAATTGGTTGCTCCTTGAATTCCTGCAGGAGGTCCACGATTTCTCCTAGCGTCACCTTGTGGGTAACGGGGACACAGCAATACCTTCCGCTGTCGCTAAGAATCGTCTCGGTCCCGTCGAACTCGCAGCGCGTCTCCTTCCCCTCGAGGAGGTCGAACATGCCTTCGACCAGATCGTCGATATATAGGAGCTCGAGCTCGGTGGAGCGGTCATTGACGGTGAATTCCTCGTCGTTAGCCACCGCCCAGCAGAAGGTCGAGACAGCGCTATTGTATTTGGGCTTAGAATGTCCCATGAGGTTCGGGAAGCGATAGACGGCGACCTTGACGCCGTTCTCCCTCCCGTATTCGAAGAAGAGTTCCTCGCCCGCGAGTTTGCTCCTGCCGTATTCGCTATTTCCAAACCTGCCGCTAAGGGTGGCCTGGATGGAGCTCGAGAGCATGATGGGGGCTTTGTTAAGGTGCCTTTTGAGCGTTTCTAGTAGGGTCGAGGCGAATCCGAAGTTCCCCTTCATGAAGTCCCTGGGGTCCGTCGGGCGGTTCACGCCGGCGAGGTTGAAGACGAAGTCGCACTTCGAGCAATACTCGTCAAGCTTCGCTTCATCACCTAGATCGTATTCGTAGATCTCCTCGACTTGGATCTCCGGTCGGGTCCTGTTCTTGCCGTCTTTGATGTTCTTGAGGTTATTGACGAGGGCGGTCCCGACCATCCCCCTCGCCCCGGTGACGAGGATCCTCATTGGTCCTTTCTCCAGACCATGCGGTTCACGATGTTGGTATAGCTTTGGATGATGCGGACGACCTTCATAGAGACGCAGGTGTCGGTGTAATCGGGGCAAGGCTTGCCATAGACTCCCCGCTTCTTCATTTCGATCGCCATATCCGTCGCTTGGAGCAATTCTTTCGTCGTGATCCCAGCGATGATGAAGTCGCCTGCCTCCACTGCTTCAGGACGCTCGGTTGAGGTTCTGATGCAGACGGCCGCGATTGGGCTTCCGATAGAAAGGTAGAAGCTAGATTCCTCGGGGAGGGTTCCACTATCGGAAACAATGGCAAGCGCGTTCATCTGGAGGTTGTTGTAATCATTGAATCCCAAAGGCTCATTCACCCTGACTCTAGGATCAAGCTTGAATCCGCTGGCTTCCAGCTTCTTCTTGCTGCGCGGGTGGCAGCTATAGAGGATTGGCATATCGTATTTCTCCGCCAAAGCGTTGATTGCGGTGAAAAGGTTATGGAAGTTCTTGTCGCTATCGAGGTTCTCTTCGCGGTGGGCGGAAAGAAGGATGTAATTGTCCTTTGTTAGGCCTAGACGCTCCAAAACATCGCTATTTTTGATTTTTTCGAGGTTCATCGAGAGCACTTCCGCCATAGGAGAACCTGTCACATAGGTTCTCTCCTTTGGCATCCCGCATTCGATAAGATATCGTCTTGCGGCTTCGCTATAAGGAAGGTTCACATCGGAAATGATGTCGACGATCCTTCTATTGGTCTCTTCCGGCAAGCATTCGTCCTTGCAGCGGTTTCCGGCTTCCATATGGAACAAGGGGATATGAAGGCGCTTCGCGTTGATCGCGCTTAAGCAGGAATTCGTATCGCCTAGTACCAAAACGGCTTCAGGCTTCAGTTCCACCATCAGATCATAGGTTTGGCTAATGATATTTGCGCAGGTCTCGCCTAAATTCTTGCCAGCTACATGCAGCAAAACGTCAGGTCCGCCGAGTTCAAAATCCTCCCAGAACACGGTGGACAGATTCTTGTCATAGTTCTGGTTTGTATAGCAGATGCAGGTATCAAGATATTCCCTGCTTTTTTTCATCACCGCGGCGAGGCGGATGATCTCCGGGCGGGTGCCGCAGATGATGAGGAGCTTGGTCTTGCCATTATCTTTCCAGTTGAACATCACTTGCCCTCCTTCGCGAGTTCCTCTTGGATGTAAGTGAGCTTCATCATGGTCTCGATGATTTCCTTCTTGTTGAGCCGCCTCGTGTTATTCGAGTTGAACTCCTCGATGGTCACGGCCTTCTTGTTGCCGTCGGTGAAGTATTTGTCGTAGTTGAGCCCACGGTTATCGGCGGGAACCCTATAGAAATTGCCGAGGTCCTCCGCCTTCGCGCACTCCTCTTTGGTGAGCAATGTCTCATACATCTTCTCACCATGGCGGATGCCGATGACTTTAATATCCTCTTTCTTCCCGCCGAACATCTCGCAGACCGCTTCAGCTTGCATCCCAATCGTGCAGGCGGGGGCCTTCTGGACAAGGATGTCGCCATTCTCGCCATGCTTGAAGGCAAAGAGCACCAGGTCCACCGCCTCTTCTAGGCTCATGATGAAACGAGTCATGCTAGGCTCGGTCAAAGTGATGGGCAAGCCTTGCCTAATCTGATCGATCCAAAGGGGGATGACGGATCCTCTGGAGCACATGACGTTGCCGTATCTCGTGCAGCAGATCCTCGTGGCGCCGCTGTTCCTCGATTTTGCAACGGCCACCTTCTCCTCGATGGCCTTGGTGATTCCCATCGCATTGATTGGGTAAGCAGCCTTATCGGTTGAAAGGCAGATGACGCATTTAACGCCCTCTTCTATCGCCGCAGTCAGGATGTTGTCGGTCCCGATGACATTGGTCTTGACGGCCTCCATCGGGAAGAATTCGCAAGAAGGGACTTGCTTCAAAGCTGCCGCGTGGAAGATGTAATCGACCCCGTGCATGACACCTCTGCAGGATTCTAAAGAGCGAACGTCGCCGATGTAGAACTTGATCTTCTGGCAATAATCCGGGTATTTCGCCTGATACTCGTGACGCATATCATCCTGCTTCTTCTCGTCACGCGAGAAGATGCGAATCTCACCGATATCGGTCTTCAGGAATCTATTCAATACGGCGTTGCCGAAAGATCCGGTCCCGCCTGTGATGAGCAGCACCTTGTCTTTTAGGATGTTCGTGTCCTTGTCGGCATATTCCTCCAAGATCTCCTTGATCCTTTGAAGCCTAAGCTGGTCGGCGGCATCCTCGTCGCTTTCGTAGGACGCGAATGAACGGAGCGACGTCTTCGTGAGGTCAGCCGCTTCCTTCTGCGTCAGATTGCAGGTCTTTCTCAATTCCTTTAGGGTCATAATAAGCATTATCCTTTCTTATATCTATTAAAGACAAGATAAGGTTTACCATAGATATGCAAATCTTGCAAGGTTTTATATAATATTTATCTAATATTTCACAGTTTAGACAATGTAAAAGTGAATTTTTTGCAGTTTCTAATCATTTTGGTGCACAGCCTGAACCAACTCAACTCAAAACACCGATCCGCAATACAAAAAGCAATGGCCGGCAATTGCGGGAAGCCCATTAGAAGATGGCGCGATTTAAGTTGATTACGATGACTGGTTTCCAATGGTTTACATGCAAAAACAAACAAACTAGGTATGTAAAAATGGAAATCTTTTTGGAACATTATTTTGATATTTATCCGAATAGTACGTGATTGTGCCAAAAATTATTTCGAAATTTGTTGACAAATGGCCGACGTTTAGAAACATCAGTTCCGAGTCTTCATCTCACGCAAAATGGTTTCCGCGATTCCACGGTCGTCGATGCGCATGATCGAATCGTGATATTTTGTGAACTTATAAGGGTTAATGCCACCATACCAGATAATCGAGGAATCGATGACGATCATGTTTGGTTGCTCGTCATCGGTTTTGGAGACGACTAGTTTTTCGCTTGGAGGCAAATCTTTGTCGGAATGCGTGTTGATTGATACGGACCCCATGGACGCTAGGCTCAAAAGAACGCTTTCCTCGTAGTCTCCGACATAGAAATCGATTCTCTTTGAAGCAGTCCGCAAATCTTGTTCAAGCGCAGCCCGATAATCGCTTTCCCCATAAAGGGACTTTCCTAGGCTAAGCAAATCGCCTTCCAAGGAGTAACCTTCTTTGCGATAGGCGCGCAGCCTTTCTTGGTACATTCTTGAGAAAACGAAGACTTTGAAGTCGATGTAGTCATACACTTCGACCTTCGCCTTTCCTGGTCTATCCCTATGAAGCCTTCCCACATATTGTTTTAGCAATCCTTTCCAGCGGAAAGGCGTCGCAACGAAGAGGGCGTCGAGCTTATTCTCGTCGAAGCCCTCCCCGATGTATTTGCCCGTCGAAAGAATCAGGAACGGGCCGTCCTTCGATTGAATCGATTCGAAAATGGCCCGCTTCTCCTTCTCTTTGAGGGATCCGTGGACCAAGAAAACATCCTCACTTGGTAACGGAAGCATCTCTTTGAGAATTCGAAGATGCTCAAGCCTATCGCTTAATAGGAGCATCTTCCTGCCGTTCTCATAGCAGGCCTCGACATCTTTTACGATTGCTTCGTTTCTATTCTTGTCTTTGGCCAAAAGGGTAAGCTGCTCGCTATAGCCAAGCGTTTTCTCAAGCGGAGAGAATCCGAAACTAGTGAAACGAGGGTAGAGAATCTTGCTCATGATCGCGGTTTGCTTCTCTCCCGCTTCATATATCACCTCCCCAATCGTTGAGGTGACGATCCGATGGTTGCCATCGCTTCTAGCGAGGGTCGCGGTGAAACCATAGAGGTATTTCGATGAGCAAGCTCGCGCAACGTCTTCATATGTTTTAGCACCCAAATGATGGGCTTCGTCGAATATGATAAGGCCGTACTTGCTTAAAATCTCCTTCTCGGCGGATTCGTTAGCCAGGGAATCGATGGACGCGACGTCCACCACCCCTTTCAGCGCGTTCTTGCTCCCTTTGAGTTCGCCTACTTCCCCTTCGAAGTTGAGGAAAGCGGCAATCCTCTCTTTCCATTGCCCTAACAAAGATAGCCTAGGGACAACCACGAGAGCATTCACCTTGAGTTTAGCGATTAACGCGATCGCCACGACGGTTTTCCCGAATGAAGGAGGCGCGATGAAGAGTCCGTTCTCCTTTTTGGTCAATGCCTCAAGCCCTTCCTTCTGTTCGTCGCGAAGAACCCCTTTGAACGAGGCCTTGATCTTCTTCCCTTTCTTCCGATGCTCGCGGAGATCGAATTTCACCCCTACAAAGCGAAGAAGCATAAGCAGGTTGTCCTCCGATCCCCTAGGCAAATACAGGAAAGTCTCATCTTCTTTATAAAGGCAGAGCAAACGCGGGCAAGTGGAAGGATTGGTCGGCTGGCGCTTCCTTTGTTGCAGCATGTATTTCGGGTTCGGAATGCTTGCGAGGCGTTCGATCGTTTTTACCGCCTGCATGCTCATGCCGCTTTTGGACAATGTGAGTCCGCTATCCCTTATGACGATCAAGGTGTCGGGGAAATCATCCTTCTTCAGCTTCGTTTTCTTGATTCCGTTTTTGCCGACTGGGTTGAGAGAGATTTCAGATTTGATTTTGGCCAGGTAGAGGTCGAGTTCTGCTTCGTGGATCTTTTGGATCGCGCCTAGGCGAGCGAGCTGCTCCTTCATGGGATAAGGGGCGAACGAATCATCGACGAACAAGGTTCTTCCTTGCTTCGCCTTATCGCCTTGAAGCGGAAGCGAAATCAGATTGCCGAACCCTCCCCTAGGGAGATAGTCCTGCGCAGGAAACATCCTGTCAAATGCTTGAAACCCGATGGAAGGCTCTAGTTCCATCGCCTCTAGAAGTAAGTAATAGCCAAGCAATCGCGCCTTGACCGCCTTTATCGCTTCGGCGAAGAAAAGATAGGCGTGCGCCCCTTCGCCAGAAGAGGTGATCTCCAATAACGCCTGAAACCCATGCTCCGAGCATACGGATTTATAGGCGAGCGCGCATTCCTTGAATCTCTCGTGGTCGAAATCGATGGCCAAGAAATAGCAGGTATCGTCCGCAAGCAAAGGATAGAGGCCATATGTCTTCGTTCCTTTGAAATGGTCCTTGATTTCCTCGTCCGTCAACGGCTTATTCTCGCGATGGGCGCACCCCTTGCAGCCATGCGCCCCAAAATGCGGGCAACGGAAGCCATATTCCGTTTCCATCTTGCACACCGGAGCGAATCCCTTCCTCCCATCTTTTGTAATATAACCGCGCGCATACGCATCGTCGCGGCCTTTGAAATAGGAACGGAATAAGGAGATTTTCCCTTCGATGGAGTTGTCCTGAAGGGAAGGGGATTCCTCAATCTCGCCAAAAGATATATTGTGCGACCTCAAAAGACCCTTAAGGTATTCGTTCTCCTTTTGCAGGGAAGCGATGATCGCGTCCTTGTCTATGCTCATATCCGATATGAGTATAAACTGCGAGATGGGAAAAACACCAACAAAAACGAATCCGTCAATGCTCCACGCCCAATTTACAATCAGACAGTGGCCGAACGTGGGGTGGAACTAAGCGAAAGAGGCATCGCGAAGCATTACTTGCTATTCCAGGCAAGGTCGCGATAGCCCAAGATCTGCGCTCGGCTTTTAGTCGAATCGTAAAAGAAGAGAACTCCGTCAAAATTCAAAGTCCGGAGTCCATGTATAACTATTCAGAAACTGCCTTTGCGAAGAGTAAGCCTTAGGACGGCTTTCCGGCCCAAGAGTGAATCCGTACCTTCGCCTCCGGTGCGAATCGCATAATAGTTTTGGTTGGCTTATGGTTGATGAACAGCCGCCCCTTCATTGGCATACCAATGGTAATAAAAAGAAGCCTATGAATGGGCGCGCCCAACTCAAAAAATGCTGCTTGGCGCACTCAATTTTGATGTTTCACATTCGCGCAAAGCCAAAAGCAGGGTCCGATAAACTGCAATATGCCGTCTATCAATCATTTCGCGGCGCAAGGCATTTCGAACCAACCATAAGCGCTCTGCAAAACAATTCGAGAATCTGCGGATTGGAGTTCCTATATCTCAGGTGATGTTCAAGCGCATCCAAAAGACCATTGACCTCCCGAGAAGCCGACTCGGAGTAAACCAAAAACTCCCCGAGAATGCTACTCGTAATGAGGAATTCAGCCCATGCTTCATTGACAAGATACAAATCCTCATGCCCCTCTTTTGGGAAGAGAGGATGCCGCTTCAAAATATAAGATCCAAGGAAGGAGCGATAGCGTATCATGGAGACGTTGTTCCCTTCGGCTATGTGATAATCTTTCATTCTCTTTGCCTCGATTAGAGCGTCGATGATCACCCACGTCAACGCTTTTTCATTAAGGATGACTTTATCCGCAATTTCCTCGTGCTCAAGAAATAAACGCAAGTTCCCTTTCAAGTACTTCTCAAAGAATTCGATATCGGTTTCGCTAAAGGTATCTTTTATGTAATCAAAGAAGTTTTGTGTTTCTGGCATATTCTCGTCCTTCTAATGCATCGTTAATCATCTTCTTTATTTCTCGGACCACTTCGGTGGGAAGATCGTTTCCGGTTTTCTCTTTTACCAGCTTCGCAATGTCGGCCGAGATTCCATCGCCCGCAACAGCGGCGCGGATAATTTGGTTATCCGACAAAAATCTGTCGCGAAGCTGGTAAACGGAATCAATCAATTCATCGGCCGTGTAAGAAATTTGATTAAGAATCGACATCTGTCGCAACACAAAAGGATCGTTCATTCGGAAAGGGTATTTTAAGTCGTGATCGACCTCGCCCCACGCCTCTTCAAAATAAGAACGGACTTGTATCTCACAGGAAAGCCCTTCTAGGTCGTGGCACAAGCAGGACGCAGGCAAAATGATGTGTATGCCGCCGTAAGGAGCGTCGTTCCCCCGCTTACACAATTTGAATCTGTCATCGCCAAACTTTTCGGAGAAAGGCTTAGCCCACTCTGGTTCCCCTTCGCGCTCTACATAGAAGGCCTTGATTGTTTCGAATTCCGGGAAGCTGTCAATAATCGATTTCAGGGCATCGGGTTTTCTACTTTTCCTAAGAAGGATAACCCTTAAGCCAAGGATATCCTTGAACAAAACCCTAAAATCGTCCTCGCAAAGGCGCTTGATCCGCGTTAAATCGGCCTTACCATAGGCTTCGTTCGCGTCGCGGATGACCTTCAAGATCAAATGTTCCGGATCTTTAAACCTTCCGGTGACGTGTGCGTTGAAATAATCGGGAAGCGAGCTTCTCAACCCATTTATCGCATCGTTCAAATGCGAACTGATTTTTTGGAATTCAGCTTGGTAATCGTCAAAAATGGAGCTAAGCCTTTCTGAGCTGATAACTTGTTCGTAGTTAAAACAAGATACGCCAAATTTGGAGCATAATTCCCGAAAGTCCATCTAAACAAAGGTCACTTCAAAAGCTTTGACTTGTGATGGAAGAGTTCAATGGATTTTTTGGAATAAGCCAATTCGCGCTCCAAAAGAGCGTCATTGAGCTTCGGTCCATCATTTGGGAGTTTATCGATCGCGATGTTGCCCGTTACGATAGACTTCGTGATGGAAGTGTCTTTTATGTCGATTTTGTCACCAGCGATCATATTAATCTCCCCCTCAGTATAAAGATGGAAATATCATCCTCTCGAACACGATGTATGTCAATTTGTTTTTTTACATTTTCAACATGTTAGTCAAAAGAGGGCCTACTGTCAAACCGCAAATCGCAATTGCGAATCCCGTTTTACTCGATCAGCGCGGTAGTTTTACAGAATAACTGAATAAATTTGAGAAATTTTTACTTTTAGACCTTTGGTCTATTTTTTTATTCTCAGAAAAAATTCT
>CACYCS010000092.1 GCA_902773005.1 uncultured Erysipelotrichaceae bacterium
CCATCATAAAGGTCTTCGAAGTATTTCTTCGATTCCTCATAGAAAGCGGTTTTGACTGCTTCTTCCCTCTTGGCGAGCATCAGGTAATAGAAATCGGGGTCAGGCATCATACCCATGTAGGCCTTGCCGATGTTGCCCATGAAAACCTTGAGGGACGTGCCATCGAAAACGGTATGGTGGACGTCGAAGAAGACGTACCCTGCCTTCTCGGTTTCAAAGACGCGGCAGCGATAGAGTCTGCCCCCGATGATCTTAAAGGGCATGACAAGGTTGTCTTTGAGCGATTCGAATTCAAATTCGGTGAGCTTCTCGACGTGAATGTCCTCGACTACGTCGGGCGTGTAACGCTGGACGATTTCGCCATCGTCATTGAAATGGAACGTGGTAAGGAGCGCCGGGTGATTCTTGATGACGGCCTTCATCGTCTCGGCGAGCTTTGCCATGTCGAAAGTCTCTTTGTTGACTTTGAGCATCGAGAAGAGGTTGTACATGGTGGATTTCGGCGTGTAGAGCTGATAGTCGACCATGTATAGCTGCTCAGCGGTGAGAGGATGATCGATCTTCATGCTGGCCGCGTTTTTGGCTTCGGGGGATTCCCCATCGTCATTGGCGTGGATTTCCTCGTATAGCTTCGCGATCTTTTCCGGGGTGCGGCCGCGGAAGATCTCGCTGGCGTTAAGCCCAGGCAGCTCTGCGTTTACGATAACCTGAATCGAAGCAAGAGAATCGCCGCCTAGCTCATAGAAATCGTCGTGGATGCCGACCTTCTCGACTTTGAGGGCCGCTTCCATCGCGTGGCAGATCTTCTCTTCCGTCTCATTCGTCGGGGCGACGTATTTCGTCCTGAAGTTCGCGGAATCGGGTTTTGGCAAAGCCTTGCGGTCGAATTTGCCGTTTGCCTTTAGAGGAATCTTATCGATCTTCATGAAGAAGGCCGGGATCATGTAATAGGGAAGCCTCTTCATGAGCTCCTGCCTGATTTCTTCGGGGTCGAATGTCACGTCTTCGTTGTAATAGGCGCAGAGGTAGCTTTTCCCTGCTTCCTCGAATCCGCGAGCGGCGGCCCACTTAACGTTAAGGGCCTGCTTCACCGCGGCTTCAATTTCGGCCGGCTCGATGCGGTTGCCGTTGATTTTGATCATGTCGCCGGAGCGTCCGAGCAACACGTAGTTGCCATTCTCGTCTTTCCTTGCGAGGTCGCCAGAATGGTAGAAGCCATCGACGAAGGCTTTCGCGCTTTCCTCGGGCAAATTGATGTAACCCCTGACGTAAGGATTCTCGAAGCAAAGCTCTCCGATGCCATCCCCTTCCACTTCTTTCCCGTCTTCGTCGATCAAGACGATCTTGGTTTGGACTTCGGGTTTGCCGATGGGGCAGGATTCATAGGACTTGTCGATCTTGAAGACGCCGACGGCGAATCCGGATTCGGAGCAGGCGTAGATGTTAATCAGTTCGAGGTTCTTGTTGTAGACGTTATTCGCGGGCTCGGATCCGACGAAGAGCATCCTAAGGAATGGCCCGCTCGAATTTCCAAGCATCCTGACGTAAGAGGGAGTCAGGAAGGTGATGGAGATGCGCTTTTCGAAGAAGAAGAGCTTGAGCGCCATCGGGTTTTTGATGGTGGAATATCCGACGACGAAGGTTTTGCCATTATGGACGTTCAACGCGCACAGGATGACGATGACCGAGGCAACGAAATTAAGCGGAGCGAGCAAGGCCAAACGATCTTTTCCATCAAACGGGGTCTTCCCATCCAACTTGATGGACTGGAATGCCCTCTCGAGGTTTCCATATTCATGGAGGACGCCTTTGGGGTTTCCGGTCGTGCCAGAGGTATAAATTGCATAGGCGGCGTCATGCGCGTCCACGGGTTCGTGGCCTGAAATAGGATCAACTTTCATGATCTCTTCCCAAACCGCCGCAGAGATCTCGATCTTACAGCCGCAGTCTTTGCGGATGTAGGCGATTCGCTCCGGGGCATAGGTGTCTTCGACGAGCGCCCACGCAGCTCCCGCTTTCCAGATGCCGATCATGGCGATGATGGGCATTACGCCACGGGGCAAATTGATGAGGACAAAGTCTTCTTTGCCAATATTATTTTGCTTAAGGTAGGCGTAAATACGGCCGGACATGTCGTCCAGCTTGGCATAGGTAATGCCTTTGGAATGGGCTTCGTCAAATAGGATTGCGTTATTGGGGGTTTCGGCGGTGTACGCGGCTAATTGATCGATGATGTACATGTTTGGACCCCTTATTCCTCAATCGTCAGGATGTTATCGAATCCCGTCATGACGAAGACGTCCATTACATCCTGGTGCGGGTGGCGAACTACCATGCTTCCGCCGGCCTTGTTCATGATTTTAAGTGTGTTCAGCAAGACGCGGAGTCCAGCGGAGGAAACGTAATCGACTTTAGCAAAATCGAGCACCAAAGATTTGATGCCGTCGATGGAATCGGTAAGGATCTCGTGCAACTGAGGCGCGGTTACGCTATCGATTCTGCCCGTGATCTCAACGAAAAGTTCGGTGCCAGTTTTTGACTTCTTTACGTCCATAATTAACCTCTTGAAAAAGTTGATAGTTAATTTTACTCAACCCCTATCCTTTTTCACAAGTGGCATTACGCCGAATTCATTTGAGTTTCCGCGATTCAATTGTTTCTGCAATCCTTTCGAAATGCTAGGATAGTCGACATGGAAATCAAAGAGAGCATCTTCCTCGTTGCGGAGGAAGCGATTCGACTAAACGGTGCCGCCGTTCTAGAAAACAATGATTCGTATTGTCTTATCGACGACAATGTTGCGGGAATCTATTACGTCTGTGCAAAGCAATTCGACTTCGATGTCTATCCGTTGATCAAGGACGGGGCCAAAAAGGAAAACACCGTGGCGGTTATCTCTTTGAGCGATGTCGATCTGCGCCCTCTCGACGAGTTCAACAAGGTCCTCAAAGTGAAACAATATGTGTATCGCGGACCCAAATATCAGATACACGTCCCCTACGAAATTAAAGAAATGACCATGGACGACTATGGTTATCTTGCGAGCCACTACGTTAGAAACGGCGACGACGAAGCCTATCTTAGGAACGCCATCGAAAGAGGGGTGCTTAAGGCAGTAAATGTCGATGGCGAGATCATGGGCTTTATCGGCGAGCATCCTGAGCACGCGCTTGGAATGCTTTATGTGAGCGAGAACCACCGCCGAAAAGGCATTGGGACCGCGCTAGAAAAAGCCATGATCAATAAGTTCATCGACGACGGTAAGGTTCCTTTCGACCACGTAGTATTGGACAATTACAAAAGCATGAACCTCCAAAAGTCCCTTGGCATGGAATTAGATAGCGGCTGCATCCACTGGTTCTTTTAAGACTTTCGCTTTAAGACTTTAGGCTGTGCACCTTATTGCCTCAGACTTCAAATGATTCTATCATTTGTCGCATGTGGACATTTTTTATTGCTTTAGCGCTTCTAATCGTGGGCTACCTGATATACTCGCGATTCACTGAAAAGGTATTCGTCATCGATGGCCGCCAAACCCCTGCCATCAGCTCTCCTGACGGCGTTGATATCACGCCTCTTCCGAAATGGAAGTCCTTCTTGATCGAATTACTCAATATCGCAGGCACGGGTCCAATATTTGGAGCGATTTCGGGGGCGCTATTTGGCCCTATCGTATTCCTTTGGATTGTTCTCGGATGCATTTTGGGCGGGGCTGTCCACGATTATTTCTCCGGCATGGTTTCTAGCCGCAATAACGGTGACTCCATCGTTAAGCTAGCTCACAAATATATCGGGAAAGCCATGGAAATCGTCATGCGCGTCTTCTCGATTGTGTTGCTGCTTCTAGTTACGGCAGTATTCGTCGTATCCCCCTCTTCCTTGCTCCAAAGCCTCACGCACGACCATGTGGCTGCATGGGTTTGGATGATCATCATCCTTGCCTATTATCTCTTGAGCACCTTGGTTCCTATCGATAAGGTGATCGGAAAGCTTTATCCGATTTTCGGCGTGATTCTCATTGTTATGGCCGTTGCCGTCATCGGCGGAGTGCTATTCCAGCAAGACAAATACCCCATGATTGAGCTCATTGGCCATTTCAAGGATTTCTCTGCCGCGAATGGCGGTTTGCCTTGGTGGCCGTTCATGTTTACGACCGTTGCATGCGGCGCGGTCAGCGGATTCCATGCTACTCAGTCCCCGATGATTGCGAAATGCATCAGAAGCGAGAAAGAGGGTAGGCAGGTTTTCTATGGCGCCATGGTCGCTGAAGGCATCATCGCGCTGATTTGGGCCGCGGCCGCGATGGCTTTCTATCATGTCGATACCGCCGAGGGCTGGAAAGCGCTCTCCGAGGTCGGTGGCAGTTCGACTTCCGTGGAACATATCTCGTCCACTCTTCTTGGGCCTGTGGGCACAGTGTTGGCGGTCGTTGGAGTCGTCATATGCCCAATCACGAGCGGCGATACGGCGTTACGAAGCTGCAGGTTGATCTTAGGCGAAGCCTTCAAGATGGATCAGAAGAGCCTGAAGAATCGCTTGATACTGACCTTGCCTTTATTCGCGATCGTCGTGGGCATCAGCATATGGAATTTCGTTGACGTGCATAACTTCAACCTTTTGTGGCGTTGGTTTGCATGGAGTAACCAAATGCTTGCAACGGTATCGCTTTGGGTGGCCACCGCTTACCTGATGAAAGACGGCATAGGAAAGTGGCGATCTCTGCTCACTGCTGTTCCGGCGACATTTATGAATGCGGTCGTCGTCACTTACCTTCTTGGCGAGCCGAATATTGCGTTAGGTCGTTTCATTCCCATGTGGGTGGCTTATATTGTCGGTGGGGTCGTCGCGCTTGGAATATCTGGATTCTATGTGCTTAAAACCGCTTTTGGAATCAAGAACATGAAACCTGATGCTTTACCGCTTGAAGACAAGTGACTGCGCGTTTAGGCTGACCA
>CACYCS010000093.1 GCA_902773005.1 uncultured Erysipelotrichaceae bacterium
CCTCCAGATCGACGACAATGAAAAGGATATGCTCCGCCTCGCTTGCGAGAAATCCACGAATGTCATCCTCGTCGTCAATTCGAACAATGCGATGGAGCTTGGCTTCCTTGAGGAAGCGGAGTTCGCGAACATCAAATCCGTCCTCTGGGTTCCCGGCGTCGGACAAGAAGGCCTATATGCCCTTGGCGACATCTTGGTCGGAAACGTCAATCCTTCCGGCAGGCTAGTGGATACCTGGGCCTATGATTCGACCTCGGCTCCTTCCTTTGCCAACATGGGCTCGTTCAAGACCGAAGGCGTGAGCTTCCCATCCCAAAACTCCGAGTCCACCTACAACAAAGCCGGCACCTACCTCGTTTACGAGGAAGGGATATACGTGGGATACAAATACTATGAGACCCGTTACGAGGACGCGATCCTTGGCAGGGCCAAAACCGGCACCTTCAATTATTACAAAGCCGTTCAGTATCCCTTCGGATATGGCCTCTCCTACACCTCCTTCGAATGGAAGGACCTGAACGTCAAGGAGAATGCGAACGACTTCGAGATCACCGTGACCGTCGATAACGTCGGCAATACATCCGGAAAAGATGTGGTGGAGATCTACATGCAATCCCCATACACCGATTACGATGTCGCGAACGGAATCGAAAAAGCGGCCGTCGAGCTCGTCGGCTATGCCAAAACCAAGGCGCTTAGCCCGCAGAAAGGCATGACCAAGGAGTATTACGAGCAAACGGTTACCATCACCGTGAGCAAGGAAAACCTTGCCGCTTATGATGCCAAAGGCGCGAAGACCTACATCCGCGATGCTGGACAATATTACTTCACCGCCGCTCGCGATGCCCATGAAGCCGCCAAAAACATCCTCGCGAAAAAAGGCCAGTCCACCGGCGGAAGCGCCGCGATGGTCAACGACTCCTATCATCCTGACACCCTCGACACCACGACCTTCGCGAAGTCGGCAGCAACTAACAAAGCGATCACCAATCAATTCGATGATGCCGATCCTTCTTACTACGAGGAAGAAGCAGCAACTTATGTAAGCCGTTCCGACTGGGAAGGCACCTTCCCGACCTCGGCCTATAAGAACGGAACCTGGGCCGTCGGCGATAAACTCAACGACGCCCTCAACTGGAACCGTTCCGATGATGTCGTCAAAAACGATGTCGATATGCCAACCAATTCCTCTGGCACCAAACTCACGATCCATGACGCGGTCGTCGATGGGGTTGCCAAAGACTACGACGACGAGATTTGGGATCAGCTCGTCAATCAGGTTTCCGAGAAGAAGATGCTCGAACTCGTCCGCATGGGCGGGTATGCGACCATCGCCCTCAAAACCATCGACCTTCCTGCCACTCAGGACAAAGATGGCCCCTCTGGGATCTCTGGAACCCTCGTTGGCGGCGTCTCCTGCATGGCGTGGCCGGTCGAGGTCATGATGGCCGCGACCTGGAATGACCAGCTCATCGAAGAGATGGGCGTCATCATCGGCGACGACTCAATCCAAGCAGGCGTCGCTGGCTGGTATGCTCCTGGCGCCGACATCCATCGTTCTCCCTATTCTGGCCGTAACTTCGAATACTATTCTGAGGACGGCTTCCTCTCCGGCAAGATCGGAGCCGCTGAGGTGAGAGGGGTCCGCGCCCGCGGCGTCATCGCCTACATGAAGCACTTCGCGCTTAACGACCAGGAAACCGGGCGTTCTGGCGGAATCGTGATGGCGAACGAGCAGTCGCTGCGCGAAATCTACCTCAAGGGATTTGAGCTAATCGTCAGGGAAGCCAAATGCACTGCGGCGATGGCGGCCATGAACCGCGTCGGCGCGGCCTGGGCTGGCGCGCATAAAGGCCTAATGACCAACGTCCTCCGCGATGAGTGGGGATTCCATGGCATGGTCATCACCGACCAAGCATCCGTCCCCGCGATGTTCTATGAAGACATCATCTCCGGCCTCTATGCTGGAAACGACATGTGGCTCAACACCGGCTCGAACTATTGGGATCTCAATTCCTTCTATGATGGCGCGACGAGCAATGGCCGCATCATGCAAAGCGTCCATAAGGCCGCCAAAAACATCATCTACGCCGTCGTCACCTCGAACGCGAACCCCGATATGAAGTTCGCGATCGGCGATGAACTAGAAGGCGTCACCGTCAGCAACTCCATCAAGCCATGGAGGACCTGGATCACAATCGCCGACGTTGCGATCTGGACGCTGTCCGCCGCTGGCATCGGCATCGCCGTTGCGCTCCTTATCAGAAACAGGAAGCTTAAGGGCGAAGACGTCAAAGCCTAATTCATTCGGCCTTTCTCCTTTGGGCAAGCAAGCCAATTCGGTTTGCTTGCTCTCAGGAGTTTTTATATACTTACACGGGTCAGATTATGCTTATTTCCATTGGAGAAATCCTTGTCGATATATTTGATGACGGGAAAAACAAAACCGTTCTTCCTGGCGGTGCGCCTTTCAACGTGGCGTGCAACGCTTTGCTCTATACGGATAAGGTCACTTTCTATGGCTCGGTTGGGGATGATGAGCATGGGAAGCTATTGCTCGAGACAGTCAAATCCAAGGGGTTTACCAACCCGCGGATTGCCGTTATACAACATCGTTATACAACGAAAGCGTTGGTTACCCTCGTGAATGGGGAACGTTCCTTCCGATTCGAAAGAGACCAAGGAGCGGACTACGTTATGAATCTCAAGGACATTGATTTTTCCTCGATTCATGATGACGATATCATCCATATCGGCTCTTTGATGCTTTCTTATCCGGAAGGCAGAGAATTCTTTCATGGGCTCGTGAAGGAAATTCGGTTCAAGACAAAAGCCAAGATATCCTTTGATATCAATTATCGAGACGACATATTCGATTCTAGCGAGCAGGCCAAGGAAATCTTCCTTGCAGCGCTTCTGGAAGCGGATATCCTGAAGTTCTCAGAAGAGGAAATCGCTTTGTTCTCAAGCAAAAAGGACATCGCGGACGCGCTTGGCGAATTATTGCGCGACGATCAATGCGCCGTGGTCACTTTGGGCTCAAAGGGGTCGCTATATTATCATGGCGGCCATCTTGTGCCCGTAAAGACTTATCCTGTGGCTCCAGTGGATACAACGGGAGCAGGGGATGCATTCTATTCCTATTTCCTTGCATCTTTGATCAATCATCCCGATTTCATTGAGGACGATTCCAAGATAAAGCATTACCTAACTAGGGCTAATGTAGTAGGCGGATTAGCCACCTTGAAGAAAGGGGCAATCGGATCCGCGCCAAGCGAAAAAGAGATCGACGAATTCCTTGCGAAACAATGATTGGACCAACCTGGCTTTATTCTCTGAATAGATCCTCTAAGCTAACTAAGGTCAGAAAAGGGTATTTTTGCAATACCGAATCCTTAACGGCGGATTTGGAGAAAACGTAATAGCGGATTTCTTTGGCGCTGATTTCTTTGGCATTTTCGACTAGTTCATCCGCATCGGCAATGCTGAATTCTTTGTTTGTGAATTTGCATTCCCCACACATAGCCGTTGTTTCGTCTCGGAAAAATACGTCGATATCAAACGTTGAGCCGTCTCTATGCTTCCCATAGTATTTGCCATATTCCGTTGGTATGAAGTCTAACTCTCCTAGATAAGACTTCCTAATAATGTATTGCTCACAGATGCTCTCAAATTTCAAACCAACAAAAGAGTAAAGATCGCTCTTTATGAAACGATCATAAAAGGCTTTCGGCGCAACAAGGATATTGAGGATGCCTCTTTTTTTATAGACGAACCGGAAGTAGAAGGAGAAGAAATTGTCTTGGATAAAATAGCGTACATCGTTTTTCTTTGAGCCAATCCGAACCTTTTCTACCATCCTTAAGTCAATAAGCTTCTCAAGGTATATGGAGACTTTGGCAGAAGACTGCCCGCTTTTATTGACGATATCACCAAAAGACGTATTTCCCATACTCATGATATACAGGAGTTCTTTGTAGAACCCTGTCTCGCGAAAATCGTCTTTCAGCAGTAAATCAATTTCATCAGCAAGCGGCCCGCCGGGGGTGAGAATTTGATCGATAATGTTTTCTTCAATCGATTTCGAAGGGTCGATGCAAGAGAGGTTTTTGCCTTTTCCACCGAATACGGAATAGGCGATGACTTTGTCCTCGTGGGAGTAATTCGGGTAGAATTCGGCCGCTTTGCGGTAATCGAATTCCTGCAGTTTGATGCTTAGGTTCCTCCTTCCGTATAGCGGTGAATTGTCTGCTAATATCTCTTCCTCTATGGTAGTGACGTTTGAGCCGCAGACAATCAGGAGGACATTCTTTTCCTTGAGTTGATTTTCTATGACGCTCTGCAGCAAGGAGGCAAAGGTCGGATCTTCTTTAAAGATATAATTGATCTCATCGATACATATGACGGCCTTATCATCGCCAAGTTGCCCAACAAAATATTGGAAGCATTTTTTCCATGTATCCAAATTGATATCGTACTCAGGGGGATAGACTTCAAATAATGCGTCTCTAAAAGTTTCGATAGATAGACTGACGTCGTTTGCAATGGCTTGGAACGCGACGACCTTGGCGTCTAGATTTCGGAAGAAATGTTGCAAAAGATAGGATTTGCCAACCCTTCTTTGGCCATAGACAACCACCATCTTGAATCCGTTGAAGCGGTAGCTCTCTTTGAGTATCGCTAACTCATTTTCTCTCCCGATGAACACGTCTCCTACCCTTTACCCTTCCATTTTACTAAATCACGATTTACTAAATCACGATTTACTAAATATTACTGCGTTGTCCGAGAACAGTAAATACATAAATCCGCAAGAGTTTTGCCGTTCTAGCCGTCAAAGAAAAAACGGACAACATTGAGTCCGTTTGTATACTGTTTCCTTTGCAAATAGTTACTGAACAACGCATCCTGACGCAGCGATTTTAGCATCATGCCCTGCGTCTTTTTTGAAATTCAGGAGTGAGCAGAAGACCTCTCCGTCATTGAAAGAGAGTTCTACGCAGGAGTGGTCATAGGAATAATCGATTTTGATTTGCTGAACATCGCTTAGATAGAAGTGGCGTTCATCGACTACGTTGCCATCATCGTCGACGATTGCTTCGTCCATGTCTTTGCGGGTAAGCGTAATTTTATTGGATGGCTTATCGAAAATGAGCTCGATGTTATTGATTTTGAGTCTTGCTACATCTTCGACTAATTGAACATCCAAGTGCTTCTTATCTGTTCCGGGCAGGAAGTGCATGGTTAAGCGGTCTCCTTCGAAACGGACTTCCTTGATTAAAGACAGTTGTCCCGCGTAGCCTTCTTTGGCCATGGGGTGGTTATTGCCCCAACTCGCTTCCCAGTAAACGATGTAATGCTTGCCATTTTCGGAGATCGTTTGGGTGGCATAGCAGGAGAAGCCGTGGTCCAATTCATGCTCTTCGCCTTCCGGGACGAACCGACCGTTCTCTAGGTCTAGCTTTCCTATCTGATAAGCGACTGCGAACCGGTTCTGGAACTTATCGCCTTCTTGCTTTGGGTTCTGCAGCGAATAGATCAATGCGCAGCGGTCTCCATCAAAAAGGATATCGGGGCATTCGATCATGCCGCGCTTCTCGCAGTTATGGAAATCCTTTAGCACGCTAACGAACTGATAGGAGAATAAGTCGAGACTAGAGAATAGAAGGATCGAGGAATGACCATCTTCGTGCCTTGAGGCGCACATCACGTAATAGGTTCCGTCTTTCAAGAACACTTTGGGGTCGCGGAAGTCGGCGATCATGTAACCGGATGGAAGCGTCTTCTCGTCGATAACTGGATTCCCTTCGAATTTGGTGAAATGATGGCCATCTTCGCTTACGGCGATGCTTTGGGTTTGCCTTCCATCGATTGCTGAGGTGTAAATGATGTACATCCTCCCGTCTTTTTCGATGGCGGACCCAGAAAAGTCGCCTAGTTCTAGGTCGCAAGGCTGATCTGGCTTTAGGGCTATTCCTTTTTCTTCCCAGTGGATTAGGTCTTTGCTTTGGAAGTGCAACCAATGCATTGGGCCCCAGACGACGTCTTTGGGGTTGTGCTGGCAATAGAGGTGGTACTGTCCTTTGAAGTGGATGAACCCGTTCGGGTCATTGATCCAACCTTTAGCTGGAACGATGTGGTGTAGTGGTCGGTAGTCTGTCATAGTGGAAACGATTCCATAATCTAAAGATTATGATACTACTGAATGAGGTCGGGACAAAGGTTTTTTGGGAGAATTGGGCCAGGACGGGATAGCGGAAAATATAATCGCTCGATTAGCTTTGCAAGTTATCGGTGAAACTAGGAACTGATATTCCATGATAAATGCCTTATTTGATTTACGATTACTCACGCCAAGACTCGGCGGAAGCATGGAACTTGACCAACTATTTTTGGTCAAGAACAGGCCGTGAGTTCGTAACAATAAGTTGTGTTTAAAATCTTTTAAATATAACTCCACCGAGAACCAAAAATGACGAATAATTGACCATTTAAACAGTGAAATCTATTGTCAGGTTAGAGCCTTTCAAAAGAGATTCTCATATTCCCCATCTATGTTTGTGACAATCCAAGCAATGGTAGCTGGCGCCGCTTTGCGCGACGTTTGCAAAGAAACGGTCGAGCCAATGGCGCATCTGCATAGAGGAGAGGAGGGTGTTATTGGCGTTTTACTAAGTCGCATGAGCTCCGCGTCCTAACCAAGGCAGAGGTTCGATTCCTTAGCAAGCGATCGATTCAGGAATTCAAGCTGCCTTTAACTAGTGGGGAAATCTTGCTTTGACGAATTAGACGGTGCTTAAAACCTCTTTCATACCGATAGCATAAGCGACGCCATTTAATATGAATAAATAATATTTAAATATAAAAAATAACTGAAAAATACAAGTATATTAATGAATTATTGATATTTGAATATCAAGACTTTATGATTTTCTTATGAAGCTCTACCACGGTTCAAAAGATAACTTCAAGTCGCCTATCTTCGGATGCGGCAACCCAAGCAATGACTACGGGCTTGGGTTTTATATGACGCCTGATAAAACCGCAGCAGAACTGTGGGCGAGCCAGTATAAAGAAGGCGGGCATGTTATTTGCTTCAACGTGGATTTGAAGGGTTTGAATGTCCTGACACTTGACGGAAGTGCCGAATTGGATGTTCTCCGTTGGATCGCCATTTTGGCGAAGCATCGTTTTCCTTATCAGGAACGCATTCAACATCAGGAGGCTCTTTCGTGGCTCGACCGCCATTTTGGAATCTCTTTAGATGGCTACGATATGGTTGCGGGCTATAGGGCTGACGATTCGTATTTCTCCTATTCCCTGGGGTTCGTGTCTGGACAAATCTCCCTTGAAACGCTTTCGTCTACCATGAGGCTAGGGCGTCTTGGACTTCAATATGTCGCAATATCCAAGAAGGGATTTCAAAGTCTGAGATATCTAGGGTCTTATCCGGTAGAGCCTAGTAGCGGTTATGCTGATATGCGGAGTAAAACGCTTGGCGAATACCACGAATTGCTGGTCCGCGAGGATAGATTTCACAATACGTTTATCGGGGAGCTCATGAAAAAGTATGGCGAATAGCGTCTCTATGGTCCTGAAAGACAAGTTCGGGCGACTGTTGCATTATCTAGTTTCCTCAGGCTTCACCTATGAGTTGATCCAGGAGAAAATACTGAGAGACCCCTTCTTTCTATGCTTTGAGGAAAACAATGCTTCGCGCTTTCTTTCCAAGTCAATCGAAAGCGTGATTCAAAATGTTTTCGGCAAAGCGACGTATTTGGATTACTCGGCGAATATCTCTAGCGAACTATATTGGGCGGGACAAATGTACATAGGGCTGTTGCTTAATGAATCGGTCCCTTTGCAACGAAGCATCCTCATCGTTCCCATTGATAAGATGATTGGCTATTTCCCTCTTTTTCATGAGATGAGCGAGGCGAATCTTTATCAGAAATACTTAGATGAGGAAAGGCAAACAAGCGTATTTCGACTTCTTTCCAAGGGCAAAGGAACAATCAAGAGCATTTCTTATTTAACTGGAATCAATAGCAACACCCTCAATAGCTATGTTGATAATTCCAAACTGTTTTCCTGCTCTATGTCCAATGCGACTAAGCTTGCCTCCTTATTCGAGGTGCCGCTTGCGACGTTGAACAAGGAAACGAACTTTGTTCCCGATATCGCAGATTTGCTCGATGGGCCTGCATTTAAGCAGACTTTCATTGGAACTTTGGCGACTTATTTAAAATATGATCCCCATCTTGTCGAGGCTGTTTCCGATGAAAGGGAGTTTAAAGAAAAAATAGACGAAGGAAAATATGCGGCCATTTATGATAGGCGCGACCATTCTTTGTATTTCACTAAGTCTCATAAGTTCCGCGTCCTAACCAAGGCGGAGGTTCGATTCCTTAGCAAGCGATCGATCCAGGAATTCAAGCTGTCTTTGACTAGTGGGGAAATCTTGTTTTGACGAATTAGACGGTGCTTAAAGCCTCTTTTTAACCACGACTTAATTTGTAGTTAAAATGATGGTTAAAAATGTGGTTAAAACATTCTATAATCTGTCCGAGGGATTATTCATTATGGACAGTGAGACGGCTAAAAGAATTGCCGAATTGGCACTGAAGATTTCCGAACTTCCAAAAGGAAGCATCTCCCGCAAGGTTATCAACGGAAAAGCATATTTTTATCATCAATGGCGGGAAAACGGGAAACTCAACAGCGAATATCTTAACGGCGCTCAGATGATTGAACTCAATTCTCAGATCGAATTGCGCAAAAAACTCAAAGAGGAGATGAATGATTTGAAGTGGCGGGGCTTCTCGCATGAATTGACTGAATTAGACTTGCCTTATTTGCTTATGCACCTTAATTCGCCAGTTGTTTCCTTATCCTTCGAAGAAAGAACTGGCGTGATTTCCGAGGTGGGCCGCGTTGAAAACGCATCTCTTCTTCCAATTGGGACGATGACTTCCTATGGTGCGGTTGACCCGAACAAATTGAAGGACTGGTGGCTCAATCGAAGCATTCCCGCAAGTAGGTCTGGAATCCGAAATGTTTTGGAAGAATTGAATATTTCCTCCACGACTGCCCTGCTGAAAAAGAGCTATGGGCTAAGTCTTTCTGATGGCTATTGGGTCAAAGAGAAGGATAACGCGCTTTCCTGGGAGCAGGTAAATTTCTTTTCGAACCCATTCAGCGACGACCTAGGCCAATTGCTTTTCTCGGGAGTAAAAAAGACAGATATGCAATATTCTTCTCCCGATAGCTCCTCTGGTGGAAACCTGAAAAAGAGGTGGAAAATTATAAACGGCGAACGCGTTCTCATCAAAGGTGGTTCGGTTCCTTTTCGACAAGAGCCATTTAATGAGGCTATTGCGTCAGCGCTCTGCGACACTCTTGGCATACCGCACGTCGAGTATCAGCTTATCTTCATTAGCGGTCAGCCATATAGCGTTTGCCCGGATTTCGCAAGCGAAGCCGTGGAGTTCATCCCGGCCCACGATATTCTTCTGCAATACCCAAGAAGGAAGAACGAGTCCACGCTATCGCAGCTGCTTAGGGCCTGTGACGCGCTTGGGATCCCTAATGTCCGCCCTGCGATCTCTGAAATGATCATATTGGATTACCTGATTGCAAACGAAGACAGGCATACCAACAACTTTGGATTTCTGAGAAACAGCGAAACACTGGAATGGCTTGGCATGGCGCCTCTTTTTGACAACGGGTCTTCCTTCGGCTTCGACAAGCTCACCGCGGATATCGCTGCTTACAAAGACATTGCCTGCGAACCATTTAAAAATCGTCATCAAGAGCAACTTGAACTGGCTTTCCCGTGTCCGCAATTTAATGCTCAGGCGTTGGACAGTTTGCCTGCGCTAGCGGAGTCGTTCTTCAAAGAGAACGGCGGAAAGTTCGTCGATTCGGCGAGGGCGGAAGCGATTTCCTCTGCCCTTGCGATTCGAGTTCGGGACCTGAAAAGGCGATTACTGGGTTGAGGCGTTCCCACTAAAGGATCCATTTATCGGCAAGAGTGGGGCTAGGGTATCCCCAGTCTTCGCCCACTGCGTCCACGACAAGTACAAAACCGCATTTGGTCAATACCTTTGCCGACGCTTTGTTCTCGATCATCGTGCTTGCCGTGATGATTTCGATATGGGTCTGTTCAAGCAAATACTTCATTAGCGTCTTGGCCGCTTCGGAAGCGATGCCTTGGCCCCAAAGCCTTTTGCATAGCCTATAGCCAACGCTGATCTTGTTGTATTCCTTGCGGTAGCCGTACAGTTCGATGATGCCAGCGAACTCATTGGTTGCTTTCAAGAAGATTCCTAGGTGCAGGGATTCCTCATTTTTGTAGATGGGGCCATCATACATTTCGCGAATGACTTGATGAATATCGTCAAGCTGCTTTTCGAATAGGAAAGTAGGCAAAAGTCGATACACGTCCTCATCGTTTCTTAATTCCTCTAAGCCTGATGCGTCCTTGTCGGTTATCCGGTCGAGGTATATCCGCGCCCCTTCTAGATGCGGGATTTCGGTGAAGAGCAATTTTTCTTTTTGCGCCATCGTTATAAGGTTATTTCCTCAAGAGAATAATGCAAACTCTTATTTTCCTTTGGCTCGCGTCGAACTTGGTGTGCAGCCGAAGCGCTTCCGGAACGCATTCGAGAAATGGGGCAGAGAAGAGAAACCAAGGTAATAGGCAATGTCCTGCATCGGCTGCGTGCCATAGCGCCTATGGCTACGTGAAATCAAGTTGGCGCATCCAAAGGGGCGAAGTGGAGTATAAGATCAGCGTTCCGAGCAATTGCATTGCGTCATTTGAAATCGCCGATGAGCGGAAAGAATATGGCGCAGGAACCCATGTAATCAAGGGGCCTGCGCCGCGAAAATAAGACAGGGGTCGCGTTAATTGCTCTTCGCGGCCTTTTTCTTGGCTTTCACAAATCCGGGAATCAGGATCGCTGCATCGACCAGAGCAACAAGCGCCATTAGCCCGATAACCGCCCATTGCCAAGTGTAGATATGGGGATGGACTTTGACGGAAGAGCCATCGGCAAACCTTTGGTTGTTGATCCTCGATGAGCAAGCTTCTGCGTAAAGGATGTGCTTGGCCGCTTTCTGCATGTAGTAGATCGCGGCGTCGCTCGTCTTATCATCAATTGGGAAGTTACGCTTCGGGTGGAGCCAAACGTCATTTCCGGCTCTAAGGCCCTGGTTCATGTTCATGTATTTGTAGCCAAAGGTTCCAGCGTAATCGGTGAGGGCGTTGCCCTTTAATCCCCATTCGTTACGAAGCACTTCGGTCGTTAGACCATAATGGCCACCTGACCAGGTCGTGCCGATTCTATTGTAGGAAGTCATGACCCCATGGCCGTCGGCTTTTTCGATCGCGTACTGGAACACCTTGAGATAGATTTCGCGGATTGATTGCTCGTTAGCGTATGTGATGAGCCCGTTATAGGGGTCTTCATTCCTGAAGTTGCCGCGGTCGCCGCGGTTCGTGTCTTGATCGTTGACGGCGAAATGCTTCACCTGAACGAATACCCCATTCGCCTGAACGGCTTTCACGACGGAATAGACATAAAGCCCTGCAAGGTGTGGGTCTTCGGAATAGTATTCGTAATTCCTTCCGCCAAAGGGGTGGCGGTGGATGTTGCAGGTTGGCGAATACCAGCCGCGAATGTTATGCCATAACGCCTCTTCCGCGATCTGCTCGCCCATCCGCGTCGCAAGGCCTTTGTCGAAGGTTCCTGCTTGGATTGGGTAGCAGGGGAATAGGGTTCCAACGTGCAAGCCCATCGGGGAATCCGAGGTTATCGTAAGCCTCTTGTTGATCGATAATAGAGCCTCGCTTCTGCCGCCTCCAAAGGAGAGGAATTCATAGAGTTCCTGCTCCGAAAGGCATTGGACGAGCTTGTCCCATTTTGGGTCAAAATAATCAAGGGGTTGGCCGTTTTTATCAACGAGGTCCATGAAATTGAGACCTTCGCCGCTTGAAGTGATCTTCTTTGGAATCTTGATTTCCTTGGTTTCGCCATCGTTCCAGTTATAGACGTAATCGTATTCGTCGTCATTGGGGCCGAGATGCGAATGGACGTCTTGGTTCAATATCTCTGTTTTGGTTTGGATGTCGAGAGTCATCCTCGCTTGGCCGGGGACGCCAGAGTCTCCATACATCTCGGGGAAGCTATCTTTCCAGGCGGAGCGAGTGAGCATCTTGAGCCCGCTTGTCAAAGACGAGTAGCGTTCCGTCTCGAATCGATTCTCAATCGGATAGTTCGTTTTTCTGGAACGGCTTATTTCGATTTCCTCGGCCTGCTCATGCTTGGCTGCCCAGCCTTCATGGGGGACGTCATGCCCTTTTTGACTAAGGATGGAATCAATCGCGTCGTGGGCGTTATGGGCGAGCGAGATGAAATAATTACCTTTCTCGATCAGGTAGTCCTCGTTTACATAGGTCGCATAGCTTGCGAGGTCGTCTTGGCTGAACGTGAGTTCGACCCTTTGGATTTCGCTAGGCTGGAGCGTTTTCGTTTTCTCGTAAGCAATGAGCTCGACGGCCGGCTTTTCAATATGGTGCTCGATGTCGAATTCGGTGTAGGGCTTTTGCAGATATACCTGCACGGTGTCTTTGCAGGCGAAGCTGCCGACGTTTTTAACATCCAGGTAGACGTGGAACGTCCCGTCCTGCAATTCGAATGACTCGTTGGACCATTCGAATTCCGAATAGGATAAGCCATACCCAAAGGGATAGGCGACCTCACTTTCGTAATCGAAATCCTCGGCCTGGAAGCGATTTAGCACATGGTCTTCGTAAATCGTTTCGTAGTAGCGGTAGCCGATGTACATGTTCTCGTTATAGGAGACGTAGCAGGCGGTCGTGTCTTTGCCCTCTTCCGTAAAATGGTTGTCGCCATAGTTTTGCATCGAGGGGAGCGAAAGCATGTTCTTTGGCTGCGTGTCGGCGAGATGCCCTTCGATCGGCCGGTCACCCTTAAGCATCTCCGCCACGGCAATGAGGCCATATCTGCCGGGCCCGCCGATATGGATTGCGGCATCGATTCCAAAAGAGGGGTCTTCGATGAATCCGCACTCAAAAGGGTTCAAAGTGTTCAAAAGCAGGATCGTTTTGTGAAAACCCGCTTCCTTGACTTCTTGGAACAATTCGATTTCCTCATCGGTCAGTTCAAGGTAATGCTTGTCATCGCCTTCGTAGAACTCCTTCATCGAGGTCGGAAGATCTTGCCCCTCGCCGCCAGAGCGCGAAATCACGATGATCGCGGCATCGTTATAGTCTTCATAGGATTTGCGGACGTCTTTGTACGCGTCGCGCTCCACCTCGTTTATGGAATAGCCGTAATCGCGGTTTCCCTTGCTGCCGAAGTAGCCACCGTTCATGTCTGTTCCGCTGCCGCGATGATAGCCTTGCTTGTATTTGTTTTCATAGAAGCGCTTTAGCTCGGGATTGCAATCGAATCCAGCGTCTTTAAAGGCGTCATAAAGCGAAACCATCCCGCTGGTATTTCCGTCGCCAGATCCCGTACCGCCGTGAGCGATGTTGATTGAACCAGTCCCGAAGACGGAGATTTTTCTTTCATTTTGGGCGAAAGGCAATACACGTCCCTCGTTCTTTAATAGCGTAGAGCCTTCTTGCTGGATGTCTAAAGCGAGCTTCTTAGATTCCTCGTAGGCCTTCTCCAAGGACTCGTAGCGGTGGTGGTAGTAATCGATTGTCCCTTGCTCTTTCTGCTCGGTTTCGAAGATCCAGTTTCTAGTGAACCAAGTGGCGCCTCCATTGAGGACGGGTACTGAAAAAGCGGTGATGCAAGTGGCATAGATGAGCCCAGTTACGATGGAGCAAGCGATAATTCGTTTCTTCATATTTTTGAATTTTATGCATTGCATGGGTGCATAAGCAATAAGCGCTTTTACCCATTGTCGGATGATTTGCGTTTATTTTGGCGTAAAAACGGTGTTGCCGATGAAAAGAGCCATCCAATATGCGCGCGCCTATACAAGCGTATTGAAATTGCATGGCTCCATAATCTATGATTATCTTCGTCGAGTAAAACATAAAAAGCATTTTATTTACATGATCAAGGTCGCGATTGTCGAGGATTCCAAGAAATGGCGCCAAAACCTTAAGGAGTACCTTGAGCGTTATGGGGCCGAGAAGAACGTGGGTTTTCTCACTGATTTTTTTGAGGATGGCTCCTCCTTCCTCAATAGCAACGTCGAGGAATTCGACTTGATTTTCATGGACATCGATCTTGCCGGTTCAAGCGGAATCGAGGCGAGCAGAGAACTCCGAAAAAGAAACGAGCGTGCTTCCCTTGTCTTCTTCACTGAGCTTTCGCAGTTTGCGATTCAGGGATATGAAGTGAGCGCGTTCGACTTCCTCGTCAAGCCGGTCGCCTATGAGCTATTTGCCGTGAAAATGAACCGCTTGGTGCGCTATCTTGGCGAGTCGATGGTCAAAACATTCATTGTTAAAGATGCCAATGGAGTCCAACGGATCCGTTACGACAGCATCCTTTACCTCGAAAGCCAGAAGCACTATGTCTATTTCCATCTTTCCGACGGAAATGTCGTCAGGATGAGGTCGGTATTGGATGATGTGCAGGACGAATTCCTAAGCAACGGGTTCGCCAAAATCAATCGCTCCATCATCGTTAGCCTTTCCAAGATCGAAGGATATAGCCGCGATGATATTCGGATTGGCAAAGAGTCGCTTCCGCTTAGTCGAATCTACCGCGCATCTTTCGTTGCGAGCCTCAATAAGTTCCTAGGTCACGGAGGCTAGTATGACCATCCAAGACGTATTTGCGATTCAATCTTATCATGGATACATGTTCCAGATCCTTCTCGCGGAGGCCCTTTTTCTTCCTTTGCTTCTGAGGCGGGATAAGTTCTGGCTAAGAGCTCTGATCGGAATTCCAGTCTATGCGGTAGTCTCCTGGATTTTGGCGAATCTTCTGCAGTTCGTTTTCCCACCCCTGACCTCATTCGCTATCTTCCTGCTGTCGTTTGCTTTAGGCGTTGTTTTATTCAAAAGCAGCATACGTACCCTCATCTTTTGCTACGCTGGGGCAATGCTTATCCAGAATCTCGCCCACAACATTGAGGGTGTCATCTACATTCCTCTCGCCGAACACTTCAATCTCGTTGGGCAGTTCTTCCTTTCCTTTGGGGTGATGGTACTCGTTTATGTTGCCGCGTATTTCATTATCATTAACAGAATGAGGGGCGACATCGAATCCATCGTTCCCACGACTGGGGCGTTATTCCTTTCGATTTTCTCTGCGGCGTTCTGCTATCTCGTTCAAACCCTCCTCAAGAACCTGATGCCCGACGCCCATTGGATCGTGACGCTTCCCCTTATCCTTTGCGATGCTGTCACGCTGCTATTCGCGTTCGTATTCGTGTCTTACCTCGCCAAGCAAAAGGAGAACTGGGAGCTTGAGAGGCTCGTCGCGCAATCCGATAGCTATTACGCCGCCGTCGGGGCGAACATCGAGGCCATCAACATGAAGGTGCATGATCTGAAGCACTTCGTTGATGGCGCGAGCATAGAGCAAGATGGCTTAGCCGAGCTCAAGAAAGTGGTGGACGATTACGAATCCACCGCCAAGACTGGCAACAAAGCCTTGGACAACGTCCTCACGAACTACATCCTTCTTTGCCGCAGGAAGAACATACCTTTCACATTCTCAGTGGACTCCGAATCCCTTTCCTTCATGAAGCCGGGAGACCTCGCCTCAACTTTCGGCAACCTTCTCTCGAACGCGCTTGAGGCCGAGGAGAAGCTAGAGGACAAAGGCAAGGCCTATATCGCCTTCAAAGTCGTAAGGAAAGGCGAAATGGTGTCGGCCCACATCGAGAATTACTGGCCTGAATCCATCAATTTCGTGAGGGGCCTTCCCTTATCGACAAAAGGCGATGCCTTGAATCACGGCTACGGCACCAAAAGCGTTTCCTACGTCGTGAAAAAGTACGGCGGCACCATATCTTTTTCCCACGAAAACGCGGTTTTTGAAGCAAACGCATTGTTCCCGAAACAAGACTGAAATGCCTTATAGCAAAGTGTGAAGGCGCGAAATGTAAGGGCTTTCAATTTGTACACTTTTTGCCACATCCGTATCACTTTTTGCCAAAGAATGGGAATTGGCTTTCGCCCCTTTTATGCTTGAGCCGAATAGGGGCATATAGGAGGTGCCTCAGATAGCCTCATCCGATTTTCGTTGGATGCCAGTCCGCGAGAATCATATCGGCACAGATACCTGCGCCGAAATAGGATGGCGCTCCTTCCTAGGCAGAGGAGAATTCGATTGAATCACTTAGCTAAACGGGGGCGAAACGAAAGGAGAAAAGAAATTTTCTAATGAGCAGAAAAGTACTCAAACAGGTTGCGGTTGGCTTAGGTGCCATCGCCGCTGGTATCGCCGCCTTTGCAGCGAATTCCTCCGGCTTGATCAACGCGAACCGCAACAAAATCGATGAATTCCTGGGCACGGTTAGCTCGAAGTATGTCAACGATAACGTCGCGCCCGGAACGGACCTTTACAACTATAGGCCCGAGAAGGCGATCAAAGTCGATGGCGAGACCTTTGATTGCACTACCGCGCAGGGAATCTACGACTATTCCGTCAACGTCTCCGAACGTTTGGCGGCAGAAGGCCAGGCCCTTCTGAAGAACAAAGCAGGCGTTTTGCCGCTTGCCAAAAACAGCCCCGTCACGATGCTTGGCTTCCGCTCCTACAAGAGCATCTTCGGTGGCGACATGGGCTCTGTCCCCGTTTATTCCGAAGCCACGAACTTCTCCAAAGCGATGAAGGAGGAGGGCTTCAGCGTCAACGCCGACGTCGAGAACAAATACAAGGCCCGTTGGGAAGCCGTTGGCTATAACGCGGTCGAAAGCAAAGGCAAGATCACTGAGCATAGCTGGGATGAGGCCCAAGGCGGCGGAGACTTCGCCACCGTTGGCTCCGGCTTCGGCGCCGTGACCGGCGATAAACTCGGCGGATTCGCCTATTTCGAGCCTAGCTCCACTGATCTCGCATTGGTTGCCCAAGCCAAATCCGGAGTCGCCATCGTCACCGTTGGCCGCCCCGCCCGTGAAGCCGGCTATTATCTCCCTGGTGAGCAAGGCAAAGCCGCTGCTGACGAAAAGCACAACTCCACCTGGACCGGCGACGCCGACATCCTCGGCCTCTGCGATCAAGAGCGCGACATCATCAAATATGCCAAGGACAACTTTGAGAAAGTCATCGTTGTCGTCAACACCTCTTCCGCCATGGACATCCCCGAGCTCTTCGAGAAGGATGGCGAACTCGAGGCCGATGCCGTCTTGTGGGCTGGCCTTCCTGGCGCCTATGGCTTCAAGCAGACCGCCAAGATCCTCGATGGCACCATCAATCCTTCCGGCGGACTTTCCGACATCTATGAGGCAAAATCCTCCGCGACCGCGACTGGCGTGAACGTTGGCTATTTCGAATTCGCCGACGACGACGTCCTAAGTGACCTAAGGAAAGGGCAAGAAAAATCCTCTTGGTACGAAGCTGAGACCGAGGGCATCTATTCTGGCTACAAGTACGATGAAACCCGTTACTTCGACACCATCAAGAATCCTTCCTTCAACGCCGATAAGGTTCACACCGACACCCAGCGCGACACCGCTGATCCCGCCGCGACTTCCTGGAAATACGAAGACAACGTCGTCCGCTCCTTCGGATATGGCCTCTCCTATACCACCTTCGAGGAGAAGTTGACCAAGGTCGACGTCAACGATGCCGCTGGCCTATTCACCGCGACCGTCGAAGTCGAGAACAAGGGCACCGTCGCCGGAAAAGACAACGTCCAGCTCTATGTCTCGCTTCCCTATACCACTGGCAACGTCCAGAAATCCGCCATCCAGCTCGCTGGCTTCGGCAAGACCAAACTCCTCGCAGCCGGCGACAAAGAAACCGTCACCATCACTGTTCGCTATCAGGATATCGCGAGCTGGGATGCGAATCTCGAGCACAATGGCGTCAAAGGTGCGTACATCCTCGATCAGGGCGATTATTACTTCGCAGTCGGTAACGGTGCCCATAGCGCCGTGAACAACGTCCTCGCGAAGATGGGCGCGGACACCGCTAAGCTCGTCACCGAAGACGGCGTCGCCGACGCCGAGATCAAGGAGTCGATGGTTTCTGTCGTCAACTTTGGTAGCAGACGCGAAATCACTAAGTCCCTTAATGGAACCACCCTCCAGAACCAGCTTCAGGATATGGATCCTTCCAAAGCCTGGAACCTCCAGATGCTCGATCGTTCCCATTGGGATACCACCTTCCCGCAGAAGAACGTCGGACTCAAATCCACCGAGGCGATGGAAGCCGGCCTCCGCTGCAACGTCTACACCCTCAAGGAATCCACTAACGGCGGCAAATCCGTCGTTTGGGGCAAGCAGACCGACGTCACCTGGCTTAGCGCCAAACCGGCTAAGGGCGAATTTATCGATTACGATTCTGAGGCCATTACCGAGCTCGTCCAGGCCATGTCCCTTAAGGACGCCCTCTTCGTTGCTCAAAGCGCAGGCGGCAGGGGAATCGATCAAATCGAATCGCTCAATGCGCCTGAGTATGTTTGCAACGACGGCCCTGCAGGCTTTGACGGCAACGCTGGCCGCAACCTCCTATCCGACGAAGCGAACCCCACCAACACCGACTACACCATCTCGGCGGAAGAGCCCCTCGGGCAGATCCCGATGCGTCCTCTCCCGAACGAAGTCCTCATCGGCGGCACCTTCAACCACGAACTCGTTAAGGAAGCCGGCGAGATGATGGGCATGGTCGCGATCTGGGTCGGCGTCAGCGGCATCTATGGCCCTGGCTCCAACATCCACCGCACGCCATACAACACCCGCAACCACGAATACTATTCCGAAGACCCGATCGTCCTTGGCCAGTTCACCGATGACTACTGCGTCGGCGGCCTCAAGTACGGTCTCAATATGTATCCGAAGCACTATGCCTTCAACGACTATGATCTGAACCGCTCCGGCATCGCGCCATTCCTTGGCGAGCAAGATGCCCGTGAGAACGCCCTCCGCGGATTCCAATTCGCCTTCGAGAGCAACCATGCCCGCGGCGCCATGGGCGCATTCGGACGTGCCGGTGCCACCTTCTGCAACGCCAACATCGGACTTCAGACCGGCATCGCCCGCGAAGAGTGGGGCTGGACCGGCTACATGGTCACCGACATGGTGAACCCCGCCTACTACATGAACTTCACCGACACCCTCTGGGGTGGCGCGGATGGCATGCTTACCACCGCTAACGACGGTACCTACAACACGAACCCCGGCCACTGGTTGAACCCTGAGGATACCTCGATCATCGAACTCGTCAAGAAGGATCAGGACTTCCAGGCCAAGCTCCAGACCTCCATGCGTCGTCTGCTCTGGGCCGAGCTCAACTCCAACCTCATGAATGGTAAAGCTGGCGCTGGCCACACCGAGTACTACACCACTTGGTATGATGCCTTGCTCACCGGACTTACTGTTGGTGGCTTCGTCATCGCTGGCATTGCTGCCGTTGGCTTCTTGGCTCTGACCTTCGTTCCGGGCAAGAAAGAAATCTAAGGAGGCTTGACAATGAAGTTGCTTAAAAAACTTGGCATCGGCTCCTACGTGCTTCTCGTCAGCGCGATAGTCGCCTTGATCGCCGGCATCATCTATGCCGCCAACAGCGGTGCCCCCGAGTTCGCCGAACAGAACCCGAACGCCGCTGTCCTCGTCCCCCTCTTCAACATCCTCGCCGCGGTGTTCTTCATCCTGGCGGTCGTGCTCTCGGTCGTTCCCGCTAAGGGAGCGCTCCAGAAGCTCGCACCTGTGTGCACGATGATCCTCATCATCGTCGGCGGCTTGTTCCTTGGCCTTGCCATGATCAACGCTCTCAACGCCTTCATGTACGATTGGGCGATCTTCCTCTTCTCCGATCTGCACGCTGGTGACACTGCTCTCTATGCAAACATCCAGGGCGCTCTGGCTTCCATGATCATGAGCGGTGTCGTCCTTGTCATCGCCGGCATCGGCTCGATGATTGGACTATCCCGTGGCGACGAAGCTGCCGCAGCCTAATCGCTTCTATCCACATCCAACTATCTGAGCAGTCCATTACGGGCTGCTCTTTTCGTTGCGCACATGTGCGCGCGCGAGAATAAATATGCTATAATCTCAAATGTCAATGAACGGGTTGGCTCTTTTGCCGCCTTCCGATGCAACCAAGATGAAAAAGCAAACCAAAATCACCATCGCGTCGATCTCAATTGTCGTGGCTTTGTTGATTTCGCTTCCTGTTTCGCTTTTCGTTGCAGATGCGGTTACGGGGGACGTGTATTCGAAAAGCTACTATGCCGAATGGAGCAAAATGTATTCGAGATTGAAGAGCACGAAAGGAAGGAAGATCGTTTTCCTTGGCAACTCGGCAGTGGCTTTCGGAATCAACTCCAAACTCATTCAGGATGAATTGGCTGCTGACGGCCTTGAATACGAGACGGTTAATTTCGGGCTATATGGCGCGCTTGGGACTAAATTCATGCTCGATTTCTCGCTGAATCATATTGGCAAGGGCGACATTGTGATCGTCATGCCAGAAGAATACCCGCAATCAATGTCCCTCTACGAAAATCCGACTGAGAATTGGAAGGCTTTCGAAGGGGATCGCAGCGCATTTGGCGAGGTACCCTATGCAAATAAGGGTTCTTATATTGGAGCCTATATCGATTATGTTGTCGGGAAAAGGGCGATCGCAGGAAAGGATAATGTGACGGGAGTGTACGCGCTTTCCTCATTTGGCGAGAGATGCGACATGACATTCGAAAGGAAGGAAAATGAAATGCTTCCTTATTATCGGGCTCTCGGTGACGATATCGTTTTCGATGATTCCCTATTCGATCCCGCTTTTGTTTCGTATCTGAACGCCTATGGCGATAAAGTAAAACAACAGGGTGGGTCTTCCTACTTTTTGCTTGCCCCGATGAACGAGAAGGGAATCGGGGCTAGTCAAAGCGTCGCCTCCTATTACGCTAGGCTATCAGAGACGCTCAAGTTCCCGATATTAGGGAATCCTGAGGATTCGGTCATGGAGGCCAATTGGTTTTATAACACGAATTTTCACCTGAATAGCGCAGGCATGGATGAGTTTTCGCTTCGCGTGGTGAGCGCGCTCAAGAACGAATTCTCCATCTCTTCACCCTTGATCACCCCGCATCCTGCGATGCCTGAACTTCCCATAGCGGCGGATTACGTTCAGGGCGACGATAGTGACGAAGCGCTATTCGAATACGAAGAAGCGGAAGGCGTGGGATATAACGCGATTTCCCTTTTGGAGGAAGGCAAAAGCAGGAAAAGCGTCGTTTTGCCTTCGATGCATGAGGGAAAGCCGGTCGTCGGGTTTGCCGCGGATGTCTTTGCTGGGAATGGAACGATTGAAGAGATTACCATTCAGGAGAACGTCAGAATGATTCTCGACGGCTCTTTCAAAGGATGCATGAACCTTCGCAAAGTCATTCTAAAGAACACGCAGCCAAGCCTTCTTCTTGTGGGCTTCCATGTGCTGGAAGGCGCGGAACAATTGAGATTCTATGTCCCGAAAGATGCGCTCAGCACCTATATCTTGGATTATCTATGGGGTCGTTATGCCGAATACCTTGAAGCTTATTAAAATATGCGCGTTCCTTTTAACGCCCTTTTTGGCAGGGTGTTCTGGCGAAGCCGCCTCGTCTATTTTTTCCTCTTCGGAGACGCTATATAACGTCACGATCGTGGATGGGGAAGGATTCAGCGTCGATGCTAGTTCCAAACGTGTCGCCAAGGGAAAGGATGCATATTTCACCTTGAATTTCGATGAGGGGTTCGATTTTTCTTCCTGCTCCTATGCAGGGGCTCGCTATATTTCGCCTCTTGGCAAAACAGGGACGTTGGTTTTGCCTTGCGTCACCTATCCTCTTCGCGTGGAAATCAGCGTGACTGAGGTCGCTTTTTCCATCACCTATCACGCAAACGGAGGCGAGATCGGATATAGCGATTCGGACAGCTACACGTTCTCTTATAACCCGAAGAACCATCTGCGTTCGAATGTCGATATCGGTACCGCTTACCTGTCGCGCGAAGGATATATCCTTACTGGGTGGAACTCCTCTCCCGACGGGGACGAGGAAAGAACTGGCCTTGGCTCAAGGATCAGCTTTGAAAAAGGCGAGAAGAAGGACCTTTATGCCGTCTGGGCGAAACAGCTGAGCGAAAAGGATTTCAATGTTTGGCAAAACGAGGAAGGCAAATGGGCGATTAGAGGTTATGTTGGCGATAAGAACGTCGGCGCCCTTGTAATCCCCTCCAAGGTTTCTGGCATCCCTATCGATACGATCGAGACAGGCGCATTTTCCGGACTCTCCGTTGGTGCGGTTGTTTTGCCTAGTTCGCTGAAGTCAGTGGAAGATGAGGCTTTCTCTAACTGCGAACCTTTTGACCTTTATCTTTACGATTCTCTCGGATCGTTTGGCGAAAATCCGTTTGGAGGCTGCGCCAAAACGCTTTACCTGAATGCAATTCTCCCGCCGAGCTTCCTTGATCTTACTTACGAGCCTTCCGTTGCCGACCGGGTGGATGCCTTGCTTCTAAGCAAAGGCAAAAAGCGTTTGATTCTTTTCTCTGGTTGCTCCTTGGCCTATGCCGTCGATAGTGCGCGGATCGAGCAAGAGCTGAACGGTGAATACATGGTCCTCGATTGGAGCGTTACCGGCGACACGGGTGGCCTATTCCAATTCCAAATGCTTGAGGCGCTCGTAGGGGAAAACGATACGGTGGTTCATTTCCCTGAGCCCGGATCCCCATTCCAATTGCTTGCCGACAACTCCGTAGACAATCGCGCCTTCATGGCGGTTGAGGGGAACTGGGATATCCTCCAATATGTGAACGTGAATGAGCTTCCGGGATTTTTCCCGCATCTAGCGACATTCAATTCGATGAAAGCCGAGAAGAGAATCACGAGTTGCGCCTATGATGACGATTGCCATGTTTTCAATGAGTACGGCGACTTCGTTGGAGACCCGCGCGACAAGGCAGTCGAAGATGCGGTTTATAACGGAAATCAATACACCTATGGCATGGATTGGGCGAACGAGGACACATGCGCCGCTCTTGCAAACGAATACACAAAACTGAAAGAGTCGGGGGTGGAGGATGTCTATTTCTCTTACTCGCCTGTCAACTATTCTGGCCTTCCTCAGGAAGATAAGGAGAACCGGGTTTGGGAACGCTTCGCAGAAGTTTATGAAAACGAATACACGGGCATGCCCAAATACGGATTCAGTGTCTTGGGCGACGCTACAGACGCGCTCATGAATGGCAAATACTTCTTCGATGCCGATTATCATCCAAACATCTATGGCAGGGACCTTTTTACCGATAGGCTATTGCCGCATCTTAAGTCGGCGCTCGGAGGAAAGCGATAAGTCATGGAACTCACCTTGCTTCAGCATCCTTTGGCTATCGCCCTTTACGCGGTTGCTTTGGCATTGGTCATTTTTGAGCTCATCACGAAATTCACGGGGTACGTGCTTCCGCTAATTGCTTTGGCTGTTTTTGTTGGGACTTCGATCTACGCGGTTCTATCCGGAGTGACCCTATTTGAAATCGCTTGCCTTGCCACCGTTTTCTTGGTGGCGAATTTGTTTGGCTGCGGGAGGAAGAAGGGATGAATTTCAATTCGCTTGCCTTCCTCATATTCCTGCCGGTAGTGCTTTTGCTCTATTGGATTTTGCCGCATAAGGCGCGGTGGGTGCTGCTACTTGCCGCGAGCTACTATTTCTACATGAGCTGGAACCCTTGGCTCATCTTCTTGATTCTAGCGACCACATTGGTGTCTTATCTTGCTGGCGTCTTCATCAATAAGACGGAAAAGAAGGGGTGGAAGCGATTTTGGCTGATCGCCACGATCGTGATTTGCATCGGTTCCCTCATATTCTTCAAGTATTTCAATTTCCTCGTCCAAAGCGCGATCGATTTCCTGAATCTATTCTCGCTGCATATCAATAGCTTCTCGCTCGACATCATCCTGCCGATCGGCGTCTCATTCTATACGTTCCAAACCCTTTCCTATGTCATCGATGTCTACCGTGGGAAGTTCGAAGCTGAACGTCATATCGGGTATTACGCTTTATTCGTATGCTATTTCCCGCAGCTTGTCGCCGGCCCGATTGAACGGCCCAAGGATTTGTTGCCCCAATTAAAAGCCGAACATAAGCTGAATGGCGACGACATGTCCGCTGGACTTAGGATTCTATTGGTTGGCTTCTTCTACAAATGCGCGGTTGCCGATGTGTTTGGGATATACGTGAATCAGGCATTCGCGAATATCTCTTCCGGAAATACCGTATCGGTGTTCTTGACCGGATTCCTTTTCATGATCCAAATGTATTGCGACTTCGCCGGATATAGCGAAATCGCGACAGGGGCTGCGCGGATGATGGGCGTGAAGCTATCCAGAAACTTCAACCGTCCCTATATGCCCACTAGCTATAGCGATTTCTTCCGCAGGTGGCATATGACCCTAACGAGGTGGTTTACGACTTACATCTACATTCCTTTAGGCGGGAATCGCAAAGGCGTGCCTAGGCAAATCGTCAACACCTTCATCGTTTTCTTGCTTTGTGGCTTATGGCATGGAGCCAACTGGACTTATGTGGTGTGGGGGCTTTATGCGGCGTTCTTCATGTCGCTAGAGATTTTACTGGCGAAGCCCGTGGGTGCGTTATTCGCCAAGATGCAAATCGAAGTGGAATCGAAATGGATGAAGGCGATCAGAGTGGTGCTCATGTATCTGATCCTTGTGCCCGCGGCGCTTATCTTCCGCTCCTCTAGCCTGGCTGAGGCTAGCCAAATGCTAGCGAACCTATTCACCCGTTGGGGCTTTGGCGCGGATTATTTCACGGCAGTCGCGAATCACCTTGGACTAACCCTCGGAAGCGTATTCCAAATCCTTGCCTGCATCTTCGCGGAAGTCTGGATTTGGCATTATGGTGAGATTGGGCGCGATGAGCCGGAAGATTTGTCCTTGCTAGGTGGCAAGAAAGCCCGTTCTCTTAGGGCGCACCGCGTCGTCACCGCAGCATATATCGTCCTCGCGATTGGGCTTAGTTGGATTGCTTTGTTAGGGAGCGGAGCGTCAAGCGCGTTCCAGTATTTCCAGTTCTAGCAGCAGAATTTGATACTCAGGCCGTAATTCGTGCACGCGCGTGCGAGTATTACTTTGCAAGGTGATACTATTTTGTGCGAAAATAATTAGTGCAAAAAGAACAAAGCCCTATCGAAAAAATCTTTTCGTTAGGTGACAGAAGGGAACACCTATGAAATACCAGATCAACAAGACGAATTACTGTACGTTTGAAGTTTTCGCCGATCACAAGATGGATGGCCGAACTTACTTCATCCCTTACCCTGACCGCGCTTCGGCAGATGCGATAACCGATCTTAAGAAGAAAAGATATTCTTCGCCGAAGGTCACTTGCCTCAATGGCGTCTGGGATTTCAAGTTCTACCCGAAGCCCATCGAATTGCCTGACGTTTTGGATACGGATGCCATCGAATTCGACAAGATGGACGTCCCTGCGTGTTGGCAATTCCGCGGATACGATAAGCCCTTCTACGTAAACGTGCGTTACCAATTCCCGTTCAAGCCTCCGGTAATCCCGACAACCAAGAAAGCCGGCAAGGTTTTCTCTTGGCTTGGCGTCGACCAGAAGGTGTCATTAAGAATCAAAGACCCGGGAGAGGAATACAATTTCGTCGGCGTATACCGCAAGAAGATCGAGATCGAAAATCCTTCGAAGCGTCATATCATCACCTTTCTTGGCGTCGCTAGCTGCATGGATCTCTATCTTAATGGCGACTACGTTGGCTATTCCGAAGGCGCGCATAATCCTGCCGAGTTCGACCTCACTGGCAAACTCAAAAAAGGTGAGAACGAGATCTTGGTGGTGGTCCATCGCTGGTGCAACGGCACCTACATGGAAGATCAGGACATGTTCCGCAATAACGGCATCTTCCGCGATGTCCTTCTCACCGAAGCGGAGGATAGCGATTTCGTCGACTTGGACGTCAAGACCATGAAGAGCGAGAAAGATGGAACCTATTCGATCCGAATGTGCGCGAAAACCTTCGCTGGCGGAGAGGTGAGCCTATCTCTAGAAGGACACGGTATCAAGCAGAAGCGAACCATCGTCGCCAAAGGCGGCTGGGCCATCGCCGAATTCGAAGGCCTCAAGGTCAAGGAATGGAATGCCGAAGACCCGACCCTCTATGACATGTATTTCGAAACGCCTACTTGCTGCGTCAAAGAGAGCGTCGGCTTCAAGAAGGTCGAAATCAAAGGCGATCTCTTCTATGTGAACGGGCAGCTCATCAAGTTCCATGGCGTGAACCATCATGACACTTCGCCCACCAACGGCTACACGATGACTCCCGAAGAGATTGAGCGTGACGTGAAGATCTGCAAGGAATTCAATATCGACACGATCCGCACCTCGCATTATCCGCCGGACCCCTTATTGCTTGAATACGCGGACCTATATGGCATCTACATCGTCGACGAAAACGACCTTGAGACCCATGGCTGCTTCGCGCATCAGTTCCCGCCGAACTTCAACACGATCAGCCATAGCCCGAAGTGGACCGAGCATTATTTGGACCGCATCACCCGCCTATATCAGAGGGATAAGCTCCATGCGAATACCTCGATCGTCATGTGGTCGCTTGGAAATGAAGCTGGCGGATATCGCAATACTGATGCGATGTACGATTACCTCAAGGAGCATAGCGAACTCCCCGTCCATTATGAATCCGCGATCCATTGCAAAGCCATCGCATATGACGTCGGAAGCGAAATGTATCCTAGCGTCGCGATGGTCCATGATGTCGCGATGCACCAAAGAAAGCAGAAGAAACTAAACGATAGGCCTTATTTCCTTTGCGAATACGCTCACGCGATGGGCGTTGGCCCTGGCAATACCGAGGCGTATTGGGAAGAGATCTATGCCCATCCTAACCTCATGGGCGGATGCGTCTGGGAAATGGTTGACCATGCGGTTCTCCATGAAGATGGCACCTATACCTATGGCGGTGACCATGGCGAATGGGAACACGATGGCAATTTCTGCGTCGATGGCTTGTTCTATCCTGATCGCACCCCCTCAGTTGGAGCGAAGATCATCCGCTTCATCTATCGCCCGCTTCGCGCGAAGCTCATCGATTCGACTTGCCTTGAGGTGTTCAACACCACGGGATTTAGCTTTGGCTCCGACCGTTACACCATGGTCATCGAATGGAACGACGGCTCCAAATTCGAGGTGATTCCTGAGGTGAAGCCGCTTGAGAAAGCGTTGTTCAAGATCGTCCCCGGGAAACCTGTTGACGGCTGCGTCCGCGGCATCGTGATCACAACCGACAAAAAAGACGGCCGCGTCGTTTCCGAAGAGGAGATCATCGTGATCGAGAAGTTCCCTGAAACGCCCGCCCCGACCGCCCTGCCGAGTGGCTTCGAGATCAAAGATGGCAAGCTCAGCTGGGCTATGAAAGACGGCAAGAAGCTAACCTTAGCCGATGAGCCGATCTTGCTATATCGCGCGGCAACCGATAACGATACCGATCCCTTCTTTCGCAACACCATGGCACCCTTCTTGGCCCAAACCATTGAGGGCGTGACAACGGAATCGATCCAAAATGGCATCCGCGTCACTAGCATCGTGAAGAACAAGAAAGCCAAATTCCGCGTCGTCGATACCTACACCGGATGCGATGATGGCGTGGTCTGCAAGAGCCATATCAGCAAGATCTCCGGCAAAGGGATCCTGCCGAGGTTTGGCAAGGTGTTCAAACTCGATGAGAGCTTCGATGATGTCACTTACTTCGGGCGCACGGGCGAAAGCTATTGCGACATGAAGGAGCAATTCCCGATCCGCGAGGTCAGCTGCAAAGTCAAGGACATGACCGAGCCCAATATCCGCCCGCAGGAATCCGGCAACCGTTGCGACGTGAGCTATGCAAGGGTAAGCGATGGGACGAATTCGGTGGAATTCGTAGCATTAGGCAAAGCATTTGAGCTTGGCATCAAGCCCTATACCGATCGCGCGCTCGAGGATATGCGCCACAACAAAGACGAAAAGCGCACCGGCACCTACGTCGATATCCAAGCCTTCCAGCAAGGCATCGGCACTGGCGCGTGCGGCCCGGCGATCATGAAAGAATTCCAATATCCTGCCGACAAGGACTACGAATATAGCTTCCTGATCCGCGTGAAATAAAGACACGGGTCAAACCAAATAAACGAAAGAGGGCCTCGGGCGATTGCCTAAGACCCTCTTTTTCGGCGGTGGGGGCGGTTAAGGTCAGGTTGCGGACCATTAAGCGAGGAGCTTTTTGATTTGGACGCGGTCGACTTTGCCACTAGGGAGCAAGGGGAGGGAACTAACGAATTCGATCCGCTCCGGCCACATGATCTTAGGAAGCTTCTTCTCGATTTCAGCTTGGACGTCAGTTTGATTTTCCTTGTCCTTGAGGACGATCATGGCGGCAGGGGCTTCGCCTGAGGTTTCGCTTGCCCTTCCGACGACGCAGCAACTCAAGATGCCTTCCACTTCCAATAGTCTTTTCTCGATTTCGGCGATGGAGAGGTTATTGCCATTGCGGATGATGATCTGCTTTTTCCTGCCGGTGATATGGAGATCGTTGTTTTCATCGAGATAGCCAATGTCGCCTGTCGCGAAATAGCCTTCTTCATCGATGCCGGTGTCTTTGCCTAAATAGCCTAACATCAAGGATGGTGAGCGGACGACGATTTCGCCAGGCTCTCCTTTGTCTACTTCGTTGCCGTTTTCATCTACTAGCCGCATCTCAGTGTCGGGGATGATTTGGCCAACGGTGGTCCTTCTTCTTTCTTGCGAGCCTTCTTGGCCTAAGGCGGCGATCGTGATGATCTCGCTTGCTCCATAGACTGGAAGCAATTTCATGCCGAGCGTCTCTTCGATTTCCTTGAATCTAGTCGCTTCGATTGGGGCGCCTCCGATGAGTCCGTTGCGAAGGCTTGGAATCTTGATGTTCCTCTCCTTCACGCGCTTGGCCAAAAGGTAATGGAAGGATGGGACGGTGTCGAAATAGGTGATTCTTTTGCGGATGGCGTAGTCGATGATGTCATCCAACTCCAAAGATGACGGGAAGCAGATCGCGAAACCGACGACGATCGGGATGTAGATGAGCGCGAGGCCGAATACGTGATAGAGGGGGATCATGACGATGCCGCGGTCGGTTTCGTCGCAAGAGCTTGGACCGGCGTAGCGCCTACAATGGGAGAAGAGGGTCTCCTGCGAGTGGCGGACGACTTTGAATTGGCCTTCGCTTCCCGAGGTGAATACCCATACGGCGTCGCTACTAGGGATTCTTTCGACCCCTGGGAAATCGCTTTGTTCTGCATCGAGATCCGGGACTTTGATGAGGGTGGATTCTTCGTTTCGTTCAATGGTCCATTCTGTGATGGCGTTTGCTTCGTCTTTTTGATAGGCGAGGCTATTGATGCGCGGGTCGAGGCTAGATAAGGCTTTGGCGTCTTGCCTAGAATCCGCGAGCACGGTGATGACGCCTAGGAACTGGAAGGCGTAGAACAATATGGTGGTGGATGCGCTTCTAGTGGCTTTGATGATGACGGCTTCCCCTGGGCGATAGCCGAATTCATAGAGCCGCTTGGCGAGGCTAGATACCAAATGGTATGTCTCTTCGATCGTGAAGTCGCCGATGCGGTCGTCCTCGAGCAAAGCGTTTTTTGATTGGTGCTCAACCCTTTCTAGAAAGGTCTTCTGGAATAGTGTCATTTACGGTCTCTCTTCTTTGGTGCAAATTATAAACCAACCGAACTGATTTATGGGCGGGAATAGATTCTTTTCGCGCATGATGCGTGCACATGTGTATGCGTATTTGCGTGCGCGCTATTAAAAAACGCATGCCAATCTTCTATAATGATTCCGAAATCGAGGGAACGCGTATGTCTCAGAAACTCTATTCCAGAATCCATATTGTCTTCTTTGCCGTCCATATCGCCATGCTTCTGGCGGCTTTCATTTCCTATTTGGCTGTCGGGGAACTTTGGCTAAGCCTATCGATGCTAGCGGTGTTTGGATGCGTTGCGACATTCTCTTTGGCAACCTTCTTCCTGAACCTTCCGCCTCTATATCTTCTTCCTGCGGCGGGGCTCCTTATTATGGACACGAGCTTCTTGAATTTCACGACCGTCGGCTATAACCACCTGTACTTGATCGATGCGATTATCTTGATTGCTGGAGCGGTGGGCTTATCGGTTCTGCTTTTCCTCTCGAAGTCGAAGATCAAGAAGTCTGGCGTTCCTTTTCTAGCTGGATTCTTGGTTGCGGTGCTCGTGTCGGGATTAGGATTTGGCATTCCTAGCGGCATGGAACGGAACGCGAAGGAAGTTGGCTTTGCTAGGTTCCAAGTCCCTTCGTTTGTGGACTCGGTCGAGGCTAGCGAGGCCGATAAAGGAAAAGTCGAGGACGTCTATTATGACACCAAACATTATGCGACGAACGAAGCGCCAATTCAAAAAAGGGCGCAGGTCTATCTCCCACCTCATTACGATTCCTCGAAACCCTATAACATCCTCTACCTTCTCCATGGCACGGGCGACGATGAGATCTATTGGCTCACCACGAACCATCAAAACAAGGTGATGCTTGATAACCTCATCAACATGAAGGCCATCAATCCCTTGATCGTCGTCACTCCGACTTGGTACGTCGGCGATGATTGCGCGGATGATCTGGATCAGCTTACGTGGTCATTCAAGAAGGAACTGAGAAATGACTTGATGCCCGCGATCGAAAGCAAATACTCCACTTTCACCGAAGGGGCGGTGGATCCTAATGCCTTTGCGTCCACTAGAGATCACCGCGCGTTCGCCGGGCTTTCTAGAGGCGCGGTCACAACCTATCATTCCGTCTTCATGGAGTCGCTTGACTATTTCTCCTATATCGGAACTTTCTCGGGATCAAGGACCACTGCAGCGCAGCTAAAGGAAGCACTGGAAAGGAATTCCTTCCTGGACCTTCCGATTCATTATTACTATGCTGCGGCAGGGACGTTCGATTTTGCTGAGCCGCTTCTATATAGCCAATATAACGACTATCTGAAGCTTGGACTTAGGATTGAGAATACGAGATTTGACGCAGTGCCATTCCGCTACCACAGCATGGAAAATTGGCATGTGAACCTATACAACTACCTCCAGCTGATATTCTAAAGTCGGACAATCATTAGGGCCGCTTGGCTGTGTGAGGCGAGGCGGCTTTTTTCGTGTTTCTGAAAAAGTTTTCCATCTTTGTCAACGTAAAAAATGAAAAACAAAGAAAAATAAATTTTTTTAAAACCTCAAAATAGACACAAAAAAATTCGATGAAATCGAAACAAATATTACAAAGCGATATTGCAAAAAATGTCAACCGATAAAAAATTTAGGTCACAATTTCGATTTTTTCAGCAATTAGTAAGTAGGAGGATGATCAGAAATGATTATCACTTCCAAGGGGCTGCAGCCGCGCATTCTGAAGGACTTGCTTGCATTCGACACCCGGAGCAAGCATGGTCATGAGGAAGAAGTTCCGTAAGGTTGTGACGCTCCTAATCGTCGTCGCATTGCTCTTGGCGCTCCTCGGAGCCTAGAGCAAAGAGAAGCCCCGTCTTGGCTGAGATGGGGCTTCGAGCGACGTCCGTTAGGACGCCAAGGGTGCTCGTCAAATGGCGAGTGCCCAAACCTACGAGATTATTATGCGCCGGGGGTTTCTCCGGGTAAACCCCTGGCTGCAGCCTCATCGAGGAGTAAGGCCGCGAATTGCTTCGGCAAGGCGCGGCTTTTATCAGTTTTCGGCAGGACAAAACATGTCCGCTTGAAAAAGGGCGAGGCGCCGCGGAACAAGAAAACCCCGTCTCAGCCAAGACGGGGCTTCCAGCGGCGTCCGTTAGGACGTCACGAGGGCTCGTCGAATGGCGAGTGCCCTAACATACGCACTTATATTATGCGCCGGGGGTCTCTCATGGTAAACCTTTGGCTGCAGCTCTGCTGAGGAGCAAAGCCGCGAATTGCTTTGGCAAGGCGCGGCTTTTATCTGTTTTCGGCAGGACAAAACATGTCCGGTAAGGCTTGCTTATACCGGTCAGCTTATCTCCCATAGAACGATTTTAGGAACTCTCTTACGGGTTCTAGACTTTCGTGAGTGTAGAATCTGTCGTCGGCGTGCTTCCATCCCTTTTCTAAGCGGAACGTGACATTTTCCTCGCCAATCTTTTGGACGAATGCATCCCTTAGCCTTTCGGATTGGCGGTATGGGACGGTGATATCGATATCTCCATGAGAGATATACGCCTTGAAGTCAGGCCGATTCCAAGTTTCATCCAGATGGCGCGACGCGCTTATTTCTCTGAGTTTATCTTCGTTGAAATCATATACGTTTGCGTTGAGGAACCTGTGCGTCATGTTGCTCTCTTCGCTCGCGTCGTTTGAGCCAACCATATTGAGCAGCCATCTAGGGTATCCTAGATCCTTGAAATCAGGCGTGTATTTGTCGAAATCGATGATGCCATAGAAGTCCACGAGCGCGCCGACTTCCGCGGTGACTGGATTCGATTCGCTTTCTCCGATGTAAGGCAATGAAGAGAATTCGTCGTTGGCTGTGGTTGCCATCATCGCGGCAAGATACCCTCCGGCCGATTCGCCCCAAACTGCGATCTTGCTGCAGTCATAACCATATTCGTCTGCGTGCGCTTTGAGGAATTTGATCGCGGCTTTGCAGTCTTCGATGCAGGCGGGGTATGTTGCCTCGTCCGACAGCCGGTAGTTGATGGATGCGCATGCATACCCTGCCGCGCGCATGTCTTGATACATGAGCTTGGCTTGACGGGATTGGGATGTGCCTTCGAGGAACCCGCCGCCGTGGATCATGACGTAAAGCGGCGGCTTTTCGCCATCTTCACGCTCCGGAACGTAGATATCGAGGTAGTCGTTTTCCGATACTCTGCTATAGGGAATTTTTTCGTAAGTTTTTCCCTGCCATTCCGGGATAGGTATGTCCCTATCGAATGCGGTGGCGTTCCTTAGCATAAGGTTGAGAGTCCCTTTGTTTAGACCGAGTTCGACCGCGACCGTGATTCCTAGTCCAATGACGGCTGCGCCGATGATTGATAAAGCGATGACGAGACCTTTTTTCATATGCGGTTTCCTCTTTTGAAACATGATAGCGCAACTTCATCTCAAGCGCACGCGCGAACGTAATGCGCGCGAAGGCCCTATTTGCTACAATAAGCACATGAGCCTTTATTGGATTCCAATCCTAGTGAGCGCTGCCATCTTATTAGTTGGCCTGCTCATTAACAACGCGTTCGCATCAAAAGCGGTTATAGGCGGGGCGATGCTCGCGCTGCTGATTCCTCTCGTTCAGGGCAATGCGTTTTCATTTTCTTATACTTCGATATTCACGCTTTGCTATGCGGCGCTGCTTATTTTGACGCACTTCTTAAGCATGATTCCCATCAAAAACAAATACATGGGGTCCCTATGTCGATATCTTCCGACGACGCTTGGCATTGTACTTTCCATTCCCGCGATCTTTATTTACGGTGCGCAGGGAGATCATTATCAGACCTATGTTTACGTTGCGATTGGCATTGGAGTGGGACTAGGGATATCGGCCCCATTTCTCATTATTAGGAATTTCTGGAAATGCGACATTCTGTCCAAGGTGCTTGCATGGCTTTTCTACATGATTGGGTTTGCTGCTTTCTCCTATTGCTTCCTTAGCGCAATCCAATCGCGCTACCTAGTCCTATATTGCGCGAGTCTATTCGCTGCGCTTGTTGGAGTCGCTGCCCATGACTTCGATAAGACGAGCTCGGCGCTTCGCTACGCTGCGACGATTGGCGTTGCGATCTTCGCTGTGGCTCCACTAGTATTCTAATGATGAAAAGAGCGAACCCCTTATTCATATTTCCTCTAGTCGCGATGAGCTTAGCCTCGTGCGCCCCGAGCTTGATCTATGACAACAAAGATGTCGATATGCGAGGGACAATCACCTCCTTTAAGCCCGGGAGCGTGTGGCGCGATGTGGATGGCAATGTCATTCAAGCCCATGGCGGGCAGATTCAGATGATGCCGATTCCGAATGAGCACGGCGTTAAAGAGAACAAATACGTTTGGGTAGGCGAGAACAAGACGAATGGATCGCGCGGTGACCCAGTCTCGCTTTATTGGAGCGATGACCTATACAATTGGCATTGCGGGGGCGAGGTGATGCGAACCGTCGAGAAGCGCGAAGACCTCGATGAGGATCCTTATTTCTCCTCTTTGTATTCTTCTTATACGGCGGCGCAAAAGGACAATGTCTACACGATTCTCAATAAGTCCGCGGTGGTGGAACGGCCCAAGATGCTATATAACGCCAAAAACGACAATTACGTCATCTGGTTTCATAGCGACGGCCCAACCCCTGCCCATGACTTTGCTTATGACGCCGGATGCAGTGGGGTGGCCGTAAGCGATTCGCCTTTCGGCCCATTCCGATTGATTGATCGCTATCGGCTGAATGAATGCCCTGATGATCAATTCGATTGCTTCCCGCTTAGCAAAGGGGAAGCGCGCGACATGAATTTGTTCCAAGACGATGACGGCAAAGCCTATATCGTCTACACGAGTGAAAACAACAAAACCATATACCTGTCCCGCTTGAATGAGGATTACACCTATTTGGACGTCGACCCAAAGGAAGCGGTGCACAAAAGGGATTTCATAAGGCTTTTCCCTTCGTCGATGAGGGAGGCGCCAGCCTTAGCGAAGATCGAGGGGCGTTATTACCTCATGACTTCTTCGACCACGGGCTGGGCTTCCAATGTGGCGACATGCTGGAGCAGCGACTCGCTTTTTGGGGAATGGAGGAGCGACGGCAATCCCTGCGTTGGCGAAGGAAGCATGTTCGCTTTCGACACCCAATCGACTTGCATCTTCCAAGCGAGCAACGGGGCTTGGATCTATTATGGCGACCGCTGGAACGCAAAGAAAATCGCCGACTCCAGATATGTCTGGCTGCCGGCGAAGCTGAACGATGGGAAGCTCAATATCGAATGGAAGTCGAACTGGACTTATTGATTCGAGTCGGGCTTAGCCAAATTGACCTCAGGGAATTTCTTAACGACTTTATCAGCGATTAGGGCGACTAAGAAAGCACATAAAGTGGCAAGGATCGCGCCGAAGGAGACGTCGCTTAGGAAGTGGGCACCATTGACGATGCGGGCAAATGCCGTCGTGATGGTAAGAGCGAGAACGACGAAGATCGAGATGTGCTTGACGAGCTCTTTATCGCTCGTTCCTTTGACGGCGGAGAGGATGAGCGGGACGACGATGAAGGCCGCGATTCCACCGGTATGTCCGGATGGGAAGGACTTAAGGGCGTCGCTATTTCCACCATTATCGAGCTTATGACCGATAGAGAACTGCCACCAGGCACGGAAGTCATCGGTCGAGTAAGCGTTATCAGCCCATGCGAGGAAGCGGTAGCGGGGGCGTCCAGCAAGGATCTTGAAGACGTTGAGCGCGCCTTGGAAGATTCCGAAGGTCAAGACGACGGCAAGGCCAAGAACAGCAAGGCGGTATGGGGAGATGTTATCGTCATCGGCAAGAACGAAGCCCAGGAAATAGAGCCAGACGTTGATCGCAATCGCAAGGACGGCTGCCATCACGTTAGAAACGGTATAGCCATATCCATTTGTCACGTCGCTTCCCTTGAGGTCCTTGTAATTGAAATAGAAGACCGCTCCGACGACCACGACTCCGACAAGGATCCCTAGGGCGATCAGCCAAGGCCTATTGCCTTTGCGGATCAAACCCTTTCCGGCGATTCCTGCGCCGATCGGCCCAACGAAGGTGACAATGACAGAACCCCATGACTCAAAGAACATGCCAAATGGCGTCCCTTGGGTCGCGATGGAGGTCGAAAGCTTCAAATCGAATATGCTTCCGAGGATAAGCCCGATGAGGGCAATGACCCAAAACAATAGGAAATACCAGAGTTTCAAACCAAGAAATGATTTGTTGAGTACGTTTTTCATGCTTTGCTCCTCATTACGGGCTAGATTATGCCACAATTGCGGGAAAGTCGCATCATGAAGCCGAGTTGACGCGATGATGGTTCGTGTTTTTCAATGCCGTACATCTCGATGATTGGGCAATGCTTTTTCGCGACCAGAATAGACCCGCGCATTGTATTCTGCTTCGCATTTCCCCATAGATATCTCCTTTAGGGAATACGTTTTCAGGGAATACGTCTTCCCTATAAATTGCATCTTGTAATGAATCAGGATTCAACGCCAAAGGGTCGCTTGTCGATTTGGAGCTAAATCAACATTTTTTGCGTTATGTGTTGTTCGACTCGAAGGGCACGGAAAGTAAATTATTGGTGTCAGCGAAAGGAGAATCGAAACAATGAACACTGATAAAGCATTTGCAGAAAAAATCGCTGCGGATTACGCACCCAAGAAAACAAGCAAGGTGGTCGCGCTTAGAAAACTTGACCAGAAGGCAAAACTTACGCCCACGGTATTCGCGTATTCGTTCGGAGTCGTGTCGGCGCTACTTCTTGGAGTTGGGATGTGTCTGTCACTCAAAGTCATCGGGGATGGCTCCCTGTGGCAAAATATCGTTGGATATGTCGTCGGGAGCCTTGGCATCCTTGGCGTTGCCATCAACTATCCGATTTTCAAAAGGTTCTTGGCTCGGCAGAAGCAAAAATACGCAAGTGACATCATCGCGCTGGCGAATGAGATCGCAAAGGAATAGAGTTTTCTAGATGAACGGGAACGAATCGAAATACTTCAATACCGCCCGCTTGATGGACGAAGCCCTCCTTCGACTGCTGGAGAAGAAGGACTTCGACTTCATCACGGTCAAGGAGATCTGCAAGACCGCCGGGGTCAACCGATCGACGTTCTACCTCCATTACGAAACGATCGATGACTTGCTTAAAGAAACGGTCGAGATGGTTTCGCGCGGATTTGCTTCGCGGTTCGAAGAGGTCAAGGAACAAGCTGACCCAAATAAGGTTCTCACAACCGAGTCGTTCCTCCGCCTATATCTCGCTTATATTAGGGACAACAAGAAGATCTATGGGCTGATGCATGAAAAGCCTGACTTATTTGCCATCGAAGAGAAATGGAATCGCATCTACAAGGATTATTTCGTTAAGGCACTGGATCATTTCCGTGTCCCAGACACAGAGAAGCCTTACGTTTTATCCTTTTACATCGAAGGGGTGCTAGGCATTGTCCGCGCTTGGATTCGAGGCGGATGCGAAGACGACATCGATCTCATTATCTCCGTCATTGAAAGAAACACATTCGCGGATGAAAAGAATCGTTAATCGAATCAAAGAAATCTATTCCATGGGGGACGTGTCTTTCTTTTGCTCCCTGATTGGGCCTTTGACGATGGGCACGATCCACCTTGTGGCGACGATTTTGCATTTCGATTGGATCGTGGTGAACTATTGTGTTTTCTCCTATCTCATGGCCCTTGCGAAAACCTGGCAATGGGCGATAACAAAGTTCCGCCTACAGCCGAATCACTATGTTGCGGGAGCCATTTCAGTTGCTGCTTTAATCGCGCCTATGATGGCGTCGATTGTTTTGACAATCCGCTACCAAGATGCGCCGCATTATATTTTTGACTGGCTCGTATATGCTTACGCGCTTTATGGGACGATCAAGATGGTTCTTGCCATCATGCATCTAGCGAAAAAGGAAAAGGACGATAGGCAATTCGTCCTAGCGTTCCTCGGAATGATCGCGGCCCTATACACGATTCAGATGATGGAATTCAAACTCATCATGTTCGCATCTAACGGGGAAGTTGGAACGGACATGTATTTGATGCAGTTATTCACTCAGGGCGCGGTATTCCTTTTCGCGGCCTTCGTGATTGGCTTCTTTATATATAAGGTGTGCAAAAACGGGGCAAGGCGGCAAAATTAGCCTAGCGAATCTCTCAGCAACCTTTCCTATCGAGCGAACACGCCGCATGAGTTTCGCCTGGGATCACGTCGAATCCGAGGCTGCGTACAACGGATTCCCAATTGATGGTTACGGTTCCGTCTTCCAGGATCAATGCGGGCAAGCCGATGTCATTGATTTCTTTGCAATGGTCAAAGACGGGGGAGGAATCACGAAGCATCAGGAAATCCCTTAGACTTTCCAGACTTTCGTTGATGTCGATGAAATCGTATTCGATGCCATGTGCGTCGAAGTTCATTTTGCAGTCCCTGCAATCAGGGCACATTTTGCTTCCGTATATTGTGATCATATGAGCTCCTCTATCTATATTATCTATTGTATTGGCATAGCAAACCGGCTGCCATATGTTTGGAATGATCCTGCTGATTAGGCGTTCTTTTTGCACAGAATTCAAGTCTATCGTAATTATGTTGACACAATATGTCGCGTGCGATATATTTTTGTCGGAACAAGGAGGATCCAATATGGAAATCGCGATCAGATACTTCACCAAAAGCAAGAAGGGCAATACTGAGAAGATTGCCAAATTCATCTCGGAGAAACTTGGAATCGAGGCGCTAGACGTCACCCATCCCCTAGAAGAGGAAGTGGGGCAATTGATTCTTGTGAACGCGATGTATGCGGCCGACGTCGATAAGGAGATCAAGAACTTCTTGAAGGACAATGCAGCCAAGATCAAATCCATCGTGAACGTCAATAGCGCTGCTTCGGGATCAAGCACCTTCAAGGCTGTAAAGAAAGTCGCCGACAAATACGGCATAGCCATGAGCGAAAAAGAGTTCCATACCGCAGCGAGCTGGATCTTCATCAACAAAGGCCGCCCGAACGAAGAGGACTTCAAGCGCTTGGCGGAATTCCTTGAGACCCTGAAGTAAGAAAATGGATAAGTACGAAGGGCTGAAGCTCAAGAATCAGTTATGCTTCCCTCTTTACTCCGTTTCGAATCTCATCACTAGACGCTACAAGCCGATGCTCGATGAGCTTGGATTAACCTACACCCAGTACATCGCGATGATGGTCATCTGGGAGAAGAAACGGGTGAATGAGAAAGAACTAGGGGAGGCGTTGTTCCTGAAATCGAATACCCTGACGCCGATGCTTCAGAAGCTAAAGGCAAAAGGGTATCTCTCCATCGAGAAAGACAAAGTAGACGCGAGGAACCTAGTGATAACGTTGACCGAGGAAGGGGAAGCGCTGAAAGACAAAGCCGTATGCGTCCCCGAATCGATCGCGAAGACGCTCGATCTAACCCCGGAAGAGGCGGGATTTCTCTATCGGATCCTATATAAGATATTGGAGGCAGACAGCAATGAAGAACTATGATGTTATCTACATTGGCAGCGGCCACGCTTGCTGGCATGGGGCATTAATCTTAAAGACCCTCGGAAAGTCGGTTGCGTTGGTTGAAAAAGACCTTTTGGGCGGGACGTGCACCAATTATGGCTGCGATGCCAAGATATTGCTCGATTCCCCGTTCGAACTCAAAGAGGGGCTTGACCGCTATAAAGGCATTGGGTTAGGGCAAGAAGCCAAACTCGATTGGAAATCCCTCATGGCCTACAAGAAGCAGGTCATCGGATATATGCAGCCGGCGATGAGCGGCCTATTCGACCGCTTCGGATTCGATTTGATCCGCGGCGAGGCCAAGTTCATCGACGCCCACACGATTGAGGTTGCGGGTGAGAAGTACTCGGCCAAAAACTTCGTTATCGGCACGGGGCAGACCTATGTCCCGCTCGATATACCGGGAAAGGAATACTTCCACGACTCCAGGGAGTTCCTCTCCTTAGACGAAATCCCTGACCACGCGACCTTCGTCGGCGCTGGCATCATCTCGATGGAATTCGCCTCGCTTTGCCTAAGCCTTGGCAAGAAGGTGGACGTCGTGAATGTGACGGGCGCCGCCTTGGAGATGTATCCGCAGGAATACGGCCAGCAAATCGTCGAGAAGATGAAGGGCCAAGGCGCGAACTTCGTGTTCAACGCCCACGTCAAATCGATTGAGAAAAAAGGCGAAAACGAATACACGCTCCGCACGGATGAAGGCGACGAGATCAAAACCAACTACATCTTGGTCGCCGTCGGACACAAGGCGAACGTCGAAGGGATGAACCTCGAGGGCATCGGGGTGAAGGCTTCTAGCCGCGGGATTGAGGTTGACTCCCATCTCAGAACCGCGGTCAAGAACATCTACGCCTCCGGAGATGTAATCGACAAGAAGATTCCCAAATTGACTTCTACCGCGGAATTCGAATCGAATTACATCGCCCTCGATATCCTGAATCCGCTTAACGGGAAAATCGAATATCCCGTTATTCCGAACCTCGTCTTCACCTTGCCGCGCATTGGCCAGGTTGGCGTAAGCGTCAAAGACGCTGAAGCCCATCCTGAACTCTATCGCGTAGAGAAGGTGGAGCTTGGCAAAACCATGTCCTGGTGCAATAAGAACCAGCCCTATGAGCATCTGACGTTCGTGATCGACAAGAAGAACCACTTAGTCGGTGCCGCGATCTTATCCGATGATGCCGGAAGCTATCTCGATGTGTTGACTTTGATCATCAACCTTAAGGTCACGGCGAGGCAATTATCGAAGATGGTCTTCTCCTTCCCGACCCAGACCTATGGCCTTATCTCCTCGCTTATCCCGCTGCTACTACAAAAATAAGCGGCAATCTAACGTGAAGGGCGCCCTCGATTGAGAACGCCCTTTTCGCATTTGCTATGCAAAAACTCACTTCCGCGAAAGATTTTTCATACCATTAGAGTCAAAATGTGTCACAATAACATCAACAACTTCAATAATAAGGAGAAAATAATGCCTACTAACGATCGCGTTTGCATCATCGGCGGCGGTCCCGCCGGTCTTTCCTGCGCAATGTACCTCGAGAAGAAGGGGTACGAAAACTACGTCATCTTTGAAAAACAGAACAGGGTTGGCGGCAAGTGCTTCTCACCGAAGATCAAGGTGAAACACAACGGCGTCGAAGAGGAGAAGTCCTTCGAAACCGGCGCCATCATGGGTGCCATCACCTATCATGCCGTTTCTGAAATGGAAGAGTTCGGCGGATATTATCACTGCGGACCCGACTGGAAGCCCGGCGAGCCCAACATGCGCCGCGAATTCCGCAAACTCGACGGCACCGTCGATCATCCATTCGAACCCAAGGTCAACTTCTCGATCAAGAAGACCGCTGGCCTGCTCAAGCTCAAGAAGCAGATGAAGAAGCTCAACAAGCTCATGCAGACCAAGTACAAAGGCTATGACTGCTATGGCCACCTTGGCGTTGCCAAAGGCGAATACTATGGCATCTCCAAGGGAGTCGACGGCTATTGCGGCGCAACCAAAGAGGATTCCTTCCCGAACTACATCAAGGGCACCAACCCGAACCTCAAGGACCTCGCCCTTCCGTTCTCTGAATTCTGCAAACTGAATGGCGTCGAGGAAGTCCAGCGCATCTGGATCGCACCGTTCACCTCCTTCGGCTACGGCTTCTTCGATGAGATCCCGACCGCCCTCGTCATGAAGTATCTTGACGTTACGACCGCCCTCGAATTCGTCGGCATGAAGCTCTGGACTTGGCCAGAAGGAACCGAGCAGATCTACGTCCACGTGAACGAAAAGCTCAAACACCCCGCCCTCTTGAACTCCGAGGTCGTCAAGGTCGAGCGCCCTGAAGGCGGCAAGATCAAAGTCACCGTTCTCCGCGATGGCAAGGAGACCGTCGAGGAATTCGATAAGCTCATCGTCACGACCCCGCTTGATTACTTCGCGAACTACGCCGATGCCACCGCGGAAGAGAAAGAGCTCTTCGGCAAGATCATCCACGAGAAGTATTGCGACTACATCGCGACCTTCGAGCCTGGCAAGTCCCCGAACATCTCCGGCTACATGGTTGACAACATGGTTCCCGAGAGACTCGGCCACGCGATGGTTTATTACAACAGATGGGAATATCTCGATCGCGATTGCCCCGCGACCGTCTATGCTCTCCGCAACCACCTCGGCAGCGAAGACGTCTCCTACGAATACACCATGAAGACCATGGATGAGGATATGGAGAAGGTCGGCTTCCCGGTCAAAGAGAAGCTCTACGCTCAGGAAGTCTATTACTGCCCGCACGTTTCTCCGAAGGATTATGCGGACGGCTGGTATGACAAGCTCGAAGCACTCCAGGGCACCAAGAACACCTTCTACGCCGGCGAGATCATCTCCTTCGGCGACATGGAAGACACCTGCGCCGCGTCGAAAGACATCATCGGCAGATTCTTCTAATTGCTAGTCGACAAAACATAATCATAAAGGCCGCGGAAGTTCATCTCCGCGGCCTTTAGTATTCATCGAAAACAAATACACGCCTCGCCTATGTTAGTCCAAATTGGCAAACATCTTCATTGCCTGAACGATGTTATCTTTCATGACGGAACGCGCAAGCATGGACATTGAACTGAAGAAGATGGGGTTCGGATTCTCGTTCTTGAGGTAATCCGCGACCGCATTGCCGCCTGCTTTGTCCATATAGGTGAAGAAATTGATTTTCCTAACGCCTGCCTCGATTGACTTTTTGTAGTCCTCGCGGCTCACGCCTGATCCACCATGCATAACGACTGGAATGCCACTAGTCTTTTGGCGCACAGCCTTGATTACTTCGAAGTCGAGCTTTGGCTTTTTAAGATAGATGCCGTGAGTGGTGCCGAAAGAGCACGCAAGCGCATCGATTCCCGTTTTCTCCACGAAATCTTTGGCGAGGTCGGGATCGGTGTAGATTTTGGTTTCATCCTCTTTTGAGGCATCGCCATCCCCATATTCGCGTTTCCCCATGCTGCCAAGTTCCGCTTCGACGTTCGCGGAATATCGCTTTGCGAGCTTTACTGCCTCAATCGAGTTCTTCAGGTTCTCTTCGTAAGGCAAAGTTGATCCATCGTACATGACGGAGGTAAAACCCAATTCGAGTGCACGTCTCACGTAAGTTAAGTCTTCGCCATGGTCGAGATGGACGCAGACGGGGACTTTCGCGCGCTTCGCCTCCTGAATCATGACGGGTCCAATCACGTCGATCGAAACCCATTCCTCATGGCACTGGGCAAATTGCATGATGACGGGGAGATTGAGTTCCTCCGCGGCCATTATGATGGCCTGAAGGCTTTCGAGATTTGCGGCGTTGAACGCGCCGATCGCAATTTTTCTTTCCTCGGCTGTGGCGAGGACTTCGTTCAGAGTTGCAAGCATATCTTATCCTCGGAAATAGAGGTCATTGACGATCTTGTCCTGACCTTCGGGGTGGATCGCGATGAGCATGACGCGATAATAGCTCTTGTTGTTCCAATTGCAGGGGACGAGCTCTATCTCGATATCGGTGTTGAGATAGGGGTCGAGCCAAGAGTATTGGCTGCCGCTTGATGCGTATAGGAATAACTCATAGGTTCCATCGGTCACGTAGTAGTTCGTGGAGTAGGCAGAGGATTTCTTAATGAGCTGGGCGGTCAGCGTGTATGCCTCAGCCGTATGGTCTTCGCTAGCGACGAAGCCATAGATGTCTTCGACCGTTGTGCTGCCGAAGGAAGCGGTGGAGTAATCGTGGTTGCCATATAGATCAGCGACGACGGTAGCGTCATTGATGCAGGTCTGACCGACGATGTTTGTGGCGGGCTTATAATGGGTCCTTGTGCCTTTGACGATGACTTCATCTCCTAATGAGAGGGCGGCCAAATCGGATTGGTCCGCCATCCTGACGGCGATGATTCCGCTTTCGTCAATCAGGATGAACCCACTTTGGACGACAAGCGAAGAAGCGATGATACCGCGGACGGTGACTTCTGTTTCGTCTATAGCGGCGATGGCTTCTGCGACCGTGAGGCTTTCAGGAAGCTCAGGCTCAGTCACGGTGATGCTCAATTCCTCAGAATAGGTGACGCCTTGATAGATTGAGGAAACGGTGACTTTCGCGCTCCCTGGGGTTCTAACATGGAATACGGTTCCGTCTTCTGTTTGCTCAAAGTAGACCGCGTCCGTATTGTCGGAAGCATAGGACAGAGGAACATCCTCAATTCCCAATAGCTCGCTTGAAACCGAATCGACGAGCAGCGTGGCCGGATCGGCGCTGTAGCTTTCGATGAACTGGCCAACGCCATAGTATTTGACCGCGAATTCCGCAGCTTTGCTTACATCGAACTCGTAACCCTCGTCGATGACTTCTATCGGAATGAGGCGGTAATTGGTTCCGGTTCCGCTTGCCTTGGCATTAAGGATGGAGAGGTAAGCGGTCACGATCTTACCATCGAATTCGTCTAGATAAGAGAAGTCGCTGCCGTTGCAAAGGGTATATACGTAGGAGCCGGTTTTTTGATCGAGATCGAAGAAGTAATAGTTCACAAATCCAGATCCAGGCCGCCTCTCTAGATAGGCGTTTACCTTATAGATATTGGTGGTTTGATTGTCGGATAAAGGAAGTTCCATCATCTCCTTGACGGTGGATTCCTGAATCCATGATTTGTCGAATTCGTGCGACCCCTGATCGTTTTCAACGAGTTTGGCGTCTTGAATCTGGCAAGATCCCTGATACCCGAACTTGGCTGCGTTCTCCTTCTCGGAATCGAGAATGTAGTAGGTCTTGGTGCCTTGGATCGTGACTTCGTTGCCTTCGGCCACATCAAGGGCGACGCCAGGCGAATAGACGTAGATGGAACCCGAGGAATCGACGAGATAGAAGCCGTTAGGAACTTTGCCGTTAGCGAAGGTGATTTTGGCGACGACGCCTTTGAGTTCCAATAGAGAATCCGCTGCAGCTGCACGGGCTTGAGCAATCGTTTTCTTTTCGAACACGCGGTCGTCGATCGCATGGATGACCTTAAGTAGCCTTCCGTTTTTGACCTGTGGGGTGCCTTTGTAGGTATTGAGGATGCAGTTGATATAGATGTAGTCGCCGACTTCTGGGCGGTCCTCAAGCTGATCGAAGAAAAGTGAGCCGTCTTCGGAATAGACGCCATAGACGTAGATCTCGCCGGTTTCGTCGGCAATCGTCATTTCGCCAAAGGCGTATTTCGTGATGCTTTGGATGGTACCGCCTATGATGTAGCGCTCTGTGGTGCCATTTTCTCCAGCAGCTGTTGCGAGCTCGATTGCTTTTGCGATTGTGATCGCATCGACGGAGGGATCATATTCTTCGCTGGACGCAGGAACTTCAGGCACTTCTGAGATGGGCTGCGTTGAATCCGGATTCTCTGAAGCGGGAGTTTCGGATGAGACGATGGATAAGTCGATGGATGAGGCGATGGATGAGGAGCCGCCTCCGCAGGAAGCCAAAAGCATCGCAGAGGCCATTAAGGCAAAAATAGGTGACTTTTTCATCAACGTTCCTCCAAGAGATTAGCTTATTAAACTATGATAAGTCTCGTCATGCCCTTTCTTCAAGAAAGGGTTAAGTAAAGCGCTTACATTGTCAATGATACGAATTTTCGCATCATAAGTTAGAAAAATCTATGCAAGTGACATCTCGATAAAAATTCGCCTGTCGCTATAATGTAACGGTCCAATAGAAGGAGATGCATATACATGTCATACGCTGATAAGGTTTTTGTCGACAACATCAACGACATCCTGCAGAACGGCGTAAGCGATGAGGCTTACAACGTTCGCCCGCACTGGGAAGATGGAACCCCCGCCCATACAATCAAGAAATTCGGAATCGTAAACCGCTACGACCTCCAGAAGGAGCTCCCAATCATCACGATCCGTCGCTCGGCTTTCAAGAATTGCCTCGATGAGATTCTTTGGATTTACCAAAAGAAGTCCAATAACGTCCATGACCTCCATTCCCACATCTGGGATGCTTGGGCAGACGAGAACGGCAGCATCGGCAAAGCCTATGGCTACCAGCTTGGCGTCAAGCACATCTATCCCGAAGGCGAATTCGACCAGGTGGATCGTGTCCTCTATGATCTGAAGCACAATCCGACGAGCCGTAGGATCATGACGAATCTCTATAACTTCAACGACCTTCATGAGATGGCTCTTTACCCCTGCGCTTACTCGCTTACTTTGAACGTGAGTGGCGATACCCTAAACGGCATCTTGAACCAAAGGTCCAACGACATGCTGACCGCGAATAACTGGAACGTCCTGCAGTATTCCTTGCTGCTTATGATGTTTGCCCAGGTGAGCGGATTTAAGCCCGGCACTTTGCTCCACGTCATCGCCGATGCTCATCTTTACGATCGGCATATCGAACTTGCCAAAAAGGTGATCGCGAAGCCGCAGCACCCTGCGCCGATCCTTCACATGAACAAGGACATCAAGAATTTCTATGACTTCAAAGTCGAGGATTTCGAGCTTGAAGGCTACGAATACGAGAAGCTCGACGAGAAGATTCCGGTTGCGATATGAGCAAGCGACACGACATCATCGAAATCCTTAGCGTCGACTCCGAGTTTGGAATCGGAAAGAAAAACGGATTGCTTTTCCATCTCCCAAAAGACATGGCGTTTTTCCGTGCGACCACGCTGAATCACGTCGTGGCGATGGGGGAGAACACCTTGCTTTCTTTCCCGGGGAGCAAGCCTCTTAAGTCGAGGACCAACATCGTTTTATCGCAGGATAAGACCCATAATTATAAGAACGTCCTCAACGTTCATACCCTCGATCAGTTCTTCCGCCTTATTGATAGCATTCTTCAAAAAGAGGATGTCTTCATCATCGGCGGTGCATCCATTTACCGTCAATTGCTTCCTTATTCCAATAAGGTATTGCTGACCAAAGTGCACGCCAATGGCGGTGCGGAGGTTTTCTTCCCCAATATCGATGAAAACCCTAATTTCCGTTGCATCAGCAAACAACCCCCGATTATGGATGAGGGATCTATCGAGATTGAGTTCACAACCTATGCAAATGACGGTGCAGTCCCTCTTCGATATGAAAAGGCGCGCGGAAAAACCGTCGAGATGAATCTTTGCGATGGCCCGTTCCAAGCCATCAAGGAAGGATTCAAAGACATCGAGATGCGCCTATTCGATGAGAAAAGAGCAGATCTCGAAGTGGGGGATGTAATCATTTTCACAAACCTTGCAACCGGGGAGAAACTAAGCCGCACGGTTATTGCCCTAGCTCCGTTTGATTCCTTTGAAACGCTATACGCCGCGTTCCCAAAATCCAGGTTAGGGTATCGCGATGACGAAGTCGCCTCTCCAAAGGACATGGAACAGTATTATCCGGCTGAGAAAATCGCAAAATACGGCCCACTCGCCATTTTCCTCGAATAGTTGGAGATTGGGTAAAGCGCGCCGTTTGATTATGCCCCAAATCCGTCTAGTACGCTTTGACGCAATTTCGACTTAGGCCTTTCGCATGGCTTCTTCAATGAGAAAGAAACCGCATCCTTCTTTATCACGGGCGCGTAGAGGAACAAGAGAAGAGAAATCTGATTTCCTTGTTTTGTTGGTCCCGAGTTCGGGCGCGGGCAATGGGTTAATTTGATTCAGCCTTCCTTTCAGCCTTCGCCATCAGCCCAATGCCCGAATTGGTCGTTTTGATTTTATCCTTATTGGAAAAGGCAAACCACCCGTGGTCAGCAATATTGCTTAACCCTTCTGCGTCGTCGCCCTAAGTGCTTCGATCCGACTTTCCATCGTTGCAGTTCGCGGGGACCGCTTTTCGATTTCTGCTAGCTTGGAAAGGAATTCTTCGGAGCATCCCGCCTTTCTGGAAAGCTGCGCAATCGCCCGGCAATATCCCCAAAGCGATTCCGTTATGTGCCCATCGAAATCCGGAAGGAAGAACTCATTGTTAATCAGAAGCTCTTTCAGTCTTTTGGAAGAGCTTGTGCGCTCGTCCTGGCGGATGGCCTCGAGGACGCGCCTCGCCTCGGCGTATGTACTCTGCCTTACGGCTTTCCTATACGCGGCTGGTAGGGGAGCTAGCGCGATTTGAATTGCCGCCTCCTCCGCGGGCCTTTCCCAACCGAGGAAGCCATTCTTTTCTCCGTATGTCTTGCGCAAGCACTCAAGTCTCCAAAGGAAATCCTTCGCCGGGTCGTCCGAGCCTTCGCTATGCCAACGCTTTAGGAAACGAAGCGCGACCTCCTCCTTCTCCTTATCGCTGAATGAGAGGCCCGCATATGCGATCAGTTCCCCCATCAGGCCGAAATCGTCTTTCGAAAGTCTGTCGTTCGAGCGGAGCAGCTTCTTTCTTAGGCGATCCGTCTCGGACGCCTTCTCCTCTTCCGAAAGGAAGAAGACGGACTGGAAGGAGCCCTTCTTCTGTCTGCCCGTCTTCATCTTTGCCCTCTCAGGGAGGTTACTGCTGGCGACGGCGCATTTAAAGGATAGGAACAGGAAACGACCGAATTCGCCTTTCTCGAATGATGCGAATGCCGCGTGCCTCCCAGAGGAATCTGCGCTGTTCAAGCGCTTCATTTCTTCGTAGATCCGCCTCGAGATCGCTTCCTCCGCCGTAGACCCGCAAAGGAGGTTTTCTTTGAACGCGGCCTCTAGTTCATTGTCGGAATCGATGATGACCCTCTTTACCCTTTTGGTTATGTCGTATTCGTGTGAGGCGAGCCTACTGACGCTCGACTTGTCGATCTCGTAATCCCGCATGTCCCCCGTCAGAAAAACGCTCAAGACGGAGTTGAAATGATCTGCTTTCGTGACGGTTAAGTTCAAGAAAGGGTAAACACATGCGAGATATTTTCCGGTGTTGAAATTATTTGTTTCCACTTTTTTCTTCATTTTCACTTCAATTTTACTTCAATTTCTCAAGTATTTTCAACAACTGCTTGGCGGCGCAAAATTGGGCAGACGAAAGGAGGCAGATGCTATGCCAATTAAAATCGGAGGGGGCGGGAAACCCCAAGAATACGATCCATCGAACGGAAGGTATGGGTGCGGCGCGGCCGGCTACACGAAAAGCTACTGCATGGCTTCACAAATACTATCGGTCTTTGACTCGATAGAGGGAGATAAAAAGACCAGCAAACTGATGCCAAACTACAAGAAAGTCAGAACGCTTGACGATAAGTTTCTCAAATACTCCCTTGACAAAGAACATCCTGTCGGGAAACATAAAGCGATCATCTACGAGGCCGTATTGGGATACACGAAAGATAATTACGATTCGCTTAAGACGCAGATACATTCATCGATCATAGAAGGGCGAGCCGTTCTTTCGTCAATCTCACAAAACCAAGTTGGGACGATTCTGTTTAAATACGAAATCCCGGTGAGAGGCCCTAATGGAAACTCCGCTAACATAATAGCGGTTTACGGATTAAATAGTCATGATGGGAAACCTGTATTGATAACGAACTATGCAAAGCGAAATGGAAGGAAATAACGGCATGGAAATCAAATTGTTTGATGTTGTAAAAACATTAATTGAACTGCCTGAGGCAAAGAAAGGCACAGTGGGCACCATCGTGCAGATTTGGAAGCCGAATGAACTATACGAAGTCGAATTGGTCGATGAACACGGGGATACAATCGACTGCGTGTCTTTAAGCCCGTCTGATTTCGTAAAGCTTACAAAGAGCGAGACTGATAATCTAGACTTTTGAAGCCGTATTCCTCGAAGCATACACATCGCTATAAATCGCTTAGCCGCAGATGACCTCCGCGGCTTTTGCATATGCACGTGCCTTAAGCGTGAAAAATTTCAAATCCGATGAACCCCTTATTCGTTTTTGCGCCGGCTGAGGGATTTTTGAATGCCGACTCTAGCGAAGTGGCATCCGATTGCGATTAGCGCGGTCCCGATGAGAATCAAGAAGAAGGAGACAACTGCCATTACGGGCCCTGCTGATCCAAATCCATACCAATCGTATTCGACTTGCCCAAAACCATCGTGGACGAACACGTTGATCATGTAGACGATTCCGTAGAGGGCCATCGTGCTGATTCCAATTAGCGATTCCTTTGCCTTCATTGGATTGGTGCTCCTGCCGAAAAACAGGAAGCGGCATAACCCAAGCAGTGGCGTCACCAAATGCAAGAAGAGATTCGCGCCTGCATACATCGCCCCATACCCAATGGTTGGCCCAAGGAAGGCAACGACCGTCAAAAACGTGAGGGTCGTGGCGGTATTTCCAACATGCAACAAGACCAGGAATTCCTTCTCGACATGGTCTCTTTTGCCAAGCGCGACCATGAGGTCTAGAGGGAAGCAAACTAGGGCAATCAAAGCAAGCAAGGCGTTTGATTCCGTCGTGTAGTATTTGAATAAGGCGATGCCTTGCGAAGCTAAAGCCTCGTTAGGGCCAAAATACATCATGAGGATCGACATCAAGACGATTCCAAAAATCGCGATATCGAGTATCGATGTCAATATGGCATCCCCCTTTTTGCTCATAATCGAATTATTGCGGATTAGCAAAAAAATTATAAATGGGAACTAAACCATATTTATAGATACAATATTCCCCATGAAAAGAATCGTGTTTGTTTGCCATGGCAACATCTGCCGCTCCGTCGCCGCAGAATACATCTGCAAGGATTTCCTCCGAGGCAAGGGATTGCTCGAAGGGTTTGATATCGTTTCGCGCGCCACTTCCCGCGAAGAGATTGGAAATGACATTTACCCTCCGATGAAGAGGGAATTGCTAAGTCGCGGGATTCCGCTAGAGAAGCATCGCGCTGCCCAAATCACGCAGCAGGATTATGAGTCAGCCGACGCAATCCTATATATGGATGAGGAGAACCGCTATTACCTTGACCGCATGTTAAACGATCATAAGCGGATTATTCGCCCGATATCCTATCTTTCGCCCGAAATCGATGAGATAGAAGACCCTTGGTACAGCGGTAGATTCGGCAAAGTCGTGAATGAAATCACCGTTTGCCTAAACGATATATTCGACAAGGGGAGCCTCTTCAAATAGAGGGGACATGCATGCGAATTCAAAGGAAAAGGGATGCTTGGTTGCATCCCGATTTCTTTATACGCCTTCTTCTTTTTTGGCTTCGTGGTAGTCGGTCTCGGTGTTGACCTTCCAGATGTCGGCCCTATTGAAGGAAGAGGGGTCGATGATGCTTTTTACGGCATCGATCGCGGTGAGCATGGAGTGGTCCATGTTGTTGTAGCGGTGCTGGCCGTTCCTGCCGACGCAATAGAGGTTCTCGATGCCAATCAGGTGTTCTTGAACGACATTGATCTCCTTATAGGCGTCGAAGTAAGCGGGGTAGGCTTTCTTGATCTTGATCTGAGTGGAATCGAGGACATCCTCTTTCTCGATGACGTTGATCGAGGCGAGCTCGTCGATGGCCATCTCGATGAATTTATCTTTGTCCATCTCCCAGAGCTCATCGCCTTCGTTCGCGAAGTATTCCATGCCGATCCAGACCGTGTTCTCGAGGTCTTTAACCATATAGGGGGACCAGTTGTTGAAGATCTGCAGCCTTCCTAATTTCACTTCCCTTTCCTGAACGTAGATCCAGGTGTCTGGGACGATGTTGGAGACGGTCTTGGTCTTGGTCTTGTTCTCAATCTTGAGCTTCTTGAGCAATAGGCCCACGGTGATGAAATCGCGGTAGACGAGGTGAGTGGCCACCTCATACGGCTTTTCGGGGACGGAATCCTTGCCAAAAGCCTCATAGAGGTCTTTTAGGGGCATCGAGGAGACGAAGTAATCGGCGGCGAGTTCCTCTTTGTTATTGACGGTGAGGGATTCGACGCGGTTACCGTCAAGCTTGATGCCGGTGACTTTGCTATGGAAGCGGATCTCTCCGCCTTTCTCCACGATGAGCCTTGCCATCTCTTCGTAGAGCTGGCCAGGTCCTTTCTTCGGATAGTAGAAGGATTCGATGAGCGAGGTCTCGGTCTTCTTGGAGTTCTTGCGGAAGGGCTTAGTGACGAAGGAGGTGAAGGCTTTCCATAAGGAGAGGCCTTTGACGCGTTGCGCGCCCCAATCGGGGGAGATCTCAGAGGGGTTCCTGCCCCAGACCTTCTCGGTGTAGTCCTCGAAGAACATCTCATATAGCGGCTTGCCGAAGCGGTTGATGTAGAAGTCTGCGAGGGAGTCTTCTTTCCTTTTGTGGATCGCGCTTCCGATATAGCCCCAGCCGGCTTTCCAGGTGCGGGCGAAACCCATGTTCTTGAAGGTCGCGGGCTTGATGGAGATCGGATAGTCGAAGAACTTGTGGAGATAGAGGATGCGGGAGACCCTGTTGCGGTTAAGCATCACGGTGTCTTCCTTCTCTGGATCAGGTCCGTTCTCGGCGAGGGGGACGGTCCTTTCGAGGATGATGTCGTCTTTCGCGGGCGCGCCTTGAAGAGGCATGATCTCCTTCCAGAGGTTCATGACCTCATCCGACTTCGAGAAGAAGCGGTGGCCGCCGATGTCGATGCGGTTGCCATGGTATTCGACGGTTTTGGAAATGCCGCCGATCATGTCCGATTCCTCGAGGATGATCGGATGAATATTGGCCTCGGGGTGCTTTAGCAGTTCATAGGCTGCGGTAAGTCCCGCAGGCCCAGCCCCGATGATGAGGCAAGTCTTTTTTTCAGGCATTGGTTTCTTCTCCTTCCTTTGGAGCGATGAAGATCCATTTCTTTCTGCTCCAATAGTTCCAGACGAGGACGATGAGGGTGCCTAGTGCAAAGATTAGGAACCACATCCAGAAGTCGAGCGATCCGAAGAAGGCCCAAGTCCCGTCTTTGATGGTCAGCAATACGCTCGATTGGCCATCGGTAAGCGATATCCCGCCGAGCTTGAATAGCGCTCCCGCGCCGTAATTCAAAGCCTCGTGGAACAAAAGCCCAATGAAGCCAAGCAAGACGAAGAGCCAGAATTTGGATTGGCTCTTGGCGGCGTTTTTGTCCTTCACGTCCTGGAAGACCCAGATGATCGAGAAGACGTAATTCACGATGACCCCGACGATGAATCCGGCGATGACGGAGACGCCGGTGACTAGGAATTCGTTGAGGTTGCGCATGAAATAGGATACGAGCAGACGCGTCCCGGCGTCAGCAATCGTCGCGACAATCCCGATCACGAGGAAGCGGACGATTTCCATGAGCTGTCCCTTTTTCAGGGGCTTTTTGTTAGTGGTGGTAGTAGGCATGCGGATATTATATTCCCTTTCGACAAAGATACAATTCAGGCGAGCGCGTGGGTGCGTTAACGCTTATGCGCGATTTCCTTGACGCGGTCTATGATCGCATTCACGAAATCGACGAAGCCCGAGGCCAAGGTGACTTGGATCGGGATGAATAGCAATAGGGCGTACCTCGCGTTCGAGGAGCAGCCGACAGGATACTTCACGCAGAAGTAGGCATAGGAGAAACCGGTCGAGAGGGCGATAATGAGCATCAGGAAGAAGAGGAACCTGTTGCTATCCTTCTTGAAGAAGGCGCGCCCGGCGTAGACTAGGCCCATGAATAGGAACAAGCAGCCGAGGACGATGTAAGAATGATAAGCAATCGTTGCGAAGACGAGGGTGGCGCCAGAAAGATTGAGCGTCGTTTCGGTCCAAAGGCTCGTCTTGAGGAAAGCGGTCCAGACGTTGAAATCCTGCTCGCCCCATTTTGAGACGTACCAAACGGTGCCATCGGACAAGATCGTCTTCTCTTTGCATTGCCTGAGGTTGAACATCGAGTAATAGAGGTCCGATTGCGGGAAGGTGAAGAAGCGCGCTAGCGGAGAATACACTTTGTCATCGAGATGCATCCAGTTTTGACGGAAACTGCCGGTATGCCATTCGAGGTCATAGACATATCCAATCGGCTCGCCGAAGACGATTTTGTTGTATAGATGGGTGCCCAGCCCTAACGGGAAAACCACAATCGCAAACGCAAGGATTTGGAAGGCGAACGCGGTGACTTCGGGCGTCCAGAACTTGGATCCTTTGGGTTTTGCCTTGAGGACCTTGACGAGTTCCAATATGAAGATGAAGGCGACGGGGAAGGCGACCATGGCAGAAGACAATTTGCACATCATGCCCGCGCCGATTCCGATGGCAGAGAGAACGATGTTCACATAGGAATGCCTCTTGCGGAATTCGAGGGCGAACAATAGGCCCATGAGGGCAAAGGCGAAGGACAATGAGTCGTTATTGCCATAGAAGGGCACATACCAAAGGACTGGGGTGGTGGCGATGAAGAAGCTTGCCACGGCGAGCTTCGCCCCTTTCTCGAATAGCCGCACGAAGATGCGGAACAAGAAATAGAGGGTGAGGACGCCGTAGAAATTGATCATGATGCGGCAGGACTCAAGGAGCGCGTATTCGTGGTAGGTGTAAAGCGGGAAAACCTTGCCAGGAACATCCAGAACAGGATTTTCAGCGGGGGCGTGTATGAATATTTTGCTTAGATTCATCCACACGGCCATCAAGGAATGCCACATCTTGGGCTGATAGTATTGGCCTTTGTCGAGGTCGGGATTAGGGATCCTGCCGTTATTGAAGATGTCATAGATGATGCCGAAGTGGCCATTGGGATCATTGTAGTTAGAGGCGTAATAGCTTAGACCCCAATCGTGCTTGAAGCCTGCGTAATTCATGTAACGGTAGAAAGAGAAAACAATAAGGATTCCCGCCGATACGAGCATGAACGCAAACCCAAGGTGCCTCGCGGTGAGGCGCTTCGCTAGCCCGAGGAAGACGAGGCGAAGGGCGACGAAGAGATAGAAAATCGCGAACAGGACGAAGAATACGGTTTTGGCCCCTGCGCTTTTCCAGCCTTCGCTACCGCCATAAGGAGTGGCTGAATATGCGAATAGGTAATGGATCAAGGTCAATCCGAGCAAAAGTAGCGGCAGGTAAAGCGCGAATCTCCAGCGGCTGTGCAAGAAGCGCTGAATCTTCGGGAATTTCGCCTTGAGGGCGTCAATCTTGTCTGCAAGTCCAATAAAGAAAGTCATAGGCCTTTATTTTACTATTCCATTGAACATTTGTTCAATCCAAACTCGGAAACCGAATAGGTCGCCGGATTTTAGCGGCGCAAAGCTATTGGCCATCAACGCGATATTCACGACGCCTCCGAATAATCCAGCCACAAGGACATAGCTCCAGAAGATCTTGGAAGGAACCTTGCCTTCGCTCCATCTCGATGCGACTAGGATAAGTCCAGGTGCCGCGATCATGCCGGCCGCGCCAAGGATTTCGCTCGCGTAACGGAAACAGAACCCCGCATAGGCGGAGCAAACGACCGCGAGGATATATGGCACGAATATTCCAGCGATATAGAAGGCTTTCTTTTCCCAGCCGTCCTTCTTCACTAGGAACGCCGGGGCCAATAAGGATGCCCATAGGATCGGGGAGCTAAGCACGCCCACACTGCCGACGTTATAGGGATGGATGCCACCAAGCTTAAACGGGGCGACGCCCACGTCGATATTGGGAAAACTCTGGCTGAAGGTTGGGAATGGCAGGTAGTAGAAAAGGAATCCCGCCGCGAAGGCCTCTTTGTTCAAATGGAACTGCCTGCAATCGGCGATCGTGAGTTGGTAGCCGGACCCGAAATCGGTGATCTTGCCAAACCTAACATAGTTATAGGCGCAGATCACGATCGCCCCGACAAGGAGGATTCCCACCATCGGAAGGAAATCAAGGAGCCTCCTCGGCAGGGTCTTTTCGCCTTTGTGGATGAGCATCTTGAGGTAGAGCGGGATGCACGGAAGCAATATGGCCGCCATCGTGGCCCTGGAGGCAACAATCAACACGAAGAATAGCCCACTAGCGGCAAGGTTAAGGATTCGTTTCTTCTCGGAAGCATAGGCAAAAAGGGTGAACGCCACGAAGTAGGCGGCGCTGCCAAGAGCGTAGATATAGGGGATATGATACTTCCAGTCCGTCGTGCGCCAGGAGACCAAATCCAGGAATAGCGATCCTAGCAAAACCATGATCGCGATGGTGGTTAAATGGCGGATTTGCAGGTTTTTTCCAAAAGCTTTGTTGGCCGCTGCGACCAAAAGCGCGAACCCATAGGCGTAAAGAATGCAACCGAAAAGCTGAATGAAAACCCCATTAGGCACGAGATGGGTGAGCCAATAGAATGGGAACATCACTAGAACGACTGGGCTTGCTCCGAAGTAGACGTAATACTTGCCCGCATAATAGACGGTATCCCAAAGATAAGTGACTCCTGCGGCTCTACGTTCTGCAGGAGAGTAGGGGTTAATGGTCGCTAGAAGCGGATCCGCTTCGACGTCAAGGTGCACCTGACCCTTCATGAATGCATCGAAGAGGTTGTAATAGATGAATGGGTTCGTCGAGCCTGCTGTCGTAAGGTTTGTGCCTAGCTCCTCACTTGTAAATGGGTAGGTGGTGAAGAAATAGTCCTTCATGGCAAACGCCAAAATCAGGAAAGCCGCCATAGCCATGCCAGCAAAGATGCTGACCCGAATCACAAACTTCTTGGTGACGCTTTCTTTTGTTTCCGGCTCGACGCTATCGGGTTTCCTATGGAATAGGATGATCGCGAATCCTTCGGTCAATACGACCATCGCCATGAAACGAAGAAGCGAGAAGCTAAATAGGTTTCCAACGTTTGTCCTTACGGCACGCAGCCTGATCGAAGTTGGGTATCCCGCCCTATTATTCGGGAAGAACAACACGATGCGGAGGATTCCTTCTTCAACGCCCGATGGGGCTTTGAAGGCGATGGAGCGATCGTATTCGTAGGCGGGGTTTACCGTCTTGGATGCGATCGTGGTGTAGTCGCTCCCATTTTTGTAACCAATCGAAACGGTCATCTCGCAGTTTTGGTAATCGGTATCGATGTAGATGTTTTCGATATCGGAGAAGCTCATGGAAGGCAAAATGACGTAGCGCCCGCTTCCGATATCGATGGTTCCGTCCTCGCGTTCGCTGCCGATGTGACGCGAATACGTGGCGGACGTGTATTCGTTTTTGGCTCCTTTCGGCCCACCATAGTTCGCGGCGTTGCATATGAGCGTCTCACTTAGAAGGCATACAAATAGAAGACCGATTTGAACCAAAAGTGGTTTGTGCTTTTTAATCGCGCCGCTTTCTTTATGGAGCAACGAAAGCACGAGGCGGTGGGGGCGAAGCGCAAAGACCACTAGTGCGGATGCGATTAACCCTAGAGCGACGTTCCAATCGCTATGGCGTTCGAATAGGCCATAGACGAAAGAAAGAATAATCAAGGAAAGCAAATAAGCGACCCCTGCATCGATTCCGAGGTTCAGGAGGTTTGCTTTCACGTCGAGCGGCTTCTTTTTTAGCAGGCGAAAAACTAGTCCCCAGCCAAGGATTACCGCGCCGCAGCCAATAGAAATTAATAGCGACCAAACGAAAAGCATGGCTCCCATTATCCCACGTTTGCCTTTTTTATCAATCGCGCGTAAGTGCGCAATAATCTAGTCGGAAATAATGTTGGTGTTTGTTTTCTAAACGAGTTGGGGGTAGGATTAAGGCACATTTGGAGATATCAACTTATGGAACAGAACAATCCCATGCCTTTGAAGTTGAACATGAAGCGCACCTTTATTATCGGTTTCGCCTTTTTTGGAATTCTTCTTCTTTGGCAAGTCTACGATTTGTGGTGCCCGCCTCTATTGACCGAGATGTTCAAAAACGTCTTGTCCGCTAGGCGTGGCGGCGCGGTTGTCGACGACACCGAGGTCCAATACCTCGTCGGCGTCATGATGGCCCTCGATAACCTCGCGGCCCTCATTCTCATGCCGATATTCGGCCGTCTATCGGATAAGACGCACACAAAACTCGGAAAGAGGATGCCCTATATTCTCGTCGGAACGCTTGTCTGCGCGATCGCTTTCCCCTTCATCCCCGTCTTCTACCATTTCAACAATATCGTGGGCTTCGTCATCATGATGGCCGTAGTCCTCGTGTTCGCGATGATGTACCGCAACCCCGCCGTTGCTCTTATGCCTGACCTTACCCCGAAGCCGCTCCGCTCGAAAGCAAACGGCATCATCAACATCATGGGCTACATCGGCGGCGCGTTTGCGACCGTCGTCGGACTCGTCTTTGTCTTGACCGATTACCTTGGCGACGGAAATGACACCTGGGCAACCGGAAACATCTGGGCGATCATCGGACCGTTCTTGGTCGCCTCCGTCCTCATGGTCATCTCTGCGGTGGTCTTGATCTTCACCGTCCGCGAGAACGAACTCGCCGAGAAGCTCGCCCCCGAACTTGCTGAGGGCGAAAAATATGCCGCTATCGCCGATAGCGTTGAAAACGATGACGAACAGCCGATGTCCAAGGCGAACTTCATCATGCTCATTCTTATTCTTGTCGCCGAATTCTTCTGGTTCATGTCCGATAACGGCGTCGCGACCTTCATGATCAACTACTCTCGTGGCTTCTTGGGCGCCAAGAGCTCCGGCAACATGATCATGACCCTCGTTGGCGGCGTTGGCTCGGTTGTGGGCTTTGCCGTTGGCGGATTCATCGCTGACAAGATCGGCCGCAAATGGACGATTGTCTCGGGCCTTGCCCTAGCAATCCTTGGCTATATCGGTTGGACCATCTTCCAGTTCGCGATTGGCAAAGGCAAATTCGACGATGTCTCTGGCTACTATGGCTTCCCGTTCTACCTATACATCGTATGGGGCCTCAAGGGATTTGGCATGTCGCTTGTCCACCTCAATTCCTTCCCGATGGTCGTCGAGCTTTGCTCCAAGAAGAAAGTCGGACAGTTCACTGGCTACTACTACATGGCTTCGATGGCGGCTCAGACCATCACCCCAATCCTTCTTGGCTTGCTTCTAAGAATCGATGCATTTGACTGGTCGATCCTTCCGATCTATGCCCTCATCTGCTCTGGCATCTCGATCGCCGTGTTCCTCTTCGTCAAGAACATCAAAGCCCATAAGGTGGCCAATGCCAAAGGGCTTGAAGGCCTTGGCGCGGGAGATGACTGATCCATGCCTGCGATTCTAACCCATTACACCTTCGCCTTATCCGCCTTACCCGAGGAGGATAAGGCGTTTCAGCGTATCGTGAATCTCGGTTCCCAGGGGCCAGACACCTTCATGGCGTACGGAACGATTCCTTGGATCAAGAGGAACGATAAGAAGAAGGTGCAGGAATTCGGCCACGCGATGCATCGAATCGATGTGGCGGATACCTATTACAAAATGGCGGAGTACGCCAAAAAGAGCGAACACGCGGATCTGCTTTTCGCGTTTTTGGATGGCTTGCTCATGCATTATTGCGTGGACCGGATCATGCATGCCTACATCTTCTACCGCTCGGGAGTCGACGAAAACGGAAAGCTGACCGGATATTATGGCTGGTCGCATGGGTTCTTCGAAGCGATCCTCGACAAGGTGTTCGCCAAAGAAAGAGGCACCTACCAAAAGCTATCCAAATGCATCCTAAACGATGACGAGCAGGTCAAGGAATGTTCCAAGATGTGGGCGGCATGCGCACCCACCCCGCTAGGAGAAGATGATTATTACCTAAGCTATGTCGATTTCGTCTCGGCGGAGAACATGCTTTGGAACCCGCGCGGCACCAAAAGGCCCCTGTTCCACTTGCTTGGGAAATATAGCACCCCATATTCGCAAGCCCATCCCGCAAGCGTCAAGAAGTTCGCTCCGCTCGATATCACAAACAAAAACCATGCCGAGTGGAAAAACCCCGCCACGGGAGAAGCCCATAATTGGTCGATCGATGAGATGTTCGATATGGCGCTTGACGATTTCAAGGCTGTTCATGAATTGATCGTCCGCTTCCGAAATGGGGAAGATATCAAACAGGCTATGCGCGATTTCACCTCTAACCGCGACCACGAAGGCGGCCCGGTTGGGGTAAAGAAGCACATATATGATCTCTGCTGGAATGTGCTTGGCGAAAAGAAATATCTGCCCTCGGACGAATAAAATGATTGGCTGGACGCGAAATTGCGTCCAGCCTTTTGCAAAAGGCGTACAATCATACCGAACATTTAGGAGGCTATACGAAAATGGCTGATGAAGAAAAAGTCGTTGAAGGAGAAGTCGTCAACGAAGAACCCAAAGAAGAGAAGAAGGAAGAAAAGAAGGAGTCGGGCTGGAAGAAGTTCTGGGCAGGTGCGAAGAAGAGTATCGATGATTCGTTGCTCGAATCCCGTTTGCAGAGCGCCTATAACGACAAGAAAGCCGCGTTCACCGTCTATAGCGAGAACGGCGGGCTACTTGGCGGAAAGACCCTGCGCGGCGTCCTTGAAGGCAACGAGCTCGTCTATTACATCCATAACGATGAGAAAGGCGTCCAGCCGGACACCGTCCTCGTTCAGGATTCCGACAAGAAGGCGTTCTACGTCGTCAAATGCGAAAAGAAGACCGTCATCATCAATTACGATGGCCAAGACTATGAGCGTGAGGGATATCGCCTTGAGCTCAATCCCGACGTCAAGGAAGTCCGCGTCATCAAAGCGGGCGACAAATATTACCTGAAGCCTGGCGAATAAGCATCGATTAGCAAGCGAAAACGAATACACGTCCCGCTTGCTTTTCTTTTTGCTTGACCCTATATCGGCATTAGAGTTTAATTACCGCTGTCGAGAAGATGTTCCTTGCCTAACCATCTTCGAAATAAAAAACAAGGAGACAACAAATGAAGGTTATTCTTCGTAAGGCGAAAGCCTTGCTGGAGGAATTGAAGATTCTATTCCACAGCGTACCTGGGGTATTGCTTGCCCTTTTCGTCATTTCCATCGTCGGGATGAACCTATTGGCGAACAAAAGCATCGATACGGGACTTGATTGGTTTGCCCTCGATTGCGGCATAATCCTATCGTGGCTCTCGTTTCTAACCATGGACATCTTGACCAAGCGATTCGGGCCAAGGGCATCTATTCTCATCTCGATCGTCGCGCTTGCCATCAATTGGCTGGTGTGTCTGATCTTCTTCCTAGCGAGCCTGATCCCTGGCTTCTGGGGCGAAAGCTTCGTCGAGACCGGAGGCGAGGCGATCAACACCGCGCTCAATAGGACCTTTGCGGGCGACTGGTTCGTCGTATTCGGCAGCTCGGTTGCGTTTATTGCCTCGGCGGTTGCGAACGCGCTTCTTAATTGGACGATCGGCAAGGCGTTCAAGAAGCACCCTGATGGATTCCTCGCGTTCAGCATGCGCGCCTATGGCTCAACCGTGGCCGCTCAGTTTTTGGACAATTTGCTCTTCGCGCTCATCGTCAGCTTGAATCTATTCGGCTGGAACTTGGCCCAGTGCTTCACCTGCGCTGCAACGGGAGCCGTCGCCGAGCTACTCATGGAAGTGGTGTTCTCCCCATTTGGCTATTGGGTGCTCCGCCACTACGAAAAGGATAAAGTAGGGCAGGCGTATATCGATTATCGCGCTATGAAGCTAACGGAGGCACAGGCATGATTATTTTGGTTACCGGCACCTCTTCCGGCATTGGCAGGGCCAGTGCAGAGAAGTATCTAAGCCTCGGCCACGAGGTGTATGGCATCGACATGAAACCATCCGTTATCGACCACCCTTCCTATCATCATTTCCAGCAGGATATCCGTGACCCGCTTCCTGAACTTCCTGATGTGGAGATCGCAGTGCTTGCAGCCGGGACCGGAAACGACCTCGACGCGATCAGCGTCAACCTCAAGGGGACGATTGCGATGGCCGAGAAATTGTCCGAATCCCCAGCGCTTAAATCGATGCTATTCATCGCAAGCGCTTCGGCGCGAAACGGTGCAGAATTCCCGCTGTATTCCGCTTCAAAAGGCGGCATCGTCGCCTATATGAAGAACCTCACCTCGCGCCTTGCCAAAAAAGGTGCGACCTGCAATAGCCTTTCTCCCGGTGGCGTCATCACCCCGATGAACGAGCATATCCTAAATGACGAAAGGCTATATCAAGCCGTGCTTGATGAAACATTGCTCCATAAGTGGGCAAGCGCAGAGGAAATCGCGGAATGGGTTTACTTCCTGACAGTCATCAACAAATCGATGACGGGCGAAGACCTCCTCATCGATAATGGCGAGCAGCTGAAGTCGAACTTCATTTGGTAGATTTGTATTGACCCACAAAGGCCTTGACCTGTTTCAAATAGGCGAGGCCTATTTTTCTTCCGTGGTCATAGGCTGCCTGAAGCTTTTTGGGATCATGCTCCATGTGGCTTACGGGCAATTTCTCCTCTGGGGCGATCAATAAGCATGCGCCCTCATCGCGCCTAGCGAGAACATATTCCTTCTCGGCGTTATACATCTCGTGGCGCACAGCCAGTCTCTTCTGAATATTCGGGTATTGGTTTGCTGCTTTTAGATGCAGCAAGAAACCGCTCATCTTCTTTTTCTTGTAGCCGAGGGACTGAGTCAAGATCACGACGTTATGGTCGAATCCCATCTCCTCGAATGCCTTGAGGGGAATCGAATCCGAAATGCCCCCATCGAGGTATTTCTTGCCATCGATCTCCACTGGGGTAGACACGATCGGCATAGACGCACCAGCCTGGAACCAATCCATTGCCTTGTCATCCAAATGATCGATTTTCGTATACACGGGTCGCCCGGATTCGACTTCCGTGGCCACGAGATAGAACTCCATGGGGCTCGATTCATAGGTCGCAAAATCCATGGGATCGAGTTTATAGGGCAAGTCGCGGTAGCAGAATTGCTTCTCGTAGACATCGCCATATTTGCGCAGCGACTTGAAGGTGCCGTAGCGCGGATCCTTGCAGTAATTCAGGTTATACCTCAAAGGCCTGCCGATCTGATGGGATTTGTAGTTGCAGCCGAAAGTCGCGCCGGCGGACACTCCGATCGCCCCATCGAATTCGATTCCGTTTTCCATGAAGACGTCGATGACCCCGCAGGTGAACATCCCGCGCATCGCGCCGCCTTCCATCACTAAGCCGACTTTGCTCATTCGAATTCTAGCTCCGCATCTCCGATTGGGCTGTGCGCCTTGAATTGGATCTTGTTTCCGCTGCCGTCAGGTTCGATGACCGCAAGGGCGCAACCATAATAAGTGGATGTCCAATCGTTTTTGTATCCGTCCTTGTTGAAGGGGCAAGCATGGCCAAGGGCGATGAGCTTCCCTCCTTCGACTCGGACTTCGATCTTTTCGCGTAGCATCGGCTTGCGATTGCCTTCTTTGTCGCCCAAAGTCAAATGGACGTAACGAAGGTCGTTGAAGTCAGGATGGACTTCATCGAGCCGGGCCATGAGCGCGTTTTCCTTGCCTGCGGTCGATAGTGAATATGTTCCTAGTTCTTTTCCGTTATCGTCCAAAGCCCGGGCGGTTAAAGTGCCGGAAGCGTATCGAATGCGGAATTTCGTCATGCCCGATTTATGGGATTTCCCTTTGGCGACGACTTTGTCATTTAGCACTAGCTCGATGCGCGGAGCGGTACAATAGACTTCGACATCGGCTGGCTTGCCTTCTTGGCCTTCGTAGGACCAAGAGGGGATGGCGTTAGACATCTTCCAGGCGGAAGGGGAATGCTTTTCGCCAGTATGGTGGACGGGAACGACGGCCATCGCGATGACTTCCTGCTCGAAGGCGACCCTGGTGTATAGCGCTTCGCCTAGCTCGTCTCCGATTAAGTCGACTCGCCCAGCGCCTGCGCCAAGCCAACCTGGGGCTTTGGCAAACGTCTCGGCGTATTCTTTGTATTCCCATGCGCCGATGCCGATTTCGCCTAGATAGTCGAGGCCGGTCCAAACGAAATCGCCGATGATATTCGGATATTTCTTTGCGAGGGACATGAATTCGACGGTGTCTTTGCAGAAGGTCTCGCTTCCGACGATCATGCGGTCTTTGTATTTATTCGAATCGTGCTTATAGCGCCTGATGCCATAGTTATATCCCGCGACGTCAAGAGTAGCGAACACGCCTTTGGTCTTGCGGTCGACGATAGGCCATGTGGCACCCCATTTCATGAACGAATCGCCAAGTAACCCCTGCATGTTGTTGAAGAATTCGCTTCCGACCGCTTGCTTTTTCTCGGCTTTGGAATCGCTATAGACGCCCATGCCCATCGCGGCAAGCGCGTTGAAGAAGACGTTGATGCCGCAGGTGATGGCCCATCCGGCCGAAATCGGCTTGATATAATCGACCATCTTCTGGCAGAACGCGATGCCTTCTTCGCTTGAGGATTCGCCCACTTCGTTGCCGAGGGACACCATGACAACCGATGGGTGGTTGTAGTCTTTGTCCGCGATGTCGGCGAGGTCTTTTTCATACCATTCCTTGCAATAAGTCGCGTAATCGTATTTCAGCTTATGCATGAACCACATGTCGACGTATTCGTCCATCACGAGCATCCCGAGTCTGTCGCATGCCTCTAGCATTGACTTCGCCATTGGGTTATGGGCGGAGCGAATTGCGTTATACCCCGCTTCCTTCATAAGCTTCACTTTGCGGTATTCGCTTGCGCGGTAGCTCGCGGCCCCGATGATCCCGTTGTCGCTATGGAGGCAACATCCTTTTAGAAGCGTCTTTTTTCCGTTGATCAAGAAGCCTTCCTTTGGGTTCCAAGATAGGGTGCGCAACCCAAAATAATCGAGATATGTTTCGTTTTCGTATCTTACTTCGACTTTGATGAGGTTTGGCTCGGCTGGGCACCAGAGCTTTGCGTCTTTTAGCTCGTATTCCTTCTCGAAGCGATTGTCTGCTTCAAAGGAATCCTTTAGTAGGAGCTTGCCTTGCTCATCGAGGAAAGAGATTTCCCCTTTGCCTGAACCCGTGGTGAGGAGCGTGGCGCGGACGGTCTTTTTGACGTGGTCTAGCGGCAGGATCTTGATGCCGTTCAGCTTGACGCGATTCTTATTCAGAACATAAAGATGGACGGGGCGATAAATGCCTGAGCCGGAATAGAATCTACTATTGGGCTGATCGGAATTGTGGGCGATGACCTTCAGTTCATTTTCTTCGCCATATCGGGCGTGCTGGGTGAGGTCCACATAGAAATTGGTATAGCCATAGGGGCGAGTTACGAGGGGCTCGCCATTGAGGAATACCTCGGCGTTATGGTAGACGCCTTCGAACTCGACGACGATGTCTTTTCCTAGCCATTCCCGTTCGATCCGAAGTGCTTTGACGAACTGGTAATCGTGGCAATTGAGCCAGCTGATATTTGGACCGCCTTTGGATTCTTCCGACACTTCGTCTAGGAGCATGCTGTCAAAGGGGACATCGATGTCTTTGACCCAATCTTCTCCGATTCTGGAGAGCTTCCATTCGCGGTTCAACGAGATTCTCATAGGCTATTTCTCCATTGCTTTCTAAGAATTATATCGAATTTCATTTATGGATAGGGGCGAAATCAATCAATCAATTCTATTCAATTGACTTGAGCGATCCGTTCATGTCGATCTTAGCGATGCGAGGGTGAAGTAGTAGCGCGGTGATGACGGTGCTAGCGATGAGGAGGAGCGGCGGGAAGACGAAGGTCGGCCAGGTGAGGTCTTGGAGTTTTCCGAAATCCAAGAAGCGGAACAAGACGAGGTCGATCGTTAGAAGCGAGACCGGGATCGCGAGAATACAAGAGATGATGGCGATGGTCGCAAGCTCACGGATGCAATAAAGCGAGCATTCGGTATCGGTATAACCCAAAACCTTCAAGGTCGCGAGTTCCCTTTTCCTATCGGTGATGTTCATGTTGCTCAATAGGTATACGACTGAGATTGCCATCGCGATGGCGAACATGATGACCACGAATGAGATCGTGCCCATGGAGGAGGCAACATCGGCGAATAGGTCATCCGCTTTTAGAGCGCTTGAAGCATCGAGCAATGCGAATCCCGCCATAAGGAGCAAAGTGCTCAATATGACGGCGACGGAAGTGAGAATCAGGTTCTTTTTCTTCCTTAGGATATTCCGGATGCTCGACTTCCAAGAGAATGGGAGATGTCCCCAAAGCCATTTCCATCTTTCTAGCAGGACCTTCTTGCCAGGCTTAGGTGATTTTTCGTGGAATAGCTCAGCTGGCTTTTCCTTCAGGTAGCGACTCACGGAGAAGATGCTCACGATGCAGCTTAATAGCAGCACGCCTATGGCTATGATGATTCCCATCGGGAGGAGGAAGCTTGGATTGGCCCCATGCATCTGGAATACGGCTTCATAGGCAGGGAGGATGAGTCTAGGGACGGCAGGAAGGCCGATGAAATATCCGGCGATCGCGCCGATGAAAGTCGAGATCGCTGAGAAAGAGACGTACTTGAGCCCCATCTTGATTGGGGATACTCCAAGAGAATGGTAGCAGCCTAAGCAGGCGCGCTCGTCGGCGATCAATCGGGTGATGGTCAAGGAGTTCACGAGCGCGCATAGAAGCAAGAAGAAAACCGGGAAGACATAAGAGATGCCGACGATCTTCTTGTGGTATTCCTCGTGGAGCGCATAAGAGGTATTTTCCTGCATGGTCAAAACCTCAACGTTATCCTCACCTAGCAGGGACGTGAGCTCGTTTTTGATGGTTTTCATCCGTTTGGCGTAACCATCTGTTATGTAGTCATGAGGGTCATCGAAGCGGAGGTAGCAATCGGTTGTGGGAATGTTGCCTAAGCCGGCGGGAACGTTTTTGGAATCGATGTAGAAGATGTCCTTGATGTAGTCCTCGACGTCATCTTCTAGCATCGCGCGTTCTTTGGCGGAGCAGTTGTACATCTCGCTGTCGACGGTTCCTACAACGTCTAATTCGATATTGAAGGACAAAAAGCCGAAGCGGATTCTGCCGAAATAAATCGATTCGCCTAGTTCGTGGGAGGCGATGTTCAGGTGTCCTATTTCAGCGGCGCATTCGGTGCGGGATGAGGGAAGATGGCCTTCCACGAGTTTTGGAGCGCCTAGCTTTCCTTCCTCCATGTCCATCACGTAAACGCGGTGGTATGCCCCCGATATCTCGAGATCCATCTCGGTGAACGTCGCGTAGGAGGCGACGCCTTGATAGGAAGATAGCGTGGAGATCATTTCGTCAGTTAGGCCATCCTCGCTTTTGGTTTTCACGGTGATGTCTGGCGTGGTTTCGCCATAATTGACGAGATAGGAATCCTTTAAGGTTTCGGGCAATGACCCTAAGCCCGCGGTGATCGCTAGGGAGAGCATTACGATCAATATGTTTGCGAAAAAGCGCCCCTTATTGGCGAATATCGTTCTTATGGCGGATTTCGCGAATGCGCCCATTTACCACTCGATGCTCCTGATGTCCTTCGGATTTGGATTCATCTTGTCTTCGATGATCTTGCCGTTTTTGACGCGGAGAAGGTGATCGCCCATCTCGACGAGGGCGGAGTTGTGGGTGACGATGATGACGATCTTGCCGTCTTTTCTCGCGGCACTTGCAAGAAGGGCGAGGATCTCTTTCCCGGTCTCATAATCCAATGCGCCGGTTGGCTCATCGCAAAGGATGATGTCGGGGTTTTTGGCGATGGCGCGGGCAATGGAAACGCGCTGCTGCTCGCCGCCGGAAAGCTGAGATGGGAAATTGTCCATCCTGTCTTTTAGCCCGACGTCGATGAGGGATTGCTCGGGGGATTTGGCATCCTTTTTGAGCTCGGTTGCGAGTTCTACGTTCTCTTTTGCCGTGAGATTCGGCATGAGGTTATAGAACTGAAACACAAACCCAACGGAGCGGCGCCGATAGAGAGTGAGCTTCCTTTTGTCGAAGCTCGCGACGTCCTCGCCTTTGACGAAAAGGCTGCCGCTAGAAGGCTTGTCCATCCCGCCGAGAAGATTGAGCAGGGTTGTCTTTCCGGCTCCAGATGGCCCGACGATTACGACGAGTTCCCCAGGTCCAATGGAGAAGGATATGCCGTCGACGGCATGGACTTCTTTGTCTCCGGATACGAATGTTTTGGCGATGTTTTTGGCTTCGATGATTGGTTGCATAGTGGTTATCCTAAAAATGATAAAGCAAAGAGAGTTTCCAAACTAGATGCATTCGCGAGCATACGCATACGCAGGACGCGAAGTTATGGTGACTAGCGGTGCGCCGTATAGAAAATACGACATATCCATCTAGGTCAAAATTGGCATTGTTTTTATCACTCAATCGAACCGCGAAAACCATGTCTTCTAGTGCGGTTTCCAAAAAGAATGCATAGAATCGAATTTTTTTCTTTTTTGGAGTCGATAATTGTCTTAAAATTGTCGCAAACATTCAGAGGTCAACCTATGAAAGACAGATCTTCGGTTATCTTTGGCAATCCCATTGACAAAAAGACAATTAAAAAAGGCATTAAGAACAAGAATAACTACATTAAGAAATTCGGCGACGATACGGACAAGGTTTATCACCTAGCCGCTCAGCCGATTCCCTGCCTCTCGGGCATGGGGGTCCAAAACCTGGTGCTTTCGGACAAGCCGATGGAATTCCCGAAAAATGCGCTGATCGTTGGAAATATTCGCATGGGCTTCGGCCATTATCGCATCTCGATGGCGATGGCTTCCTGCGCCAAGGCGCTTGGATATGAGCCGTATTGGCTTGATCTTGCTTCCTTTGACGCGACCGGATCCAAGATGATTCGCGCGCAGAATGATCTATATTCCCTCGCGAGCCGCATTTCCCAGAAGTCCAAAGTTTTCAATCACTTCGTTTGGGAGCCCCTCAATTCCGAGGGCTTCAAGAAGATCACCTACAACTCCACCGACCAGAAGGCGTCAGAACTATTGGTGCCCTTGTTCCACGATATTCCGAAGGATATCCCCTATATCGCGACCCACGCTTGGCCTAGCCAAGGCGCGGTGCATGCCGGACTCACTCACGTCGTGGAAGCAATTCCTGATAACTGGCCGATGGCGCTTCATCTTTCCGAAGGCGCTATCCATGCGGTTCAGACCCCGTTTGCCTATATCGGCTACAAAATGCTGAACGGCTTTGCCAAGAAGCCGCTAAAAGGCATTCCCGAAGATCAGATTTACATGATTGGCCATTATATCGACCATGAGTTAGTCGCCAATATCGAGCACGACGTGGAGAAACGCATCGCCCGCATCAAAAATGGCGAGCCTATCCGCATCCTCCTTTCCGTTGGCGGAGCAGGCGCAGGCGCGAAGCAATTCGCGGAGATGGTCTCGCACCTCATGCCATACGTGAAGGAGAAGAAGGCCGCCTTGTTCTTCAACTTCGGCGACCACAAAACGATGTACGAATACCTTTGCGAACACGTGAATGGATTCAAGGACATCGCCAAAAACTACTTCGACCAATATGAAGAATTCACGAAGTTCGTAGAGACGATGGAGAACGAAAAGATCGAGGGCGTGTATACGGTTTACAACCAAAACATCTTCGAAGCGGTCTATAGCACAAACCTGCTTATGAGGAAGTGCGAGGCCCTTATCACGAAGCCTAGCGAACTCGCGTTCTATCCGGTTGTGAAGATCATGATGCGCCACATCGGCGGCCACGAGGTCTATGGCGCGGTCAACGCCCAGGAATATGGCGATTCGACCTTCGAGTGCGATACGAGCAAGAAAATGAATGAGATGCTTGATCGTTTGCTGGAAGACAAAGATCTATTGATCCACCTTAACAAGCGAATCGTCGAGCTCAAGGCGGCGAAGACCTATGATGGCGGCTATGAGGCCGTTAAACTCGCAGTTAAGGGTTTTCCGAAAGAATAAGTAAAATTCGTATTGACACATTAATATTGCTTAATAAACTTTATAAAAGATTAGTTCACGTGTAATCTAATTTGGGACAAGATAAACACAATGAGCAAAAAAGTTGATGCGCGAATCGCGCGAAGCAAGTCTTCGATGGCTATGGCGTTGGAGAGATTGCTTCAGCAAAAATGCCTGACCGATATAACCGTCAAGGACATCACCGACGCAGCGCAATTGAGCAAAAACACTTTCTACAATAATTTCTCTTGCAAGCAAGACCTGCTGGATTACTTGCTGTCTGGCTATGCAGACGAGGTCAAGGAACTTGTAGCGAAGGGCGGGCCGTACAAGCAAGAAGATAAGATTATGCGCTTCACCCAAGCGATCAGTCATATCCTTTTCACCAAGATCGAGAAATTCCGCAAGATCTTCAGGTGCGATGTCTATCGCGAGGTCTATTGGGGAATCATGACCTCATTCAAGAACCAATTGATGATCGACTTGCCATTCAATTTCCGCCCCGAAGCAACGAGGACCGAGATAGAACTCGCTTGCGACTTCTTCTCCGGTGCCCTTGTTAACTCCGTTTATGCCGTCTCACGCAATGGCTTTAGCGGCACGGAAAACGATTTCTATGGCCTCATCTACCACGTTTGGGAATTGATCTTCCAAAGCTGATTTCTTTGCAAAACTTAGCTAAATAGAATGAAAACGAAGCGTCTGAGCGCTTCGTTTTCATTTTGCAAGAATCGTGTACTTGACTGAGTTTTCGCTTCTTTCGACGGTAAGAAGTCCGTGAAGATTCTCGGTCATTCGCTTATCGAATTTGTCGAATTCGGGAAGCAATTTCTTGCCTCCGGATTTCCGTATCATGTTCTCGGCTGGGCTATTGTTGACTTCGATGACGATCTTTCTTTCCTCATGCGATACGCGAATATCGAAATCGTCATGGAACAAAGCGTCTGGCTCTTTCTTGGGCTTCCATGCAGCGGCTTGCTCCAACTCTTTCACAAGCAGATTGAATCCGGCTTTGCTGCTCAAGTCGAATTTCGCGAACTTCGACCGATCGGAATCTGCGATGGAAAGCATTGCCTCGCCAAGATGGCTCGGCTGGATTTTCTTATCATGGGAAAGATATACGGCTAAGAAGGTCAACGAGAAATCCATAAAGCCTGCGAAAGGATTGCCCCTTCCGATGTCTGGCCCAAGTTCTTTTAGAGCGCGGTAGACGTGCGGGCTCTTGCCAAGAATCAGGCGGACGGTCTTTCTGTCCATGTATTTCTCAAGCGTTCTTTGGATGGGGAACTTGAGGTATGAGTAGCGGTAGTGTATGCCGATCATGTTTTGTCTTGCATCATTTTAAATTCGACGGAGGCGTTTGTGTACTATTTCAAGCGCTTTACCTGGCGAATTTTTCTTCCTTGCTGGTCAATTTTGTAACGCAATGTGCCGTAATTGCGGCTCGCCTAATCCTTATCAAACGAGAGTCTTTGAATCTGCGCCTCTCGTATGCGCGTGCGGAATCGCGTTCCAATCCCACGCGACATGGTTTATTATTACCATGTCGTTTATGCCAGAAAAGAGCGCGAAGAAAAAGAACGGGGCGTTGAAATACATCCTCTATATCCTGATTGTCCTGGTCGCCACCGGAGTGTCTTTGGCCATTTCTCTATGGGGCGACAACTTCAATAAGGTCCTTTCCGCGTTCAATAATGCCGATTGGCGTTACATCCTCATCATGTTCGGGATTGTATTTGCATCTTATGCCGTCGATGGCGTCATCATTTTGATTTTCTGCCGTCTATACACAAGGCAATACAAATTCCATCAAGGCATCGCCACTTCCTTTGTCGGGCAGTTCTATAGCGACGTCACCCCGGGCGCTAGCGGCGGTCAGGTCATGCAAGTCTATACCTTGAAGTCGCAGGGCATCCAAGTGAGCAACGCCGCATCGATCATGGTCATGTGGTTCATCTTGTACCAAAGCGCATTGATCCTCTTCGACGTCGCTGCCTATGTCGTCGAATGGGAAGGCATCATGTCGATTAAGTCGATCGATATCCCGATGAACGATGGCTCGACGCTTACTCTTCCCATGCTTCCGCTGATCATTATCGGCTTCCTTCTTAACCTTTCGGTCATCGCGATGCTCTTCGTCATGAGCTATAGCCACCATATCCATAATTTCATCCTCCATCATGTCATTGGCTTCCTTGGCAAGATTCATATCATCAAAAAGCCGGACAAGACTCGCGAGAACCTTCGCGTTCAGGTTGAGAACTTCAAAATCGAGTTGCGACGATTGCAGGCGAACGTCCCCGTCGTGATCTTGCAGGTCTTGCTTTTCCTTGTTTTGATTTTCATGCGAAATTGCATACCGTATTTCGCTGGATTGTCTTTGCACGCCTTTGGTGAAGACGCGCCATTCAATCCCCGCCTCATGATGGACGCGGCTTTCTTGTCCTCGTTCCATCAGATGGTTACGGGTCTAATTCCTATTCCTGGTTCAGCCGGTGTCTCCGAGCTTTTCTATTACTTCCTGTTCTACAATTTCTTCGACGGAGCCAACCAGCAACAAATCGTTCCTGCCACTCAGATTCTTTGGAGGTTCGCGACCTTCCATTTGATGCTTGTGATTTCGGGTTTGGTAGCGGCTTTCTATCGTTCTCGCGGCGGCAAAGAGAAGATCGGCTATGTCAACCGTCAGACTTTCGTCGATTTGCAACTTGAGACATTCGATGAGCGCAAGCGCTCCGCCGATACGATGTATGAGACTAGGCAGATCTCGCGCAAAGAATTGCAGCGCAAGTTCTCCGAAACAACCGCTTTGCGGAGACGCAGAGAGAAAAAGGAGGAGGACGTGGAGCTGAATTTCGATCTTCCGACCATCGAGGAAGAGCCACGCGAAAACTTGACCGAGACCTCCATCCATAGCCGCATCAAGGTTGAGCAAGCTAAGCCGAAGAAGCCCAAAAAGGTGAAATCGCCTAAGAAGACGAAGAACAATAATTCCGATTGGGAGAGCTGGGACCTATGAGATTAGCATTGTTCACCGATACATATCCCCCGGAAATCAATGGCGTCGCCACCTCTTCCTACAACCTTCGCAAGACGTTTATCGAACATGGCGACGAAGTCCTCGTTGTCACGACCAATCCGTTCAGCAAAGAGGTTACTTTCGAAGACGGCGTTCTTCGTATCCCCGGCGTTGAACTGAAGTTCCTTTACGGCTATCGGGCGGCGATGTTTTTCAACCGCAAAGCGGCGAAGATCGTGCGCGAATTCAATCCGGATATCGTCCATTGCCAAACCGATGTCGGCGTTGGGATGTTCGGGTCGATCCTCGCCTCGCGACTTGGAATCGGCAAGATCTATACCTTCCACACGATGATCGAGGATTATGCCTATTACTTCACCGGCGGGCATTTTGATCGCGTCGCTAGGCACGCGGTTCGGTTCTTCTTCCGCGGCAAGTCCCGCAATTTCGATGCCTTCGTCGCGCCTAGCTATAAGATCAAGGATTACCTTCGCGCGATCGGAAGCGATGGCACGATCGCCGTCATCCCGACAGGCATCGACACGAAGCGGTATTCGGTCGAAAACAAAGACACGTCTGCCGTGGATGCCATAAAAAAGAAGTTCGGCATCAAGCCGGATGACTATGTGATTCTTTCTCTTGGCCGCATCGCGCAAGAGAAGTCGATCGACCTTTTGATCGACGGGTATTACAAATACCTGCAGACCAATCCAAGGAAGAACACCAAATTCGTGATCACTGGATTTGGCCCTGCCGAGGATGATCTTAAAGCGCAGGTCAAGAAGCTTGGCATTGAGGACAATGTCATCTTCACGGGCAAATGCGCGCCGGATGAAACGCAAAACTACTACCATATCGGCGATTGCTTCGTTTCGGCCTCCATCACGGAGACCCAGGGCTTGACCTTTATGGAAGCGATGGCTTCTTCATTAGTCGTTTTGGCGAGGTTCGACGATAACCTAAGCGGAACGATCCGCGACGGCGAGAACGGGTTCTTCTTCCTAAGCGAAGACGATTTTGTTGAGAAGCTTCAGCGCATCGTCGATCTTACCGAGGAAGAGAGAAAGCCAATCATCGAAAACGGCATCCTCGCAGCCGAGGAATATTCGATGGACCGTTTCTATAATCAGATGCATGAGGTGTACAGCAATGTCATCAGGCGCAAATGGTAAGAAGGCTTTGACGGTTAAATCAATCGCGGCGAAGAAAGACCGCGTGGTCATTTCGTTCTCTAACGGCGAGATTTTAAATTGCTCCGTGGATGCTTACACCGAGTTCCGGCTGTACGCAAACAAAGAGATATCCTCAGCCGAGTTCAAGAAGCTAAAGGAATACGCCACCAACGACGACTTCTATTCCAAGGCGCTTTCTATGATTTCGTCACGGCCTCATTCGGAAATGGAGATTCGTCAGAAGTTCATCGAACTGAAGGCGGATGCCGAATCGAGAAACAAAATCGTCGCTAGGCTTAAGCAAAACGGCTTATTGGACGACAAGCAATTCGCCGTCGATTATGCCGAGGAATTAAGCGAGTATAAGCATGAAGGCAAGCACTTGATACTCAAGCGCCTGAAAGACAAAGGAATTGACGAAAACATTTTGAATAAGCTGCAATTCCCGCTTAAAAATGAGAAAAACAATGCTCTTTCTTGGATGGAATCCCTGAACAAACGCTATGCGAAATCACCGAATTCCAAGAAATACCAGCAGGTAAAGCTCGCCTTGCGCGAGAAAGGGTTTGAGCCTGAAGCCATTGAATACGCATTAGCAAAAGGCTATGAGGATAACCCTGAGTGCGAGGACCGCGATAAGCTTAAGAAAGACCTAAAATACGCGCTGGATAAATACGAGAAGAAATATGAGGGCTACGCGCTTCGCAGCCATCTCTTTGTTTGCCTTGCAAGAAAGGGCTACGATTACGACGACATCAATAACGCACTGGAGGATATCTAATTATGCTGATCAATGAATTTACGGACGGATGCAGGGTAGACGAGCAATTTTTGATCGTCGATAGCAAGAAGGGCGTCACCTCTTCTGGCGGCGGCTACATGAACGTGACCCTGCAGGACTGCACAGGGACGATCGAGGCCAAGAAATGGGATTATGCCCCAGGAGATGAGGAAATCCTCGCCAAAGGGCTTATCGTCGCGATTTCGGGCACCGTGAACAAATACAAGACGCAGCTTCAGCTCAAGATCGTCAAAGTAACCTCCGTGCCGCAAGAAGGAATCGATTGGACGAGATTCGTCTCCAGCGCTCCCGTTTCGCTTGAGACGATGAAGGAAAAACTAAGGCTATATGTTGAGTCGATCGTAGATCCTGATATCAAAGCCCTGGTCGAGGCAATGGTGAAGCGTTTCGGAGAGAAGTATCTTACCTATCCAGCAGCGGTTAGGAACCATCACGATTACGTCTCCGGATTGCTTTATCACTCCCTTACGATGGCGGATATGGCGGCGAAGATGTGCGAGGTATATCCAAGCCTAAATCGCGACGTGGTGATCGGTGGCGTGATTGTTCATGATATGGGCAAGACGATCGAGCTTAGCGGCGCTAACGCCACCCAATTCACTCTAGAAGGCAAATTGCTTGGACACATCTCCATCGGTCAGGCTGAGCTTAGGCGGTGCGCCAAAGAACTTGGAATGTACGAATATGACGATCTCCCTTTGGAGCAACAGATCATCACTCATCCTTTGTTCCGCAAAAAAGAGATTGCGGTTGTGTTTGAACACATCATCTTGTCTCACCATTCCAAACCGGAATTCGGAAGCCCTGTGATGCCGCTTACCCGCGAAGCCTTTGCGATCGGCGTCATCGATGACCTCGATGCGAAGATGATGATCCTCGACAAAGCCTATAAAGGCGTCGAGAAAGGTGGAACGACGGCAAAGCTATTCAATATGGATGACCGTTATTTCTATCTGCCCACGTTCTCGAATCCGTCTTATGTCGCTGGAACTAGCGTCGAAGAGGAAGTGGACGATTTGAAGAAATAGACAATTCGATGCGGCTTAAGAACATTAGGCTGTGCACCAAAAGGAAAGGCCAGACCTGGTCGCGGGTCTGGCCTTTCCTTTGCTTATTCAAGTCCTTCTTTGATCTGCATCGCTAGGCGCGGCAAGTCGAAGGAATTCGCATCGTGGGAGGCCATGGTGATCTGGAATCCGCCTTCGCCGCCTAGGTAGCGTGGAATGACGTGGACGTGGAAGTGGGGGACGCTTTGTCCAGCAGGCTCACCAACGTTAGTGAGAATGTTGACTCCCTTGGCGCCGAGGACGCTCATTTCGGCTTGTCCGATGCGCTGGGCGACGTCATAGACCTTATGCATGATTTCCATCGGGCAGGAGAGGAAATTGTCATAGTGGGCCTTTGGAATGACGAGGGTGTGGCCTTTGGTGGCCTGGCTGATGTCGAGGATTGCGATGACGTCATCGTCCTCGTAGATGATGTTGCTGGGGATCTCCCCATCGATGATGTGGCAGAAGATGTCTTTCATATGCGTGCGTATCTCCTTATTTATATATATAAAAGGGCAGGATTTTCATCCTGCCCATATTATAGCGCGTTTTGATCAGTCGAAGAGATCGGGGAAGGTCGACTTGAAGTAGTCGAAGACATCCTGATCGTGATATTCGAGGCTCATCTGCTTCACGTAGCTCTGCCTGGCCGCTTTCTTGTAAGAATCGGTGGAGGCAAGGAGCTTCGCGACTTCGTGGATGATTCCCCACTGATACTCGAAGTCCCTGGTGTGGCGCGCGTTCACGCCTTCCTTCATGTTCTGGTAGGACTGAACGCCGTTAACCTTATCAAGGACGAGCTTAGAGGACTTGACGGCCTCGTCGATCCTGACGAGGTAGGAAGTGCTGGAGCTCTGATCGAAGATGGCGTAGGGGTACTTGAGGTCGGGGGAGTACTCGGACGGGACCATGTAGTAGTCACCGTTCACGTAGGTTCCGAAGTTGCCCTCGGTCAAGGAGTCGACTTCGTTGGCAACCGACATCTTGAACACGCGGTTCTTGATGGAGGAGGGGAGGTCGCTTAGACCGGTGGAGGTGTACCAGCCTTCGTGGACTTTGTTGGTCGCTTTGATCTCGCGGGCCTTGAGCTCGAAGCCAACTTCCTTGGTGTAGCTATTGCCATTGGTGAAGTCGGTGGAGGTGCCGGTGCGATGGCGATCGTCTTCGATCTGTCTGTAGTCTTTGACGAGTTTGCCGTAGGCGGTTTCGACAGGGACGTCGCGGTTGTTCGGATCGGTGACGATTTCGTCGAAGCCGGCATCGTGATACATGGTTGCGGCAAGGGTGTCCCAAGTCGCGTCAGTGAAGTCCCAATAGCCATTGTAGAGGGCGTTCAGATAGCTGAAGTCGCCATAGAGAGCGCTATTGTTCGCATCCTCAAGGACGTGCTCGCAATAGGCGTCCAACAACTTCTGAGCAGCCGCTTGGGTCTCAAGGGCGGGCAGAGAGATGTAGGTGACTTTCCTGGCGTAGCTGCGCCCAAGGGAGCCGATGTTGTTCTCGATGAGGTATTGCTCGGTCAAGGCATCGCGATAGATGTTGGGGAGCAAGTTCCTCTCGATGAAGTCCTTGTAGTTGTCGAGGTATCCCTCGGTTCCGTCGTAAGGAGCGAAGAAGGAAGCGACATCGTCCTTGTCCTTCATCGCGTCGATCTCGAAGTGCTTGAAGGTCGGGATGGCGGCGAGGTTATAGAGCTCGTTGATCTGAGCGTCGTAGAACTTTTCCTCATAGAACTCGGAGCGTTCCTGATAGGAGGAGTTCTTGACATAGCCCCAGAAGGTTTCCTTGAGGCTGTCGAGCCAGTGGTGGTACTGGACGCGGACCTTGGCTTTGGCTTCATCGCCTTCGCCATAGACGGCCTTGTGGTTTGCGCCAGCGATGAACTCGTTCATCTTGGCGGGGTCGTTAACGGCTTCGCGAAGCTCATAGAAACTGCCAAAGATGTTTTCGGCGTAGAGCTTCAGGATGTTGTTGAGGACGCGTTCGGAGTTGGAGTTGCCCGAGCTCACGAGAGCGTCATAGATCTCCCCCATCTTGTTGTTGGTGAGCTGATCGCTTACAACGAGGATCGGGGCATCCCTCTTCGCGTCTTCGAGATCGACTTCGATCTTGTCGCAGCCCGTGAGCATGAACGCGCTGGCCGCGAGCACGGACACGCAAACCTTTTTGAAATTAGTTGTTCTTGCCATTGGAGCACGCGCCTCCTTTCGCCCAGTCGCCAAGGTTGTTCTTGGCATCGCTGCTGCCATACTGGATGGCGCAGGTTTCGGAAATGAGTTCCTGGTTGCCGCTATCGAGCATGGTGCGGGCCGCATCCTGCTGCTCGAGGTATTCGGCGTAGTCGACCCAGTTCTGATCGAAGGAGTCAACCCAGTCTTTGTAGGACTTCAGGCGGCGGGTCTTGATGTAGTTGGTGACGAGCTTTCCGAGTTCCTCATCCTTGAAGGTGATCTTCTCTTTGCCGTTCTCGTCGATCAAGAGCTCTTCGAACTGGTAGTACTGAAGGTTATCGCTCCAGTTGCCCTTGACGTTCTTGTTGACGTCTTCGGCCCTGCTGGAGTAGTTGCTCTCGTCAGAGGAGATGAACTTGTTGACATAGGTCGATTTGGCGACGGCCTTTCCATCCTCAACATAGTAAGGATATTGGGTCGCATCGTCATGCGCATCGAGAGCGGTGGAGTCGCTAGAAGGCAATTTGCCCGGGGTGAGCATGGTGTAATACTCATCGAGCGAAGTGACGTCGCTAGTGGTGCTCGGGGCGCTATATTGGACGACCTTGTGGGTGGTCTCATCGATGTGGGAGCCATATTGCGAGAGAGCAGAACGGTCGACGACGATGAAGTGCATGCCCTCGTAAGATCCGGAGGAACCGGCCCTGACCGCTAGAACGATCTGGCCTTTCTCGGTGGTGAGGACGTTGCTTCCGATGCCCGGCAAGACATCTTTGGTATCAATCGCGAAGCCCGGAAGAGCGGCATATTCGGCTTTGAGGGTGCCGGCGGTCTTCGGGAGTTTGTTGGTTCCAACTTCGGAAGCTTTGTAGGTGTCCCAGCTTTCGCTTCCTGCAGGAGCGCTGCCATCGAGGAACGCATTGTAGTCAATGGAGTTCGGGGTGATGACCGCGATCGCGTGGTTGTTGAAGTACTTGTTGAAGAGGACGTTGCGCGGATAGAAGTGCGCGTCGTTGCCGTTGACTTCGTAGCCGAGGTTCGGATCCTTGGCGACTGCGTCGTTGCCCATCGCGATGAAGGCACCATAGGGGATGGTGCCGATGCCGCGGGCGACGAACTTGTCGATGACTTTGTTGCCCTGAATGTCGGTCGCGTCGTCGGAAGGCAGGAGGTTATCCTTCAGCTTCACGGTTTCGCCAGCAGCGTTCTTAAGTTCGGTGTTGGCGTAGGAATTCCCGGCGGAATATAGGGCCTCGAATGCATAGAGGCCAAGTTTGAACTCGGGAACGTAGCTCGTATCCCTGTCCATGATGCCGAGGTCGCCGTCTTTGCTGGCGGAGCCGTCCTCGGAGTAGTACTGGGCGACTTTGCCGAAGGTAAGCCTTGGGCCGACTTCGGTGCCCGCGACGCTATTGACCTTGACGCCGGCAAGTTCCTTGACGACGCTCGAGAGCTTTCTGGACTCGGCTTCGCTCACGGTGGCTTGGACGTGGTCGTTGGCGCTCGCGCTGGAGAACTTCACGAGGATGTGAGAGACGTGGTACGGCATCTTGTCTTTGATGTAGCCTTGGCTGATCGGGCCGTACTTCTCGATGAGTTCGTCGGTGGAGAGATGCTCCCACTTTTTGCCGCTGCGCATCGCATTGAGATTGCTCTGGATGCCGTAGCTGTTCTCGTAGGCCGTTTTCTCAACTTCGTAGAGCTTCTTGTCGTAGAGTTCGTCGACGTTGTCGCAATCCTCGTTCTTGAGAAGCTTCTCGAATTCCGCCTGGTAGGTGGTTCCGTTGCTGGAGGCGTTCTCGGCAGCGGTGGTCTTGACACCGTTGACCTTGTTCTGCGCCTGGGCTTTGAGTTCTTTGAGCTCGTTGTCATCACCATTCTGGTAGTTCTGGCGGATTAAGAGTTCTTGGATTTTTGTGAATGCAGTGCTGGCAGCGCTCGTGCTGGTGCGGTAGTCGTCAAACAGGTCGCTGGCTTTATAGTCAACGCTATGTTTGTTGCCACTCGCATCCGTCGTGGTGTAGGTCAGCACTACGCCCTCTTTCGCTGTAACGTCGCAGGACGCGATTGCCGGGATGGCGACCAATGCGGTTACAACGCTGAGGGTGAGTTTCGATTTTTTCATACTGGACTCGTTCCTCCTTCGTCTGAACGTAGCGTGATAATCATAGACTTAACAAATACTTGTTACAACAAGAAAATTAACCGCCTTCCGGCCGCGCCGCTTCCATGCAATTCGTTTGGTATCCGATTTTTGCCCAAAGATTTATCTTTGAGAGACCATGATATTTTGGGTTATCGCTTTTGTTGTCGAAGCGGGTTTGGGCGACTAGAATAGGTAAGCCTCTAAGGAGGGTCGCTTATGTCAAAGTTGAAAATCGAGAATCTGCATGTCGCCGTTGGGGATAAAGAAATCCTCCATGGCGTGAACTTATCGCTTCAGGAAGGCGAGACCCTCGCCCTTCTTGGACCGAATGGCCATGGCAAGTCCACCTTGCTCGCCGCGATCATGGGCAATCCCTCCTTCACCGTGACCGAGGGAAAGATTTTGCTCGATGATGTGGATGTTTTGAGCCTGCCAGTCGATGAAAGGTCGAAGGCTGGCCTATTCCTCGCGATGCAAAATCCCGCCGAGATTCCAGGCGTCAACTCCGCCGATTTCCTCAAAGCCGCGATGAACGCCAGAAGGGAAACCCCGATGAAGCTTTTCCAGTTCTATGGCGCCCTGCAGACCGCCTACAAGGAAATGGGCATCCCCTTTGAGATGAGCAACCGCAACCTCAACGAAGGGTTCTCCGGCGGCGAGAAGAAGAAAAACGAGATCCTCCAGATGAAGCTCCTCCAGCCGAAGTTCGCCATGCTTGACGAAATCGACTCCGGGCTCGACGTCGATGCCATGCAAGTGGTGGCTGCCGCAATCAGGGAAGAACAAGCCAAAGGCAGGGGCTTCCTCGTCATCAGCCATTACGCAAGGCTTTACGAAATGATCCACCCGACCAGGGCTGCCGTCATGGTCAATGGCCGAATCGCCGTCGAAGGCGGACCCGAGATCATCTCTCGCATCGACACGACTGGCTATGAATGGATCCGCGACGAACTCGGCATCGAAATCGAGAAGCCGGTTGCGGACCAGCCGATGAACAAGGTCTCAATCGGAGCCTGCGCCACCAGGGTCGGGCTCGAAGGGAAATAAGCATGGACTTAGTGCTTCTCCACGATGACATAAAAGACCTCCAGTTCGAGGTCAAAGAAGGCGAGACGTTCCGGTTGAACATCGCGAACTTCAAAGAGTTCAAACCCTGCAAAATCGAGATAAATGTCCGCAAAAACGCCATATTCGAAGGCGCATTCGCCGATCTTTCGCATGGCTCTGGCAAGGCGACGATCATCGTTCATCTAGATGAAGGCGCAAGCTGCGATTGGCATCTTGCTAGCATCGGAGCGAGTGATGACAGAAAGATTTTCGATACCTCCGTTTTCCATGATGAGCCAAAGTCCAAAGCCTTGATGTCGAACTACGGCATCACCCGCGATCATGGCAGGCTCTCTTTCTCTGGCGTGAGCGAAATCAAGAAATATGCCAGAGGGTCCGCAACCCGCCAAGAGGCCAAGATCATCATCTTCGACCCCACTAGCGTCGGCAAAGCCGCGCCGATTTTGAATATCGACGAAAACGATGTCACCGCAAGCCATTCCGCTAGCTGCGGCAAACTAAACGAAGACCACATCTTCTATTTGCTTTCCCGCGGGCTGAGCCTTGCTGAGGCGAGAAGGCTATTGACCCTTGGCTATTTGAAGCCCGTGGTCAACTATTTCTTCGACGAATCCCTGCGCGAGCAGGTCGATAAAGCCATCGAGGAGGGCGTCTGATGTTTGACTTAAAAGCGATCAGAAACGAGTTTCCGATGCTTCGGAATGCGACCAAGATGCAGGGCCATGATTTGGTGTGGCTCGATAATGCATCCACGACTTTCAAGCCGGATGCCGTCCTTGAAGCCGTGACGAGGTATTACACTTCCGAAACGAGCAATTCGCACCGCGGCGATTATGACCTTTGCTACAACATGGACCAAGAGGTCCTCAAAACCCGCAAAGCAGTCGCCTCTTTCATCCATTGCGATCCCTCGGAGGTCGTATTCACCTCCGGCGCCACGATGTCGCTGAATCTAGTCGCGTTTGGATACGCTGCAACTCACCTTGGCAAAGATGATGAAATCCTTCTGAACGAGGCAGAGCACGCTTCCAATATCTTGCCTTGGTACAAAGTCGCGGAAATCACGGGTTGCAAGGTTCGTTTCATCCCGCTGGATAAGCAGGGCAGATTGACCCCGGAAAACCTCGAAAACGCATTCACGCCCTCAACGAAATTGGTTTGCGTCGCTCATGTTAGCAATGTTCTTGGCTATGTTGCGCCGATTAAGGAATTGGCGGCGATCTGCCATAAGCACGGGGCGTTAATCTGCGTGGATGGCGCTCAATCCGTTCCCCATTTCGCAACCGATGTCAAAGATCTTGATTGCGATTTCCTCGCCTTCTCTGGCCATAAGCTATGCGGGCCAACCGGGATTGGCGTGCTATATGGCAAATTCGATTTGCTGCGTGCAACCGATGCCTTTATGAGTGGCGGTGGAATGAACGTGAAATTCGATAAGCAGGGCGGTGCGACTTATCTTGAGCCCCCTGCGAGATTTGAAGCTGGCACCCAGAATCTAGAAGGAATCATGGGGCTAGGCGCCGCGATCGAATTCATTAATCGCATCGGGATTGATAATGTCGCTAGGCACGAACGCGAATTGAAGCGTTATGCGGTTAGCAAGATCCTTGCGACGGGGAAAGCGACCATCTACAATCCCGATTCCGAATCGGGCATCGTCACCTTCAATGTCGATGGGGTATTTGCCCAAGACGCCGCGACGTATTTCAATAGCAAAGGAATCGCTTGCCGCTCTGGCCAACATTGCGCCAAAGTGCTGAATGATTTCCTAGGAACCGTCGCCACTGTGCGGGCTTCCTTCTATCTATACACCACGAAAGAAGACATCGACGCCCTCGTCGATGCGATCGATAAATGCAAAGGAGAATTCCTCAATGCCTACTTTTGAAATCACTCCTGAGATGATGCGCGAAATCATCATGGACCACGCATCCGCTCCACGTCACAAAACCGACCCCCAGGACGAGTCCTATCTTTCGATGCATTCGTCCTCGGTCAACTGCATCGATGACATCAACGTCTACCTCAAAGAGGAAGGCGGACATATCAGCGATGCCAAATGGAACGGCGTCGCCTGCACGATCTCGACCGCCTCAACCGATATCCTCTGCGATCTTTTGGTCGGGAAAACCAAAGAAGAAGCCCTTTACATCATCGAGCAGTATACCCACATGCTCCACGAAGAGCCCTATGACGCGGATGCTCTCGAAGAAGCGCTTGCGTTCATGAATACGTCCAAGCAGGCCGCGCGCATCCATTGCGCCTCTATCGGCTGGGACGCGGTTAAGCAATTGCTGGAGGAACACCACCATGGCGATTGAGGACGAGAACGACATCATCAATCAGGAATACCAATACGGCTTCAAAGACGAAGACGTATCGATCTTTTCGACTGGAAAAGGACTGACTGAAGAAGTCGTCCGCGAAATCTCGAAAGCCAAAGACGAGCCCGAGTGGATGCTCGAATTCCGCCTCAAGGCCTTCCGCATGTTCCAGAAGATGCCGATGCCGAAGTTCGGGCCTAGCCTCGACTTCATGGATTTTGATTCCTATACCTATTTCACCCGCGTTGCCAAAGCGGAAGAATCTTCTTGGGACGATGTTCCCGATACCGTCAAGAGCACCTTCCAGAAGCTAGGCATCCCCGAAGCGGAGCAGAAATTCCTCGCGGGCGTTTCGACCCAATACGAATCTGAGGTTGTCTATCACAACATGTTGGAGGAGGTGCGGGAGAAAGGCGTCATCTTCCTTTCCACGGATATGGGCTTGAAGCTATTCCCTGAAATCTTCAAGAAATACTTCGCGACCGTCATCCCGATTGCCGACAGCAAATTCTCTGCGCTCAATTCCGCGGTTTGGTCTGGCGGAAGCTTCATTTACGTTCCCAAAGGCGTGCGTTTGGAGAAGCCTTTGCAGTCTTATTTCAGAATCAACAACGAGAAGACCGGCCAATTCGAAAGGACCCTCATCATCGCCGATGAAGGCGCGGACATCCATTATGTCGAAGGGTGCACGGCCCCGGTTTATTCCAAGGAATCCCTCCACGTTGGCGTCGTCGAGATTATCGTCGAGAAAGGCGCCCACGTCCGCTACACCACGATCCAGAACTGGTCCAACAACATCTTGAACCTCGTCACCCAGCGTTCCCGCGTCGAAGAAGATGGCTTCATGGAATGGGTTGACGGCAACATCGGATCCATGACCACCATGAAATATCCCGCTTGCATTTTGCATGGCGACCGCGCTAGGGGATCGACGATTTCGATCGCCGTCGGCGGCAAAGGCCAATACCAGGATGCCGGCGCAAGGATGATTCACCAAGGAAAGAACACCTCTTCGACCATCATCTCCAAATCGATCGTCCATGATGGGGGCGTTGCCAATTATCGCGGAACGGTTCGCTTCGAAGAGTCCGCAACGGGCTCTAAGTCGCACGTCGAATGCGATACCCTAATCGTCGACGAAGCTTCTAGAAGCGACACGATCCCCGTCAATGAGACCAAAAACAACGATTCCTATATCGAACACGAGGCAACCGTCTCGAAAATCAATGCCGATCAGCTTTTCTATTTGATGAGCCGTGGCATTTCCGAAGCCGATGCGACCCAGATGATCGTCATGGGCTTCATCGAGCCGTTCTCCAAAGAGCTGCCGATGGAATACGCAGTCGAACTCAACCGCCTGATCAAAATGGATATGGCGGGATCGGTGGGATAAAGAATGGCCCAAGAGGAATTTGACGTCATCGTCATCGGCGGCGGCCATGCCGGCGTCGAAGCGAGCCATGCAAGCGCGAAGATGGGGATGCGCACTCTTTTGTGCACCCTCAACAAGAAGATGATCGCGAACATGCCCTGCAATCCGCATATCGGCGGATCGGCGAAAGGCGTGGTGGTGCGCGAGATCGATGCGCTTGGCGGACTTATGGGCATAGCGGCTGATCACCATCCGCTTCAGATCAAGATGCTCAATACCGGCAAAGGGCCAGGCGTGCAATGCCTTCGCTCGCAACAGGATAAGTTCGGTTATCCAGCCTATGTGCAATCGCTTTTGGACGCAACTCCGAATCTTGAGATCCGCGAGTGCGAGGTGAAGGAACTTCTATATGACGATACCCGTGTTTTTGGGGTGAAAACCGACCAGGGGTCCACTATTTTGGCAAAAGCGGTCATTATCACGACCGGCACTTACATGAATGGGGCCATCATCTCTGGTTCCTCTTCCGTGCCTGGCGGACCGGATGGCGAAAAGGCATCTCATGGTTTGACGGAATGCCTCAACAAGATGGGCGTCGAGACTTGGAGACTCAAGACCGGCACCCCGCCTAGACTCGCCAAATCGACGATCGACTTCTCGAATATGAAAGAAGAAGTCGGAAGCGATGATCATCTGGCGTTTTCCTATACGACTACCAAATTCACTCCGCTCAAAGATCAATTGCCTTGCTATTTGATCTATACGAACGACAAGACCCACGAGATCATAAGATCCCATCTAGAGGAATCGGCGTTGTTCAATGGATTGATTCAGTCGGCTGGGCCAAGGTATTGCCCATCGATCGAAAGCAAATTGGTTCGCTTTGCCGATAAGCCAAGGCATCAGCTTTTCCTGGAACCGGAATTCGAAGAAGGAGAATCCATCTATCTCCAGGGCTTCTCGACTGGGCTTCCCCACGAAGTTCAGGAAGAGATGGTCCATTCGCTTCCTGGACTTGAGCATGCCAAACTTCTGAAATACGCCTATCAGATCGAATATGATGCGATCAAGCCGTTGCAATTTGATGCGACGTTGAGGGTCAAGAAATACAAAGGCCTTTATGGCGCGGGGCAGATCTGTGGAACCTCAGGCTACGAGGAAGCAGGCGGACTAGGGCTTCTCGCGGGCATCAACGCCGCGCTTGCCATCAAAGGCGAGCCTCCCTTTGTTCTAAAAAGAAATGAAGCCTACATTGGCGTCATGATTGATGACCTAGTAACAAAAGGCACCGAAGAGCCGTACCGCCTATTGTCGTCTAGGGCAGAATATCGCTTGTTGCTCCGCCACGATAACGCAGACCTTCGCCTTACCGAATACGGGCATCAACTTGGCCTAATCGATGAGGGACGTTACACCAAATTCGTTGAAAAATACCGCATGATCGACCGCGCGATCGAAGTGCTTTCGGCCACCAATATCTCGGATCGGGCAGGACTTAATGAATACCTAGTCGAGAATGGGTTCGAGCCGACCAATGACGGCTGGAAGGGAATCGATATTTTGAAGCGCCCGCATTTCGCTTATCGCAGGGTCGCCTCACTTATGGATTCGATGAAGGAATTCGATTTCGATGACGAATCTGTGCTCGCGCTAGAGACAAAAGTCAAATATTCTGGCTATATTAAGAAAGAAGAGAAGGACGCCGCCGCGCTTCTTAAAGAAGAGAAGATGCCTTTGTCCCCGGATATGGATTATCTACACATGGACGGGCTAAGGCTTGAAGCGAGGCAAAAGCTCGACGCCGTAAGACCGCTTACGGTTGCCCAAGCCGCTAGGATCTCGGGCGTCAATCCCGCCGATATTTCGATACTATTGATCAATCTCAGAAAGGAGCGCAAAAAATGAATTTTCAAGAAATGAGCCAACTGCTTAGCGAAAAAGGAATCAAAATCGATTCTTCCTGCGAAGCGAAATTCAAAGCATATGCCGCTCTTTTGAAGGAGTGGAACGAGAAGATGAACCTCACCTCGATCGTCGAGGAAGAGGAGGTGTACGAGAAGCATTTCTACGATAGTCTTCTTGTGGCGCACGGATTTGATTTAAGCGGAAAGAAAATCGCCGACATCGGTTCGGGCGCTGGGTTCCCAGGCATGGCACTTGCCATCGCTTTCCCGAGCGCGAAGGTCACGCTCATTGATGCGACCAAAAAGAAATTCCTGTTCCTAGAAGAAGTGAAGAAAGCCTGCGAAGTCGAAAACGTCGAGTTTCATGTGGGGCGCGTTGAGGATATGCGTGGATTCCGTGAGTCGTTCGACGTCGTGACCTCTCGCGGGTTCGCCGCGCTTCGGATATTCGCTGAGGTCGGCGCGCCGCTATTGAAAGTCGGTGGGACGCTATTAGCGATGAAGGGATCGAAGGGTTCGGACGAACTCCATGAAGCGACGAATGCTCTGAATAAGACGAGTCTGCACCTATCAAACTCCCAAAAGGAATTCCTCTCCGAAGCCAGCGGGACTCACATCAACTATTACTTCACCAAGAAGGCAAAAACGATCGCCAAATATCCGCGTCCTTGGGCCGAAATCGTTGCCAAGCCCCTATAAATTGCTTGTGAAACAATTGAAATGTTCCACGTTTGATTTATCATTACCCCATGCGAATCATAGCCATCGCCAATCAAAAGGGCGGAGTCGGCAAAACGACAACCGCCATCAATTTAAGCGCCTCCTTAGCCCATTTGGGCCGCAAGACGCTTCTTATCGATATGGATCCGCAAGGCAATTCTGGCCGGGGACTAGGCATCGATATCGCCCTATGCAAAAAGACGGTCTATGAGGCGCTTGCCAAAAACGAGCCTTTGACGAATTGCATCGTTCCGACCGAAGTCGAAAATCTGGAAGTGGTTCCTTCGAATCTTCGTCTCGCTTCCCTTGAAGCCTCCTTGTACCAAGAACCCATTGAGCATCCATTCCATCTGCTGGCTGGAAAAACGCAGACGCTGCCCGGAGGATATGATTACATTATCATCGATTGCCCACCTTCTTTAGGAATGCTAAGCCTAAACGCTTTGGCCGCGGCTGACTCTACTATCATCCCCGTGCAGTGCGAATACTTCGCGATGGAAGCGGTGGCGGCAATCCTATCGACGATTTCCAAAGTCAAAGCATCCTATAACCCGAAACTAAGGATCGAGGGCTTCTTGCTCACAATGTATGATCCTAGGACCCAACTTGGCACTGAGATTTCCTCTCAGGTTAGGCACCTATTCAAAGAGAACACCTTCCTTACTTCGATTCCGCGAAACCAATCGATCGCGGAAAGCCAAGCGCGGCAAATGCCCGCATACCTATTCCGACCGACGAGCCAAGGCGCAACATCCTACCTCGCTTTAGCAAGGGAAGTCATCGATCATGAAGAAAGATAGGGAACCCATACTATCAAATTCGTCTCTAAGCGACCTGATTGAGAAGTTCTCTCAGGAGGACGTCATCGCGGTCATGGAGAAGGAGTATCAGTCCGCTCCGGCGAAGCTGATTCCGATCACTCTTATCGAAGACACCGCCTATGTGCGGGAGGTCCTTTACCCAGAAGATACTATCTCGACCTTCGCGGAAGGGCTTCGCGAGAAGGGGTTTTACAATCCTTTGGTCGTCCGCCCAATCGGTGACAAATACGAAGTCATCCTTGGACGCAAAAGATTCTTTGGCGCGAAGAAGGCAGGAATCTTGTCTTTGCCTTGCGCGATTGTCAATGTGGGCGACGAAGAGGAACTCCTGATGCTTCTAGCGGATACCCGCGACAATCGCAACGCAAACGTTGTCGAGATGGCCTTGGTTTGCGATGCGCTTTCCAAAAAGTTCGGCTATTCGCAGAAGACCTTGGCGGAACTTTCCCATCAATCCCGCTCCCAAATCACGAATACTTTGCGCATCCTCCGTCTGCCCAAAAGGGTAAGAAACGATATCTGCCTTGGCAAATTGAGCTACGGCCACGCCAAAGCAATTGCCTCACTTGAGAACGCTGACCTGAAAGTTGCCCTTCGCCGCATCAAAGATTTCAATTTGTCCGTCCGCGATACGGAACGTTATGTCCAATCTCTTTCGGGCGCCGCCTTCTTCCATGACGAAGACGCCATCAAGAAGAAAACGAAGGCCAGCGCGGTCGTCGTGAAGAAAAGGTCCTGCACCTTGTATTTTGATTCCGAGGAAGAAAAGGACGAATTCCTCAAAAAGCTTCAGACCGATATCTGATTCAGCACTTTTGTTGATTCGGCTGTAGACCAATATATAATATGTGTGCTTCAGGGCGACGAGAATTACGTCGACTGGCGGTTAAAGCCCGCGAGCTCAGATGAGCGTGAACCGGTGTGATTCCGGTGCCAACGGTAAAGTCCGGATGGTAGAAGCCACCTCGAATTTGCGTACACGCCCCCTGTCGATTTGTCTAGGAGGCTTTTATTTTATGGATGACAGAACCATGGCTATCGTATCGATCGTCTTGCTTTTCTTGATGTTCGTTACCACTTTCTTGCTTTATTTCAAACTGCGCCCGAATCGGAGTTTCAACCACGTTAGGTTCATTGCTCGCGTTGGCATCTTCGGCGCGATGGCGACCGTTTTGTATATAGTGCCGGGCCTTACCTTTCAACTTCCCTTTTTCCCGAGCTTCTTAAGCTTCCACTTCGATGAGATCCCCGCGTTTATCTGCGGGTTCGCCTATGGCCCATTTTCGGGTTTCATGGTCATTGTGATCAAAACGCTTATCAAACTTCCGATGACCTCTACTGCGACGGTAGGCGAATTCGGCGACTTGATTTTGTCTACGATGTATGTCGTCCCGTGCGCCTTCATCTATAAGAAAATCCGCAACCTGAAGGGTGTAGCAATCGGATTTGGCATTTCGACCGTGATCCAAATCGTCGCGGCGATGGTGCTAAACGTCTACGCCCTCATCCCGCTCTATCAAGTGATCGGTCTTCCTTTGGAAATGATCCTTGGCGCGATTCAAGCCGCTAACCCCGCCGTGCATGACGCTGGATGGGGTTATGCGCTAATGGTTGTGGCTCCATTTAACGCGATGAAAGACGCGATTGTAATCGTGGTGACCTTTTTGGTTTACCGCTCCATCCACAAGTTCTTGCGATTCGAGAAAATTGACTAGAAAAACGATATTTAAGGTTGTGCACCATAGGGAGTTGGTGTTTAATGAAGCAGCCTAATTTAAAGGGGGCTTAGTATGTTGACTATCATAATTTTGATTCCGTTTCTTATCGGATATCTGGTGCTTGCCATAATTCTTCCTCTCATCGCTTTCCTCACCGCGGGGAATGGCTTTGACGGAATTGCTGGCGCTTTTGGTCCTGGCTCGTGGGAAAGGGCGACGGCTTATCTATTCCAAGGCAGCTATTGGGACCGTTGGTTTGTGATTGGCGCGATCGGGCTATTCGTCCTTCTTTGGATCATCAGCTTCCTCGTTCTTATCTATAAGCATCAGGTTGCGAAGGCTTTCCTTAGTCTTGTTGGCCTCGCGATTGGGATTCTGGTTGCCTATATCTACATCGCTTGGCAGAATCACGAAGATTTCGCCTTGTGGCAAAGGATTCTCATCTATATCCAGCTTGGCTCGACCGCGCTTGCTCCGGTGCCGAATTTCTTCCAGCCGTCCAAGTAACTAACTACATATGAAAAAGCGACGCGGTTGTGCGTCGCCTTTTCACTAGTTGGTTAGACTTATTCAGAGATGGCCTGAACGGGGCAATTCGCAATCGCCTCATCGATTTCAGCGTCATCGCCTTCGCCAATGGCGACGGCTTTTCCTTCATCGTTGAAGTCGAAGGCAGCGGGGCAGGTGCCGACGCAGAGGCCGCATCCGATGCAGGCATCGCTATCGACGGTGGGTTTCTTAGGCATGGGTTTTCCTCCTTGGAATGCTAATACATTATAGGCAAATTTTCGTCATTTGAAATAGCAAAAAGTCCCGATAATGAGTTAGGTTTACTTAACATAAGCTTATCCGAATTTCGCATGCCTATGCTTTGCATAATTGGCCGTGCTTACTTTTCATTCGCCCGCGCGCAGGGTATGATTAACCCCGATGGAGACACGAACCGAGCGCTACAAAAAATACCGTGAGCAGATCCTTGCGATGCCCGACGATTTCTTTTCGCCGGACGGCACCTGCGTCAAGCGTTTGACGAGGGAAGAGATCAAGGCCGCCCCGGATTTTGAATCCGCGGGGGACGTGGCTGTAAATTTCGCTTCGAATCAGGTGGACGAACCCATTCGTAATGATAGTTCGAATGAACAGGAAAAAGAGAAAAAGCTCACTCCATACACCAAGTATTTGGCGCAGCGGAAAAAGCTCAGAATCGCGAAATTCATCATCGCAGGCTTGGCCTTTATTGGGCTAATTCTATTCTTCGTATTTTTCGTAGGAGGACCTGAAAATGGATAAGCACCCCATTGCCGTCGCAATCGATGGCCCTGCCGCCGCAGGCAAAAGCACGATTGCGAAGCGCGTCGCAAGCATTTTGGGCTTTACATATATCGATACCGGCGCCATGTACCGCGCATTTACTTATGCCGTGATTAAGCGCGGGCTAGATCCGCAAGATGAAAAAGCGTCTTGCTCGATCATTCCCGAAGTCACGATCGACCTCCTCGACGATGGGCGGGTGCTTTGCTGTGGCGAGGATGTCACGAAGCAGATTCGCGAGCCCCTAGTTTCGGGTAACGTGAGCTACATCGCTTCCTATAAGGATATCCGTCTTGCCCTTGTCGATATTCAAAGGGCAATGAGCAAATCGAAGTCCGTCATCATGGACGGAAGGGACATCGGCACCTATGTTCTGCCGGATGCCGATGTGAAGATTTTTCAGATCGCTTCCGTTGAGACCAGGGCGGAAAGGCGCTACAAGGAAAACATGGAGAAGGGCATTCCAACCAGCTTGGATGACGTCATCGCAGACGTTAAGAAGCGCGATTACATCGATTCTCATCGCGCGTTCGCTCCGCTTCGTCCGGCTGCGGATAGCGTCGAGCTCGACACCTCGAAGCTCGATATCGACCAAGTGGTGGAAGAAGTCCTCAAGATCATCTCCGCAAAGACGGGGCTGGAGGTACCATGCCATTAGGGTTAGTCGCGTTCGTCGGGGCGCCTAACGTTGGAAAGTCGACGATTTTCAATCGCATCGTCGGCAGCAGAACCTCCATTGTCGAAGATACCCCTGGCGTGACGCGCGACCGTTTATACGGGACCGGCGAATGGCTTACGAGAAAATTCCGCGTCGTCGATACTGGCGGCGTTGAAATCAAAAACGCCCCGTTCCAGACCGAAATCAGGGCTCAGGTGCAGATCGCGATCGACGAAGCGGACGTGATTGTCTTTGTCGTCGATGGAAAGACCGGGCTTACTGGCGATGACGAAGAAGTCGCTCAGATGCTTTACCGCTCATCAAAGCCGGTGCTTCTTGCGGTAAACAAGATCGATAACGTCGAAAGGCTTGGGGATGCGGCGGAATTCTATGCGCTCGGATTAGGTGATCCGCATGCGGTTTCTGGCGCTCACGGCATTGGGATCGGCGACTTGCTCGACGAGATCGTCGCATTATTGCCTGAGGAAAAAGAAGAGACCTATGAGGGCCAAATCACTTTCAGTTTCATCGGGCGTCCTAATGTTGGGAAATCATCTCTCACCAATTCCTTGCTTGGGCAAAGCAGGGTCATCGTGAATTCCCTTGCTGGAACTACAAGAGACTCCATCGATACCCCGTTCCAAGTCAATGACGACCACTTTGTTGCAATTGACACGGCTGGCCTAGTGAAGCGCGGCAAAATCTATGAGGCAATCGATAAGTATGCGGCCCTTAGGGCATTGCGCGCGATTGATCGTTCGGATGTGGCGGTGCTAGTCATCGATGCCTCGACTGGAATCATCGACCAAGACCGACACGTTGTCGGCTATGCGCTCGAAGCGAAGAAAGGCATCGTCCTCGTCGTCAACAAATGGGATCTTGCCCAAAAAGGACAAACGCAGGAATCCTTTACCGAGGAAATCAAATCGAGGTTCAAGTTCGTGGACTTCGCGAGGATTATCTATGTCTCCGCCAAAACCGGGAGGGACGTGGATGAGATTTTGCCCGCGATCAAGCAGGCGTACGAATCCGCGCAGAGAAGAATCCCGACCTCAATTCTCAACCAGATCATCCTAGATGCCCAGAACATGAACCCGACCCCGGAGTTCAACCATGGGCGTTTGAAGATCTTCTATTCGAACCAGGTCGCGGTGAATCCGCCGACGTTTGTGATGTTCTGCAACGACCCGAAGTTCGCCCATTTCTCCTACACCCGCTATTTGGAGAATAGATTGAGGGATAGTTTCGATTTTACGGGCACTCCGCTCCATATCATCTACCGTCAAAGGAAGTAATTTTCCGTACTTTTTAGCAAATAATTGTACAATGACAAACTTAGGTGCCAAAAATATAGGCACCTTCTTTTTTGCTTAAAAATTAGCGAACTTTACGAAAAAACATCGATTTTTTAAAAATAACCTTGCACTTTGTTCGATGCCGTGCTACTTTTTCAATAATCAATCAGCAATAGGAGGAATATTATCCATGAACAAAGCTGAACTCATCGCCGCCGCCGCGGCAAAAGCCGAAGTCTCCCATCGCGACGCTGAAGCCGTCGTCAACGCCGTTCTCGAGCTCATCGAAGAGAAGCTCGTCGCCAACGAAGAAGTCAAGCTCTCCGGCTTCGGCATCTTCGAGAGGAAGAACCGCGCTGCCCGCACCGGCACCAATCCTTCCACCGGCGCCAAGATCGAGATCCCCGCGTCCAACACCATTGGCTTCAAGCCTTCCAAAGGCCTCAAAGAGAAGCTCAACTAAGCTGAATCAATATTAGGCTAACGAAAGCCGTCTGCGATTTCTATGCGCGGACGGCTTTATTTTTGGTAGCATTATCCCATGCTTCCAACTTCCTTCCTCGAACTATCGAATCTATTCGAGCAAAACGGTTTCTCCCTCTATGTCATTGGAGGAACTAGTCGCGACATCCTTTTGGGCATCGATCCTGCCGATTTCGATTATGTGACTGATGCGACCCCAGAAGACGAAAAGAAGTTTTTGCCGGACGCTCGTTATGAGTTCGCTAGATTTGGGTCGGTCAAGATTCTCAAGGAAGGCGTTGAAATCGATATCACCACCCTCCGCGAGGAAGGGGAGTATCGCGATTTTAGACACCCGTCCTACGTGAAATTCATCAAATCGCCGGAAATCGATTCGCGGAGAAGGGACTTCACGATCAACGCGCTTTATATAGATAAGGATGAGAATGTCCTCGATTTCCATGGAGGCTTGGAAGATTTGCAAAAGAAGCGAATCCGATTCATTGGTGATCCTGATTTACGCATCAAAGAGGATCCGCTTCGAATCCTTAGGGCATATCGATTCCAGAAAAGGCTTGAAGGATTCCATTTTGACCCCGCAACCGAGGCGGCATTGAGACGGAATGAAGGCTACCTCGAAAAACTCAATCCAGCCAAGGTAAAAATGGAACGCGAAAAGGAGTAGAATAGTTATTGCTATGGATAACAACTTCGCCGGACTTGGAGCGATTGACTTCCGCTACCTGCTCCTAGATTTATACAAACAAGTTGGACTCAGCGAGAACGAACTCGCCGTCCTTTTGATGACTGACCATTTGCTCCGTCAGGGAAATGACCTTGTAACCGCCGATCTCCTCTCCCTAAAAATGACATTGAAGGTCAAGGAAATCGACGGAATCCTTGCTGGGCTAGTTAAGCGTGAGCTTCTCTCTTACGAGCAAAGCAAGGACAAACTTCGGACTTCCGTGGAGCCGCTCAAGAAAAAACTATACAAGCTCTTCCAGCTTCAAATGGCCAAGAACAACCAGAACTTGCTCTCGGCCGATAGGGCGGAAATCCTTTCTCGCCTATATGGCTATTTCGAGCGTCGCCTTAGTAGGACGTTAAGCCCATTAGAGAACCAAACGCTTTCCAAATGGCTTGACGACGCCTATAGTGAAGAGGACATCAAAGCGGCTCTAGAAAATGCCTTGGCCGCTGGCAAAAGGAATTTCAAAGCGGTGGACCGCGCCCTTAGAACCTCTCGCAGGAGAGATGACTTTGAGCAAGAAGGGTTTTCCGGCGTGAACGATTCCTGGGATGCCGATATCGCCAGAACGATTGAGATTGCCAAGACGAAATGGGTGAACGATGACGGCGAATGACGCGAAGATCGCCGATGCTCTGAATGAGCTTCTGCCTGACGCAAGATGCGCTTTGGATTTTACTACGCCTTTCCAGTGCGTGGTGGCCGTTGCCTTGTCCGCCCAAACAACCGATAAGTCCGTAAATGAAGTCACGCCTGCCCTCTTTTCCCGTTTTCCTGATGCGAAATCGATGGCGGAGGCAGACGTTTCTGAGATTGAAAACCTCATCATGAGGCTTGGCCTATACAAGAACAAGGCCAAGAACCTTTCTTTGCTTGCTAAGAAAGTGGTGGAGGATTTTGGCGGCGAGATTCCTAATTCGCGCGAAGCCTTAACCTCTTTGCCTGGCGTCGGCATAAAAACATCTAATGTGGTGCGTGCAGAATGCTTTGGCGTGCCTGCGATCGCGGTCGATACCCATGTGGCTAGGGTAAGTTATCGGCTTGGTTACTGCAAAGAAGGCGAAGATCCCGTCAAGATCGAGTCCATATTGGAGCGTAGATTCCCGAAAGAAAAATGGATTAAGCTCCATCATCAAATCATTTGGTTCGGCAGGCTCGTTTGCCATGCGCGGAACCCCGAATGCGATAAATGCCCCCTCAAGGGATATTGCCGCTACTTCAAGAAGGTTTCTTCCAAAACCGGCAAGTAGTCGTAACTAGGACGATAAGTCTCTTTGATGAGCTTGCCGTTTTCTTTCATCGCCTCATAAGGGATCGATGCCCTTGGCTTTTCACGATAGAACTTGATGATGTAAGAGGCGGGAACGAGGTAAGTTTCGCCCTTGAGCTGCCAATGCACCATGAAGAATGCAATGCCGCCATGGGCGATCACTCTTTCGAGGTGCTCGATCTGCTGAATGGGGATGTTGGCGAGCGGGAATGAGGTGCGCGATCTAGTCGATTTTGCTTCGAAATCGATGTAATGCCCCTTATAAACGCCATTGTAGTCAGTGGTGGATTGCGTCTCGAAATAGGCTGAGGTGATTTTTGGTCCGTGGGTGTAATCGACCTTCACGATATTGATTGGTGTCGGTCTCTTCGTAATAAGGCAAAGTCCTTTTTCGAGGTAATAGGCGTTCGTGTCATTGATTGCCGCCTCGAAATCCATGCCTCTATTTCCAGCGGCGACTTTCAAAACGGGTTTTTTCCGTTTCTCTGGCTTTTTGATTTCCGCGACCGCCTGCTTTGGACGGACGCCGGCAGGATAATTGATTTCCATTAGGCGAGAGCCTCGTCGACGAATCTGTCGAACTCTTCCTGATTGACGTGCCCATTTTCGCGGAGGTGATTCATGAGCTTTGCGACGGGTTCGGGAAGGCCATGCCCGCGAAGCAGCGTCTTTTCGTATTCGGAACGGACGAGCGGTTTGTTAGAAAGGAACGCCTTGTAGAGCATCGCGAGGTTATATGCGTCTGCACAGGCATCATGCGCTTGTCCGGAGAAATCGATGCCAAATAGTTCGAGCGCTTTGGTGAGCGAATAGGTGTTTCCTTGCTCGGTTGTGATGTATTTGCGCATAAAGGCATTGAAATCGAAGGTGTGCTTAGCAATGAAACGCGCTTCCTCCATCGAGGCGTCCATATTGTGCTCGGCGGAGTTGATGAACATCTTGGCGTCTTGATCGCCATAAGCGATGAAAAGGCATTTCTTGTAATCGCGGCCTAGATATTTCTGAAGCATCTGCTGGGCCGTGCGGAAAGTGACGCCTTTCTCGCGAATGAGTTTGGAGTCGATGCCGGTGATGCGGGTAACGACGGCGCCGACGCTTCCCTTGGGTTTCACGTAAACCTTGAAGGGTTTGAAGATCTTCTTGATGGACAAATCGTCTTTGATGATGGTCTTATATGCGCCGATCTCAATGATCTCGTGAGTGATTTGGGTCCCTTCCAAATCGATGAATACAAGGGACTTATGGCCGGATAATTGTTTTCTTAGGTCTTTCATGCCGAGGGGAATTATATATGAAACTAGACCTATTTGCAGTCGTAATCGGCGAAAGGCGAACTTGCCTACTTTTTCTATGGGGCCTATCATTTCGTTGTATGATCAAAGCCCGGAATCTCATAGCGTTGCCTCTAGTTTCCTTGACGCTTCTTTCTTGCTCGGGACCATCCCTTTCTTCAGCGGAGGCATATGACGTGCTTTCTGGCATTCGGGCGCATATCGCTTCAAGCGCCTATAAGGCTCCGACAGAGTTCGAATATTTCGTTCGCACGGTCGAACCTGAATCCGTTCAAGTTAAGACCATCATCTACTCCTTGCCGCGTCATTTCTATTGCGACGTCGATCAATACTCCTATACCGAGGGAGCGAAGCTATTCACCGTGGATTGCAGTCAGGAGACTTACTCCGTCGTCGAATACACGACCGACCTTGAGGCGGAATCGGCGTGGGAGAACATCAACAAAGGCTACCAAATCGATTACAGCGCCTCCATCATTTCTAGCTACGCCTCTAGCCTAACGCTTAGCCCATTTGAGGCAGAGGGGGCGTCATTAGAGATTCACTCCAAGAATAAACTCTCAATCTCAATCGATGGCAGGCGCTCAAAAAAAGGCGATGGCGAGACGCGGAAGATTGTCATCGCGGATGGCTATCTCACGGCAGACGTTCGTCATAGCTCTTCCAAATCGTGGGTTGAAACTGGCCTTGCCTATGGCAGCTTCCAAATCGTGAAGCCCGTGATAAGAGATTACAAACTCGTCGAATAAACATTGGCTCAAAAGCCTGCAAAACCGCCGAAAAAGATGCGAATTGCAGGCTTTTTCTTTCGCGCACTTCACGTGCACGCTTGTTGAATGTGCGCGCGATGCAATGTATAATTCCCCGCAGGTGATTATCCATGGAAACCACGAATATCTCATTGAATGCAAACGACATCCTGCAGAAGGTGTTCGATGCGCACGGCAAAGGCTATGACCCACGGGAAGTCGATTCCTTCCTCGATATCGTCATGGCTGATTACCAGGCGTTTGAGAAATACTACAAGGAGTCGCGAGACTACATCATGAGCCTTGAACAGAAGCTCAGGAAGATCCACGAAGCGAAGTCGAACCAAGAAGTCGAGCTCGCTAAGTACAAATCTCGCCTTGGCAGCATCAAGGACGAAGACGAGGCGAACATGGGAAACATCGACTTGCTGGATCGCATCAACAAGCTGGAAGCGGCCTTGTACAAATTAGGCGGCGACCCTTCTTCCATCAAGTAGCTATAATTACCACATCCGGCCCAGGCGACTGCTGCCGAAAGGTAGAGGAAAGTCCATGCTCGCACGTCCTGCGATGGGCGTAGTGATTGCGCTAAGGGAATCAATAACCTTAGGTGCGCGGGAGCGCGCAACGGCGGGTGAACATCTGCTTCAGATGGGAGCCCCCAAGGTGCCACAGAGACGAGCTTGATGGCGACATCAAGATGAAACGCGGTAAACCCCACAAGCGAGAAACCCAAATTTGGTAGGGGAA
>CACYCS010000094.1 GCA_902773005.1 uncultured Erysipelotrichaceae bacterium
CGATATTGTATCACATTTGCGATACATAGGAGGAATCAAAAAAATCCCAGGCCTTTTTTGACTTGAGATTAAATTGCAGTTGGTGGAGTCGCGGGGATTCGAACCCCGGTCCGAAGAAGACCTCCTAGTAACGTCTACAGTTTAGGCAGAATCTGATTTAAGCCATGGGCAAGGATTCTGCCGAATCCCCATGGCCGAGACCTTAATTTTCGTCAAGCCACCCCGGTTAAGATGACAAGCTTATCGTCTTGGTATGGCGCTACACCTGCGCGTGAGACGCGGAAACCGCAGGGAACGTGCTCGTCCCGCCTAGCGGGAACCAATTGTTAGGTGCTAAATTAAGCGCGAGCGGCGGACAAACGGGCATTGCCCATCATCCAAGGTTCGACTTTTTTGTCAGTTATTGTTTTTTGGTAGTTAGGTTTACCAGGCCACTGCTGTCGCTAGTCTTTCATTCTCCGTCAAAACCATGACGGCCCCAGAACAATGCCCAAGGTGTCTTGAGCCCAATTAATATACCCTTTCCGTCGCCCTATGAAAAGGACAAACTATGTCCGCTTCCAGCAATCAAAAAATGAAATCCGTTAAGGACGTGTATCGATTATGCCTCTTGCCAGCCAAATCCAATTGCCAAAAAATATGCTTCTCTGCTGTTTTCTTTTGGTCGGAGCGGCTCGCCTTTATAGGTGACCGAAAAATCGGAATCGTCGATCACAATGACGTTGCACATCTTCGTATGGGCGGTGCACGCATCCAACGCGATTAAGTGCCTGCCACAATATGGGGTGAAATCCCCCATATAGGGCGCACCCTCGTAATGCGAGTGGAAATCCGAAGCATGCCAGTGCCCACAAATCAGAGTTTTCCCAATCGCCATCTCCCTTTTGAATTTTCCACTATCGTATAGGGCGTACGGGCAATCCCATTCGGCTTTTTCCCAATCGGCGTTTTTGTCGGTTCGCCAATCGAGACCATCTGGCACAGCTGGGATAAACGCATGGACAATGATGTAATCTCCGATTTCAAAGAACTTCTTGAAATTGCTCTCTCGAAGCGCAAACCTTCCAATCGCAGATCTTTTTACCTTCCGCCTGACGCGATCCCAAACGTTGCCGGATTCCGTTTCATCGTCAAAGCCATAATATGCGGAGCAATACCAACTAAGTACATCGTCATAAGGAACGCCAGCGATGTGGCAGAAAGATTGGACCGTGCCATTCGAAAAGTCATAATCATGAGGTATCGCTTTATTGACCAAACTCCGGAAAAGCAGTTCATGATTCCCTTCAATCAAGACTAACCGCCCTTCAGGGATAGACATCAGATAATTGAACAGTTCCACCGTTTTCGGACCGCGGTCGAAAAGATCCCCTGCAATGACGAGAACGTGTTCAGGGTTGTCGACGTCGAATCTCGCTTCATCAAGCGCGACCAGCAATTCATCGCAGAAGCTGTGTATGTCGGATGTTACGAAATATTTCATAGGGGACAGTTGAAATTATAGAGGCTGGGCACCTTTCTAAGACGGACATGTTTTGTCCGCAGGCAGGAGTCATCTCGCTATTCAAAAACAATTTTGGGCCTTATGATATGGACATGGACCAAGATCAAGAACCCATTGAAGCAGAAGTCGTAAGCGAAGAAGCGCAGCCCGATCAAGAGGTCGTAGACGCGCTATTCGATCAAACCGCTGGCAATACGCGACCATATTTGAAGCGCGTCATAACGTTCGGTTTGTTCTTCGGTCTTTCCGTCGCCGCGTTTGTCGCGATGATCGTTCTGCGCCTCACCGTTTTGCAACAAGGATGGGTCGTCGGAATGGCAGTGATATTTGGGATATTGTCGTTTGTCACAGGCATATCCTTCTATCTCTTCTTGCGGGTTTACCGCATGATCAAAAAGGCAAGCGATGCAGTCAAGCAGGCCGCGAACATGAGCGACCAGGACATCATGGACGCCTTCAAGGAATTCGTAGAAGTGGACCCCAGTGGTTCGAATTCGATCGGAACCGCACCGATCGACGTAGACGCGACAGAGGAAGATAAATAAAGAACAAGCGCCCCGGCGATTGAGCCGAGGCGCTTTCAGCATATCGATCAGATGCGATCCAATTCTTTTCGGATTGCTTCTTCATCGAGGTTCTGCCCGATGAAGACGATTTTGACCATTCTATCCTGATATTCCTCGTCCCAATCATGGGCGAAGTTGACGTCAGTCTCGAGGAGTTTTTGGATTTCCTCTTTGCTGAGCGAGGTCGAATACCAAGCGCCTTGTCCAGACAAGACCCTCTGCTTTCCCGCGCTTTCATAGATGTAGGACTGATCCGGGTTCTCGACGAAATAAACGAGGCCCTTTGCCCTGATGATGCGATGGTGGTCACTGCTGTCGGCCCACTTTTCGAACGCGTCGAAATCAAACCCGCGGCGGCGGTAATAGACGAAGGTCGTGATGTTATATTCAAGCGCGGTGCCTTCTTCTTCGTTTTCGATGCCTTCGTGATGATGGTGATGGTGGTGTTCCTCGTGGTCATGATCGTCGTCATCGTGATGGCGATGCTCATGCTCTTCGTGGTCGTCATCGTCGTCATGATCGTCGTGAGCGGGTTTCTCGACATCGGTCGACCAATCCTCGAACTCCCTGATCCAGGCAGCGCTTGTGGCGGCCTTATCGAAATCGAAGAGGTGCGTGTCGATCAATTCATCGATATCGACTTCGCAGTAATTGGTTTCGACGATCTTGGCAACCGGCTGAAGGGCGCGGACGGTCATCTTGACCTTTTTGAGTTCTTCCTCGGAAAGAAGCGCGGCCTTGTTGAGGAGGACGATGTCGCAGAACTCGATCTGCTGGATGACGAGGTTCTCAAGGTTTTCCTCGCCCCTCTCGGTCGTCTGAAGGGTTTCGCCGCAGCCGAATTCGTCGCGAAGGCGAAGAGCATCGGTAACGGAAAGAATCGCGTCAAGGTAATAGGGTTTGCGGTATCCCCTCTTCACGTATTCGCGTTCCATATAGGAGATGGTCTGGGCGATGGGGACAGGCTCGCAGATGCCGCTAGCCTCAATCAGGATGTGGTCGTATTTCTTGGTCGCAACCAAATCGTTGATCTGGTTAACGAGATCCGCTTTCAAGGTGCAGCAGATGCAGCCATTGGAAAGCGGGACGAGGCTATCGTCGCCAGAAGAGACGACGCCTCCTTTTTCGATGAGATCGGCGTCGATGTTGACCTCGCCGATGTCATTGACGATGACCGCCATATGGTGGCCTTTCGCGTTTTTGAGGATATGGTTGATCAGCGTGGTTTTGCCGCTGCCAAGATATCCAGTGATCAATGTAATAGGTACGGAACTTGTGTATGCCATTGTTTCATTCCTCCTTTGTAAGCGTGATAAACAATATAACAAATCACTCGATTTGTCTTGCAAATCGCATTCTTTAAAGCAATCCGTTAGGGACGTGCATTCGTTTTTCGATCGAGCGAATTTGCAAGAAACCCATCAAACAACAAGTGCGCGATCAATGAGTCACCATGCGCATGGGCGCACCTGCCTATTTTCAAAAGCAGTCAACTCGTGTATTGTTATCTTTGCTTTGCAAAGGTCGTATCAGAATGTCAAACAACAATAAGAAAAATAAGAATGCCAAAAAGGGCAATCCTGAGCTCAGGGCAAAAGTCGCTCTCGGGTTCAAAACGCTCATCAGCAACGCCGCAGTCGTCGAAGGCGGCCGCACCTTCAAATGGTTCATCCCCCTCATCTTCGCGATCGTCGCCGTTATCTTAGCGGTCATCCCGACGTTCGCCTCCAACATGAGTGTCCAGGCTGGTAATTCCTTCCTCGCCACCACCTATGGCTATGAGATTGGCTTGCTCCACTTCGAGCAGGCACTCGATACCCAAGGCGTGTCGCTAGTGATCAAGGATGGCGTCCTCGTCAACGAGAAAAAAGATTGGCAAGACAAGATGGCCTATAGCGCTTCCACCAAGTGGTATCAGTACAAAGCCTATGACCTCTATGGCGAAGGAAGCCAAACCACTTTGTTCGAAGTCTTCTTCAACGACACTGACCGCAGCGATCAAGACTATCTGAACTACGTCGTCACGAACAAGAACCCCTATGTCACCAACGCCGATGAATATCGCACCTTCGACAAAGAGGGCAATCCGCTGACCACCGTCTCCACCTCCTACCTCTTCCTTGGCAAAAAGATCTTCTACGCCGCTAGTTTCAAGAGCACTGGTGTCGCAGGTAGCGCAGTTCAAGGTCTATACGATCACCATAACGGCCTAGACCTCAAATCCCTTGCCACCCGTAGCATCAATGGCGACGCATTGACTGGCGATGCCGCGACTGGCCGCGGGCTCACCCAATCGATCCTCGCTTCCTACAAGACCTTCTTCACGGATGGCTATAGCTCCACCAAAGTCGGAAATACCTGGAAGTGGACCGGAATCATCGTCGGCGTCAACGTCGGCACAGTCGTCCTCATGGGCTTGCTCATCTTCCTCCTCACTAGAGGCAAGAGGAACCCCTACCGCATCTTCAAATTCTGGGAATGCCTCAAGATGTCGATGCTCGCCAGCATTAGCCCTGCCATCATCTCGATCCCGCTTGGCTTCCTGATGGCCCAGTTCGCCTACTTCGGATTTGTCATCATCTTCGCCTTCCGCGTCATGTGGATGTCGATGAGGACCCTCTCCCCCACCTCTGCCGCGCAGTAACAAATAAATAGAATAGGGGCTGTTGGAAAACCTATGGGTTATCGACAGCTCCTTTTTTCCTATGCCTTTGGAGGTTTCGCAACATGCTAGGCATGTTATGGGGTGTTTTGAGGGCGCTCAGCCCAAAAAAGTTCGACGGCATTGACATCAAGGCTCTGGAAGTATGAAATTTTGCAACATGCTTTGCATGTTCCTTTGCCGATCCGCTGGAGGAAATGCCATCGGTTCGGCACATTCATCGTCCAAGGCAAAACAAATGCGCCAGTTTGTCGTAAGCCTGGCGCATTTGTTTTGTGGGGAGTTTTCCAACAGCCCCTTTCTCTATATATAAGGTATGTCAGTCCCCGTAATCGGATCCGCGAGATTTGTCTTCCACGAAGATCTGCAGGGGGTCAGTGATGTCTAGGATCTCGCGATAGATGAAGCCGGGGCGAGTGATCCAAGGGTTCTCGAAGTCGGCCGTGAAGATGACCTTATGCTCCTTCTTGATGGTTTCGTCAATCGCTTGGAGGATTTCAGCATACCTCTCCTCGCGTTTCTCCTTGAAGCCCATTAGGCCACTATAGAAGCCTGGCTCCACATAGAATTGGTTGCCTTCTGCGTCTTGGTAGAAGTGCACCAGTTTGTTTTCTGCGTCTTGCAGCGATTCGTACTTGTCAAATTCTTCGTAATTCATAAGATATTGCCTAATAGATTTTACCACGGTTCCGCTAGAATGCGTGCTTTGGTGAATAAGCGAAAGGAGAAAGGCGATGGACGATAGGTCAAATAAAATCAAAATCGTGTTCACCGATATCGACAACACCCTCTTTTCGCACGCCACGAATCGCGTCCCCGAATCCGCCGTCAAAGCGATCAAGGAACTGCAGAGAAAAGGCATCAAGGTCTTCATCTGCTCAGGCAGAAACTATTATCTGATCCGCAAATCGGGAATCCTCGATGTGGTCCATCCCGATGGCTTAGTCACCATGAATGGTTCGAACGCCATCATCGGGGGAAACATCATCTACCGCTACCCGATCCCATCCGAAGTCGTCGACAAGATGATTCTTTTCGCCAAGCGGCTCAAATTCGGATTGACCCTCATCGAAGAGACCGAGGGCCATATCAATATGATCGATGACCGCGTCATCTCGGCCCACGAGAAATACGGCACCCGCTTCCCGCAACCCCGTCATTACCCCGACCATTATGACCGCACGGTCTATCAGATGATCGCCTTTATCGACGATTTCGAAGAAAGCCTGATCCTTCCTCACCTAGGGGATTGCAAATCGGCGAGATGGGACGAATTCGCGGTCGATATCATGCTCAAGGATTCCGACAAAGCCAAAGGCATCCTTTCGGTTTTGGATTACTATGGCTATGAGCCTAGCGATGCGATGAGCTTAGGCGACGCGCTGAACGACATTGAGATGCTTCATTTCACCGGCACTTCCGTCGCGATGGGGAACGGCCATCCAGAAGCTAAGGAAGCCGCGGATTTTGTTACCGCCGACATCGATGACGATGGCTGGGCAAAAGCTTGCCAGCATTTTGGCCTAATCGATTGAAAATCCTGCCCTGACAAATAAAATTATCCCGAAAGGGATTTTTATTTTATGAAACAGATCAAGCTAGACGACTTCTATAAGCATAATTACCTGTCCGCTTTGACCTATGCGCCGAATGGCAAGAAAGCAGCCTACATAGTCAAACGGATTGACCCAAAGGAAAACAAATACCTATCTGACATCTATCTGTATGAGAAAGGCGCCCATACCCGCCTTACCACGGAAGGCGATGTCAAATTCTTCTGCTTCGCTGACGATAGGACGTTGCTATTCGCGGCGACCCGCGGAAAGCAAATGGAAGAAGCCGAGAAAAAAGGAAGCATCTTCACTGCCTTCTTCCGCCTCGATATCCTCTCCAAAAAAGCATCCAAGCTATTCCAGCTTCCGATTCAGGCATCTAGCATCACCCCGATTGGCAAAGACAATTTCCTTTTGAAAGCGACAATCGACCTTGCCTATCCTGATTTCTATCTCCTTGACGCAAAAGAGCAAAAGAAAATCATCGATAGGGTTCAAGCGGACAAAGACTATGAGGTCCTTGAGGAATCGCCGTTCTGGTTCAACGGCAGAGGCTTCGTAAGCGGCAAGCGGGGCGCCATATTCATCTACAACGCCAAGAAGAATCGCCTCACTCGCCTTAACGATCCCAACATCGATGTGAACTCATTCGCCTTCGACGCGGAGAACGTCTATTATTCCGGCGAGAATCGCACGGCCGAGGCCAAAGATAAGCAGGGCGTGTATTCATATTCGATCGCTAACGGCACCACGGAGCAGATCCTTAACGAACGCTATTCCATCTATAGCATCCACTCCTTAGGCAATAAGCTCATCGCCATCGCAACCGATAAGAAGCGCTTTGGCGAATCCGAGAATCCCTACTTCTACGCAATCGACAAGAAGACGGGTGACGTCAAGGTACTGACCGCCGCAGACGAAAGCCTCGGGGCCAACGTTTTGACCGATGTACTATTAGGAGAAACCCGCTCCACGAAAGTCGATGGGGATTATCTCTATTTCGTCGCCGTTGACCGCTACCACGCCCATTTGAAGAGAATCGACCTCGACGGCGATATCGAGACCCTCATCAAGAAAGATGGCGCCATCGCGGACTTCGACGTGAGCAAAAGCAACGTGATCGCTATGGGCTTATTTGATATGAAACTTCCTGAACTTTATGAGCTAAGGAAGGATGAGCTCGTTTGCATCTCCGACTATAATGCTTTGATTCTACAAGACAAATACGTTGCAGAACCCCAATATCTTTCCGTACGTTCGGAGTCATTCGATATCGATGGTTGGGTATTGCTTCCGAAAGATTATGACCCCGAGAAGAAATATCCCGCGATCCTCGATATCCATGGCGGTCCCAAATGCGCCTATGGCCCCATCTATTTCCACGAGATGCAGGCTTGGGCAAACGATGGCTATTTCGTCTTCTTCTGCAACCCGATCGGAAGCGATGGCCGCGGCAACGTGTTCGCTGACCTTCGTCTCAAATGGGGTGGCCCAGACTACAAGAACATCATGGATTTCACGAACGCCGTCTTAAAAGCCTACCCCGCGATCGACGCGAAGAAAGTATGCGCTACGGGCGGCTCCTATGGCGGTTACATGTGCAACTGGATCTTGACCCATACCGATAAGTTCTGCGCGATCGCAACCCAGCGCTCCATCTCGAACTGGCTCACGATGTATGGCGTCTCCGACATCGGTCCGAACTTCGGCGACGAAACCTTCGAAGGCGACCTCTACGAAGACAAAAAGGCATTCACCCAAGTCATGAACGTCTCACCGATCAAATACGTTTCCAAAGCCGTTACCCCGACTTTGTTCATCCATAGCGACGAGGACTATCGCTGCCCCGTCGAAGAAGGGTATCAGCTCATGAAGGCCTTGATCCACAAAGGCGTTCCGACCAGGATGTGCCTCTTCCATGGTGAGAACCATGAGCTCTCCAGAAGCGGCAAGCCCACCCACCGCTTGCGCAGGCTAACTGAAATCACCAATTGGTTTGCTAAATACGCAAAATAAGCGACACCTGTATCAATAAAAGCCTCCGCGGAGGCTTTTTGATTAGGGTGATTTAGTTACCTACTGATGAAAAATATTCCTCATTATTTGTTATATGAGTATTTCCCCACCGTCTTCTTTTCCGACGCCGATTTTAACTGAACCATCGAAATATGAGATATAAACCCAAACTTGCTTTTTATTAGGAAGCGATCCACTAAGAAACCTGTTGATTGTTCCAGAATCTTGAACGACATCTTCTACCACTATGAAATGTCTAAAGGCGCCAACATAAGCCAAAACAGTATAGCCGTCAATCTCCCTAGCTCGTGCTTTGACCACGACTAAAGCGGATATCCACATAGCAAACATGAAAATTGCAACAGCAGACGCGATTCCAACCGCTATCATCCATCCCGTCTTAGCAGACGTCCCATAAGAAGTGACTTCTCTATCGACATTTAAAAGAACGACAAATAAGCCGACCAACAACAAAGATGCAAAGAACGACAACATCCAGGCCAGCCTTTCTTTCGCTGCCTTTTCTTTCCATTTATTTATCCATGAAGGGTCCTTTGGCTTTGGATAAACCTCTGCTGGTTTTTCTTTAATTGGTTCGTTTTTCTTTATTGGATATCCGCAATGCGGACAAGTTTCTGCAGCAGTACTCACTTCTTTCCCGCACTCCGGGCATTTTATAAGGGCCATAGCATTCTCTCCAGATCTATGATTAACTCTTTCATCATAGCACAAAGCTGGTGTTATTTATGATACGGTTCGCCCCGATTGATCTTGAAAGCGCGATAAATCTGTTCTAACAGCATTACCCTAGCTAGTTGATGAGGGAAGGTCATCTTGCCAAAGCTTATGGATTCGTTAGCACGTTTCTTGAGGTCGTCGGATAGTCCAAGTGATCCGCCGATCAGGAAGCTTATTGCTGCGCCACCACGGGCGAAGGCTTCGTCTAGATGGGCCGCAAAAGCAACGGAATCATATTCCTTTTTGTTAAGATCGAGTGCGATTACGTAGTCGTTTGGCTTAAGTTTTGCGAGGATTTTCGCGCATTCCTTGTTCTTGATATCCTCTTCGATTGCCGTCGAGGCAGAGGCTGGGATCGCGATATCCGGAAATTCGACGATATCAAGTTCGGCATAGGCGCTGATGCGCTTGGAATATTCCGCGGTCGCGGATTTCCAATAATCCTCTTTGAGTTTGCCGATACAATAGATGGTTATCTTCATTCCCAATCGCCTCCCTTCACGGATTTTATTTGGGACGTGCATTTGATTTCGAAGTCCTCGAAATGCATTTCACGTTCAGCGAATACCTTCTTGTAGGTGTTTATGGCAACCTCGTGGGTATTGCAGTCATCGGAAAGATGAGCAAGGTAAATTCCTTTGGTGTGTGGGCCAATGAGGTCGCAGATGTAATTCGCGCTATCGACATTAGAGAGGTGCCCGTAATCGCTTAGGACGCGCGCGATGAGCATCGCGGGACGTCTAGAGCGTTTCTCCATCATAATGTCGTGATTGCTCTCCATGAGGTAGTAATCGCAATCGCGAAGGAGAGGGAGAGCCTCTTCGAGGATAATGCCTGTATCGGTGATATAGGCCATGCGTTCCTCGCCTGCCTGAATCACAAAATTCACGGGGTTCACCGCATCATGAGACGATTGGAATGGCATGATCTTTATGTCACCGATCTCGAATTCCTCGCCTGGGAATATAAGCGAATCCACGTATTCGTCAATCGTGCCCTCTGTGGCATAAAAAGGAATCTTCGCCGCGAGCATGTGGGCTCCTTTGATGTGGTCGCTATGGTCATGAGTGAAGATAACCCCATCGATATCGTCAATCGTCTTATCAAATTCCAAAAGACCCGCCTTTAGGCGCTTTAGAGTGATGCCCATATCGATTAGGATGAGGGTGTTGCCAGAGCTAATGAGGGTCGCGTTGCCTTTGGAGCCGCTTGCGACGAAAAGCGCGCGGATCATTCTCCTCCCTCGGCCGCCGCGCGAGCTTCGGCCTCTTCGTATTCGGGCGAAGGATCATCGAAGCGGGAGAACGCTTTCTGGAAGAGCAATGTGACTTGGCCGGTTTGGCCGTTTCTATTCTTCGCGACGAGGACTTTGACGTCAGACATGCCACCTGTGTTATCGGTTGAATCTTCGGTTGTCGGTTGGGCGAGTTGGGTTTGAGGCTGATCGCCACCCTTCTTGTCTTTGGCCCAGCCTTTTTCCTTGGTTTGCTGGCCAAGGTCGCGATAGTAGTCTTTGCGGTACATGAGCATGACGATATCGGCGTCCTGCTCGATAGAACCGGATTCGCGAAGGTTCGATAGGGCCGGGACCTTTGACTCAGAGGATTCGACGTTACGGTTTAGCTGAGCCAAGCAGATAACGGGGACGTCTAAGGTTCTTGCCAAGGTCTTCAAAGCACCCGAAACATAAGAGACCTCCATCTGCCTTGCGGAGAGATCGGCCTTATCGGAATAACGGATACGGCCTAGATAGTCGATGACGATGAGGCCAAGGTTAGGATGGGTGTTCTTTAAGCGCGTGGCTTTGGCGATGACGTCGCCAAGCTTCGCGTTAGGCGTGTCGTCGAAGAAGATCTCGGTATGGGAGATCTCATCGATTGCCGAGACGATTTTGACTTTGTCGTTCGCGTTCAGCCAACCCGTCTGAATCTTGTCGTTGCTCACGTAGGAACGGGAAGCGATAAGCCTCTGCATGACCTGGGTCGCGCCCATTTCGAGCGAGAAGAAAGCGACGGGGACGTGGCTATAGATTGCCGCGTTGTAGGCGAAATTCATGCCGAGCGCAGTCTTACCGACGGAAGGACGGGCGGCGAGGATGATGAAGTCGCCTTTTTGCCAGCCATGGGTATAGGCGTTTAGTTTCTTGTATCCGGTGTCGATGCCAGTTAAGCCATGCTTATCCGCAGCCGATGCCTTCTTGAGATGACGTGATACTTCTTCAGCGACATCCTTCGCGCTTCTCATGTCCTGAACGGCGCGCTTCTGGGCAATAAGCGAGATCTCATTGTTGCTTTTGGCAATGAAGCTTCCGATGTCGGCGACGCCGGCGGAATAGGTCTTCTGAATCTCTTGGCACTTGAGCAGCAATTCGCGGAGAACCGACTGCTCGCGGACCATCATGATGTACTGGTCGATGTTCTCGGGAGTGATGACGGTCGAGACCAAATCGAAAATATAATTGGACTCAACCGACTTATCGAGTTTGAGCGTGATGAGCTCATCGATGATCGTCTGCGCGTCGATTGGGCGGTCATGCTCATGCAGGGCCATCGCGGCGCGGAAGATCAGCTTGTTGCGGGGATCGGCGTCGGAAAAATCGTTTTCCATGAGCGAGCCTAAAGCGATCTCCGCCGCTTCGGGTGCGATGAGCATCGCGCCGAGCACGGAGCGCTCGGCCTCGACGTTAGATGGCAAAGCGATGAATTCCGCCATTACTTTTCCTCGCCGACGTGGACGTTCACGGTGCCGTAAACGACGCCTTCAGAGCCTTTGTAGAGCTCGATTTTAAGCCTTGTGTAGCCAATGATGTTAGCCGGGGTCTTATCGACGAACTTGCGCTTATCGATCTTGATGTCCCATTGCTTCTCTAAACCATCGGCGATCTCCTTCGGGGAGATGCTTCCGAACATCCTGCCGTCTTTGCCGGTTTTGGCTTTGAATTCGACGTTGATGGACTCTAGCCTTTTGGCAAGGGCCTGCGCTTCGGCAAAAAGCTCTTTCTGGCGCGCAGCCTCAGCAGCGTTTTCCTTCGCGAGCTCTTTCTGGCTGGTGCTAGTGGAAGCTTTGGCAAGCCCCTTGGGGATAAGGTAATTGGAGCCGTAGCCGTCAGAAACTTCTACGGTCTCGCCTTTCTTGCCTAATTTCTTTACGTCTTGCGTCAATATCACTTTCATGGTCTTGGTCCTCCTATGTCTGATTTCGCTTCAGAGAGATAGGTGTCCAAGGTATCGAGGAGCTTGGCCTCGACATTGGCCACGGAGGTATTCCTGAAGCTTGCGGCCGCCATATTGAAGTGGCCGCCGCCTCCGATCTTCTCGCAAAGCAACTGCACATTGACCGTGGAGTCGCTGCGGGCAGAGATTCCGGTTTCGTTTTCGCCGATTCGCCCGATGACGAAGCAGCAATTGATGTCCTTGAGGGACATGATCTGGTTCGCAACCTTCGCAAGGGTGCTCCTTTCGACGATATCGCGTTCGTCGGAGATGCAATAGCACACGCCGGTATATGGGGTGCGAAGGGTCGAAACGATTTTGGTGACGAGGGCGTATTCCTCGAATTCGTCCTTGAGGTAATCGTCGGCAAGGGAGTTATCCGCGCCGAATTCCTTGAGTATCTCCGCAGCCTCGAAGGTGCGGACCCCGACGGTCTTCGACTTGAAGAAGCTCGTGTCGAGGAACATGCCAGATAGCATGAGGGTCGCATATTGAGGCGGCACCTCGATGCGGGGGTTCGCGGTGGCGTAATGGATGAATTCCGCGAGGATTTCCGATGCCGAGGAGGCAGAGGGGTCAACGTAATTGAGGACGGGATTGTCGACGAAGTTCTCACCGCGCCTATGGTGGTCGATGACGATGGTCTTCGAGGCTTTCTCAAGCGCGCGGCTTCCCATGACGCGGTTCGGGACGGAGACGTCGACGACCACGAATAGGGTTGAGGCGCGGATCTTGTCCTCGGCTTCCTTCGGCGAGATGATCATCTTTTCGAATTCCTGCTTGGGGAATGCGCGCTGGAAGGCGTATCTCGTCTTCTTCTCGGTCAGCTTTGGATCATAGACGATCTGGCATGGCTTTTTGCACCACTGGCAGATGGCCATGACGCCTAAGCAAGAACCTAAGGCGTCCATATCCATGTCGATATGGCCCGAGACGATGACGTTGCTCGATTCGCGAATGATGCCGATGACAGAGTCAGCGACGGAGCGGAACTGAACGCGGCCCGTATTCTCGATCGCCGCGGTCTTGCCGCCATAGAACTTCAGGTCTTCGCCGTATTTGGAGACAATCGCCTGGTCGCCACCGCGCGACATGGCGATGTCGATCGCGTTGGAGGCCATTTCGTTGAGTTTGATGACATCCGGGAAGTCGTGGGCGATGCCAATCGAGAGGGTGGGGATGACGTTTTGGCCTTTGCCTAGCATCCTGACGGTCTCGAGGATCTTGAACTGATCCTTCTCCATCTGCTCAAGGGAGGAGAAGTTGCAGACAACGAAGTAGGAGTCGCTGCGGTACCTTCTAAGCAGAACCCCATGGGTTTTGCAGTATTCGAAGATCGCGGCCCTGACCTTGGAGACGAGGTCGTTATTGTCGTCCTCGGTTTTGCCGGCAATATCGGAATAGTTGTCAAGCATGATAATGCCGATGACTAGCCCCTGCTCGCGGGAATAGTTGAAGATGGTCTCGTAGTCAGTGCAATCGCGGAAGATGAACAAGTGCGCGTCGGAGATGTATTTAACCGCATAGAAACGGTTATTGACCTCGACCTTGACTTCCATGTCGGCTGGAACGTTGCTGCCGAGGAAATTCCTTAAGGCGGGCTGCCACTCGAAGATGTCCTCATCCATCAAATCAACTGAGCGTTCCCTGAAGAGGTTATTCGTCCACATGACGACGTCGTTCTCATCTGTGACGACTAGCCCGATCTGCCCGAAGTTATAGGCTTCCTGGACGTCATTTCCGATGACGGAGGACGCATCGAGATTACTCTTTTGGCGGATTCTAGCGAGTCTAACTTCGCCGATCCAAAGGAGCATGATGTTCGCGAAGGCAACGATGACCCCGCCCAAAATCCAATAGTCCGCCTTCATGTGCTGATAAAGCACGTCGGGCCATTTGGTGTAATAAAAGGCGAGAAGGGTGCCGATTGCGAGCACCTCGATGAGAACGAAAGTGAAAGTCCCAATTCTCAATCGGCGCATCGCGTCGGCCATCGAGATCGACGTCTTCTGCTTTTTGCGGGTCTTTTCCGCGCTATTTGGATTCGTTTGTTGTGGAGCCATCTTGATTCATTATATTTGCTGCGCTTTGCTATGCAAAATCATTCCTTGTTGCCTTTGTCTTTAAGCGAGACGAGGTAGAAGCATACGGCAATCGTGAGGGCTAATAGGGCGATAAGGACGATAATGCCGATGATTGTGGATTTTGATAGCAACGTAGGTAGCATGCAAGTATTGTACTCTCTTTTTACTTAGAAAAAGAGACCCACATAAGCGGACCGATACCAAAAACCCCGTAAACGATGTCACGGGGTCGATGGATTTTGTTTTAAGCGAATGAGACTGAACTGAGATTGGCAACGCTTCCGGTGCCGGCGAATATCTTGATGTAGGGATAATCCGAGATGTCGTAGGCCTTTGAGGAACCGCTTGAAGTGGGCTCGATGACGCTATTTGGATTCATGTTCGTCCCGCCATAGACGACTGGCGAGCCATTCGTAATCGAGATCACCAAGGTGTCGTAATTCAGCTTGCTGACATTATAGAAATAACCTTCGCCGTTTTTGAGCTGGATGCTGCTCGAGAAATTGCCAACATAGTAGGTTTTCCAATCCACGCCCTTGATGGTTCTGGCGGTCTCGGTCTTGTCGTAAGAATTCGGGAAATCGGTGTTCACGAGTTCCATCGCAGCGGAGAAGCCGTTCTCCTCGGATTCCTGTTGCTCGGGGATCGAGATGTCGTAACTCACATCCGATGTTTCAGGAACGACGTAATCGGACACATAAGCAGTTGTCCTAAGGCCGTTGTCATCCCAGATGTAATTCGCGAAATCAGGGAAATCGACGAACGGGTTCCTCGCATAGCCAAGTTCCTCATAGCGTTCATTCACCTTCTTCTCGAAAGCGGTTGGCGCGTATTGCCTGTTCCACTCAAGCAGTGTCTTGAGGGTGCCCATGCCATGGTCAATGACCTTGGTATTGTAGAGTTTCAGGCCTTTGCTTTCGCCATAGCGCGTTGCGGCATAGAGGATGACGCGGGCAGATTCGCCTCTTGCGGCTTCGTATCCGCAAGAAGCGGGATCCCATTCGCCTGAGGCGGTGCCATAGTTATTGTTGTCGCGAGCACTATTGTCTTTGGTTAGGGTCGGGCGGATGACTATCGGATCGTTTTCGATCATATTGCCGCCACGAGAATCTGGCCAGGTGTGTTCCCTATTGCAATAGGACGAAAGCGAAGAGAGGGTCACATGGACCGAAGAATCGGAAGGGGATTTATAGAACGGAACAAACTTCAAGGAGGACTTGGTCGAATCTGGGATGTCGGCGGAAAGAGGAAGCACAGACACCCTTGCGCCGATTGAAAGGCAATTGTTATAGCTCGTGGTGTTGCCGGTGATTAGTTTCCCAAGCGTATTGCGGAAAGCGACGCCATATTGGTTAAAGTTCACGCCGCTCCATCTCGCGGGCACTACAGGAGGCTCATAGGAAGAAGCAGCCGAAGAGGAAGATGTGGACTCGGCAGGCTGTTGTTCCGATTTGGCATCCTCTTGGCTCACGCTAAAAGAAGGTTCAGGCTTCGACTGGTCCTCTAAGGAAGAGGCGGCTTCAGGAACGGAAGGCGAAACTTCAGGGGAAGAAGGATTGGCAGCACAGCCAAAAAGAAGCAACGTGGCCGATAGGAGCGATAGCAAAAATGTCTTTTTCATACGCTTCATTATGCTACAAACATTCTATGTTTCAACCTCGAAGGCAAAAAGATGGGCTTTCCGATGAGCAAAGCGCATAATAGCGGCATATGAAAAACAAACTCTTGCCACTATTCGCTTCGCTTGCCTCGACGCTATCCTCCTGCAGCCTACTTTGGACCTTCTCCTTTGACCACTCGCTTTCCGAGACCGAGGAAAAGACGATTCCAGTGTATGCGCTTTATAAGATGGTTGAGGATGGAGCATATGACATCGCCCAATACAAAACAGGCGAAAAGAAGATACATGTGTCCAACGAATTCGTCGGAATGCCATTCCTGAGCCTATCCGAATACGCTGACCTTTTGTCGCTTGGCTATCTAGATGGATGCAGCCATCGCCTGAGCGGAAGCAGGCAGCAATCCTACGTCGCGATGAACCAAGAGGAAACGCCGGTCTATCAGGTAGTAATTGATTACTCGACTGGCAATCTTTATCACGCTGGCTCACTTTCGACCGCGATGAAAACCGGCACAGACCTATCAAAATCTTCGATTGAAGTAGGAAGCAAGACGGAATATGAAGTTCCTGAAGAAGGGAACGGTTTTGAGGTTGCAAACGTCTTCAACGGCCAATTGCCGGTATATAAAGGGGGCAATGACTACTATTTGCCTTTAGCCGTTTTGGACGCGCAGATCGGCGCGGATGCAGGCTTGTTCCACTACTACACCCCAGATGCGATTTACGAATATAGCAGCGCAGCCGACCTTTCCGTAAATTTCGCTTTGATGGGAGAGGAATCCTGCGTCTATCAAGGCTGGAAGGATTATATCGATGAACACAAAGAGTTTCCCTTGGGGATTGCGCTAGGGGATTATGATTCATTGAATTACACCTTCAATCACCTGTATGGCATGATGAGCCAAAAGTATCCTGGAAGATCTTTCGCTAGATTCCTAGAGGAGAATGGCCTTCGCGAGGATCTGCTCTCAACCGATATTGCAAAGCACCTCCAATCCGTCATCTCCGCGACTGGAATCCTCGATGACGACCACACGGGTGTCACGGATTTCCCGTTTTGGTGGAATGATGAGGGCAAGGAATTCACCCTGTATCGTGGTAAGAACTCAATATCGAGATCCGCGACTCGGAAGCTATTGCTAGAGAAGAAAGAAGAAATCTATGAGACGGAAGGGATTTCCTCTAGCGACATCCGTTATTCCAATGACGGAAAGCTCGCGATGGTGTCCTTTGATTCCTTTTCCGTATCGCTTGACGCTTTTGAAGCAGACGGCAAAACCCTTAAGGAAGACATTGCTAATGAAGACACCTACTACTATTTGCTCGATAGGCTCAATACGCTTAGCAAGAATACTTCCGTCGATAAAGTCGTCCTCGATCTATCGACTAATGGAGGAGGCACGATCGGAATAATGTTCCGGATGCTTGCATTGATTTCTGAATCTAATCTCTATCAAGGCTACGTATGGAACTCCAATAGCAAGATGATAACCAAGGTGGCTACCCAAATCGACTCCAATGGTGACGGGATCTATGATTCGTCAGATACATTTGGAAACAGGTTCGATTTCTATCTGCTCACTAGCGACGCGTCCTTCTCTTGCGGAAACGCTTTCCCCTACTACGCTAAGAAGCTCGGCATCGCCAAGACCATCGGAAAAACCTCAGGAGGCGGAGAATGCCTCGTAGGTTCTAGCGCACTACCAAGTGGAATCGGCCTTGCCCATTCATCCAACAATCACATGGGTTGGTATAAGAACAAAGAATTTGAAGGCGATGAAGAAGGCGTAACCCCCGACTTTGCCTTGGAATACGATGAGTTCTATGACCTTGAAGCCATTGAGCCCAAACTGAAATAACCGATCGGTGCACAGCCTGATCAATCATCCAGCAAGCTCACTACAACCTAAAACCAGTTGGGACATGCATCGATTTTCGAGATTTTTAAGCTATTCTAGGGCCTTCAAATACGCTTCGATGTTTCGGTATTCGATTCCGCTTTCATCCACGGGGATATTCTCCCCGCGATAGAGAACGGTCTTTTTTCTGATTCGGCCAAATCGATACGATGTGGCTTCGCATTTATCTTGGTCCATCATGTGACGTGCCTGCTCGCGCACCGCTTCTTTGCTGTATTTGATTTCATAGATTTCGGATTCTAATGCGTTCGGGTCGGCAACGACCATATCGAATTCGCCATCCGCAAACTGAAGCTTGAACACCTTCATATCCGGATAAGCCAATTTCGTTTCCAAAAGAATGATGTCCTCCGCCATGCGCCCTTTGATTTCGTTGAGAACCCTCCCATTGATTCTTGTTCTCTCTTCGATGGGGAGCGATTGAAACAAGGGATCATCAGCCAAGGAATCCACGAAGGATTTGGCTTGGGCGTATCTAAGTCCCGGCTGGGTGAATACGATGCGTTTGTTAGATGATCCCGCAAACCCGATGTCTAAAACATCGATGTAGTCGATCAGGTCGAGCGCTTTTAGGTATTCCTCGATTTCCGACACGTGACCTTCGTCCAAAAGAACAATCTCTTCTCCTTTGTTTTTGATCGACAGCATTTCCTTGAGCCTATGGGTAAAAGCGTCCACGTCGATATCGTCAAGAACCGTCGATGGGTTATAGCGATCCTTTCGGAGGTTGTTTGCAGAAATCCTTAGATCATTGGATTTGAATTCTCTTTGAAGTACCTCTAGCGCGAATCTGTGGTTCATGTCTTCAATCACGCGGTTGATCGCTCCGGTCAACTCACCTTTTTCATATAGGCCATAGAGGTGTCTGAAATGGCCTTCGTATTGATAATGTTTCAGAGAGTGCTGGATGTTCTGTGCGATCGCGGAATCGACGTATTCGTCCGTCGCCCCTTTATTAACGAACGCGGGATTATAGTGCTCGCCACTTAAACTCATGGTCCCGCCATAGCGGATATAGTCATCAATTCCATCTATCCCCAAGACATAGGAGAATTCGCGATAGGAAATGAAGGTTGTGTGAAGCAAAACGCAGCGGTCGAAAAGCTCATTTGATTTGGCGATCCAAAAGCCAAGGGAATCCGTTCCGGTAAGGACGATCTTCATCCCGCTTGAAGCGTAGATATCCGATAGCAACGCCGCCCCTTCGATGAAATCCTCCATAAGCGTGACCTCATCGATGAGGACGTTCCTGAATCCCCGACTTTGCAAAAACTTTAGGTCCTTGTTTAAATCGGCGAACTTATCCTTCGTGGATATCTGGACGAACGCGGTTCTCTCAAAACTCTCCTCATCCATATCGGCAATGACCTGTTGGATGATCGTGGTTTTGCCGGTTCTCCTAAGTCCATACAACACAAAGACCTTATTGGTTGTTGGCCCGTGCACATAATCGCGGACATCCCAGTATCCCTCTCTTTTCCTATAGCCTCTAACGGATTCGACGAGGGCGTGTAGCGGATTTCCGATAATGACGTTAGTCAAAAACTCTGGTTTTCCGATTACGTTTGAAGTTGCTGGGTAATCTTTGGAGCGGAGTAAAGCCTCGAGTTCTTTCCGCTCACTTAGAAGTGCGGCGACTCGGTCGACTTCATCTTCACTCAGCCTTCTGCTTTTCTGCTTCCCGTTCTCCGTCCATTGGAGATACGGGTATTCGTATGTTTTTCCAGAGGGCGCCTTGAACTTCTTTATAGTTATTCCGCCAGATGGAAGGGTAGCCAGTCTATCCAATATTTCTTGCTCTGTCATATCCGTCTCCTTTTTTTTACTTAATTTTACTTAATTTTACTTATCGGTTAAGTAAAAATGATTATGGATGCGATAACGCTACTTATTTCGCCCAGTTGGATGTGTCGGGAAGTTCGACTTTGGCAGAGCCATAAGCGAAGGCATAGTCGACGACGTGGTCAGGAGTGTCTTCCTCGAACTTAATGGTGACTTTCATGGTTTCGACCAAGGAGTTTTTGGCAGATGCTGCGATATTGAATTCGCCTTGTCCTTTGGCAGCGACTTTCACTTCGAGGGTAGACTCGCTCCTGTTCTTAGAGGAATTGTTGGAGAAGGTGCCAAACCCTTCGTCTTTCGCATAGAAGGTCGTTCCTTCTTCCTCTTTGATGTTCCTGATGGCATCAATGTTCATCATGTAACGGCTGTAGATCGAATCGTATTGGGTCTTGCTTTCGATAACCGAGCCCCCTTCTCCTGCCGCACTGGCCACATAGTATTTGCCATCCTGCACATAGGCATAGGATTTCTCTCCCACGACATCGAGAACGGCTTTATCGCCAAGGATGTTGAGGGTCATGGAATTGGTTCCCTGAGAGACGGTGACGACGGTGTTCTTCTTGGCAATCGTGCCCTTGAAGAAGTTATCGATGACCGTGAGGCAGCCCTCCTTGGTATATCCCCTTCGATCTTCCAATTCTGGCTGCCGTTGATTTCCATATTGAACGAGCAGGCGCCCAACGTGAGGGTTCCGAGCGCGATGGCGGATTTCTTTATGAGTGAATTCGCGATTCTATTCATTTTGCATTGCTCCATGTTTTCATCGGGCCGAAAGAATCACGAGCAATCAAGCAAAAAGCACGGCCAAAACCATCATGAGCTCCCTGTGGCTAAGGAAGCCATCGACCTCATATAGATACGGACCGCAGTACTGCTTGATCCGATTTCCTTCGACTTCAGCGATATAGGATCCGCAGTATCTTTTGAGCCTTCTGCCATCGAATTCCAGCAAATATGGGCCGCAGTATTCCTTAATTCGGTCTCCATCGATTTCATAAAGGAAGGGACCGCAGTAACGCTTGATGCGGTTGCCATCCAATTCATATTGGTAGGAGCCGCAGTATTCCTTGAGACGATCCCCGCTTGTCTCAAGGATGTAATTGCCGCAGTAACGTTTGATTCTTGCCATATGTAAATCCTCTTATAGATAAATGATAAAGCCGATTGACGCCATATCCAATTAGTTAACAAACTTTCCAATTATGTTGTGTGTTAACGTTTCAGTTGCCCGACGAGATATCGATGACGGACGAACAATGCGTTGCATAGAGATTCTGGATTATCTGGCCAAAGCGATTTAGGAACTCTGTCCAAGGCGTCGGATATCTCATCTAAAGATAGGTCGGCATAATCCAAATTTCGATATACGTCCCCCACATCTTTCCTGGTTTTCACAAAACGCAGGAACACCTTTATCAGTCCATCGGACTCCGGTTTATCGCTTAGGGTTTTGCTTCTGCTAATCAAAGACAAATTGCAGTCAAAATTAGGCGCAAGGGAAATAACTTCACCCGTCAAGCGATCCCTCATGATTCCATAGTTCTCGTTATGACGGTCGACATTGAAGATCCAGGCATCGAACATCATAAGACGCAGGTAATCGACCGCTATGTCCTCGCCTAGTCTCATCATCGCCTCAAATGAAGGTTCATAGTCGTCATTATCTCCACAGAAACTTGCCGCAGGTTCAAAGTTCATTTCGTCTGCAAAGTTCTTGCTTCGGACATATGGTTCGTCATAAGAGTATTCTGCGATTCGGATTCCAATAAGCTTTGCAAGTTCATATGCAAATAGCTCGGAGAATAGTTCTTCTTTGGTCCCGGATTTATATAGCCACCAGGATCCATCAACTCTTTTCCACCCCTTCTCAAAACTTCCTGTCGTTGTAAGTTCGGGGGTCAACTTCCTTTTTGCGGGGAATAAAGTCAAATCCCCTTTAAGGGCAAGATCGGAGAAAGCGTCTACCTCGAATTTGATGTCAGCGTATTTCAATTTGGAATGCTTTGGCCTAAACCAATAGTTATCGGATATGGATGCGGCGTATGCCGAAAGAGAGACGAGCTTATCGTCTGTCTCTTTAATTCCTAATGCCTTCTTTAATAGTCGCGCGTTGGTCCTGCTTGAATCGATGACGCGTAACTTCAAAAACAAAGTGATGTCCTTGGTGGAGACAATCGATAACGGGGCGCGTTTTTCATCGATATCTATCAGTAACCCGTTCTCGAATTTAGCGACAGGGATGTCTCCTAACATAACTTGCCCAGTTATAGTTTTGGTGGCGGGTGACAAAACAATATTTTTAGCTTCAACTCGTCTTTTGTATTCTTCCTCTAGCTCTTTCCGCTTTAAGATTTTGGATTCGATTTCTTCTAACTCGTTCTGATGGATTAACACGCTGACGCGCTTCCTGGATTCGAAATATTGCCTATACCAATAGACATGTCCCTTAATGGTCTTGGGGTATATATTCCCCTTTGGCAGGGAATCTATTTCGTTTCGCAGGTCGCTCAGGCTTCTCATGAGATTAGAATAACACAGTTAACAAACTTTTCAATTATGTTGTGTGTTAACAAAAAAGCGTCATACACAAACATCGAAATACAGAGCAAACTTGCCAATGGCCAAAAGCCAAATACAACAAAGAGCATCCATCTCTCGTGCTCTCGCGGGAGACGGATGCTCTTAAGGGGTAACAGAAGCAGGAACTTTGACAACCTTGACAGAAGCCGTGATAGTCGTGTTGTTTATCGAAATAACGTAGACCATGTTGCCTTGTTCGTCTTCGAGAACGTCAATAACCGTAGCAGTCAGCGGATTAGACGTCGATGGATTGACGATCGTAAACGCATAACCCGTCGCTTCCTGGTATTTATTTAAGTCTTGCGAAAGGACTTCAGTATAAGTCAGCAGGAATTGGACATTCACGGGATCTAGGCTCTCGTTTTCGTTGTACTGAACCTCGGCTGCGAAGGTAACCATGTTCGTGTTGCCCGAAACATTAGTTATTCCGGCTTTATTGTTGAGGGCATTAATCGCATTCGTGGCGTCGGAAGCAGTCATAGTCGACCAATTCACACCTTTATCAATGGACATTCTCCCCGAATAAGTTGTAGTAACGGCCCCCTCTACAGGAGTAACCACCGTTTTGGTAAGTTCGGTTATCTCGTAACGTTTCAAAGTAACGTTGTACGCAACGGTTGTTAATCGGAAATACTCCGTCGTCTTCACGATGCTTCCTTCAGCGACAATATCCACCGGAGGATCCTGCCCAGATTTTCTCATGATCAGATTAACGCCGATGAAATTGACTTCGGTTGCGTTGGTTTGATAATCAGCGGTGACGATGCTGCCTTCTTTCTGGAAAGAAACAGTTTCTGCGGAAAGGATAGCCAACGCCACGGAATTTGCAGCATTCACGCTGTCCTTGACGGCAGAATCACCGCTTCCGCTATTTTGGATAATGGCGACACCGAGAGGATACTGGTAGGCGCTTTCGACGATTTTCATGTATTCCGTAAAGTTGGTGAAGTCATATTTCATGGCGTTGCCACCGAGGTCCAAGTACATCAAATATGCGCCTTGTCCGCCATTGACTGCTCCAAGCGCATACTCACCAGCATTAACAGGTATCTCAAAATAGTAGAGAGCATAGTTTTTCCAAGCTCTTGTCAGTTCGCTGCGGGAACTATAGTCGTTGATCCAGCTCATTTCAAAAATCGAACTGTAACCGTTATTGGATAATGCAGTTGCGTCGTCATAGTTTGCATCAGAGGTCGTTCCATCCTCATATACATAAACATACGGGATCGAAACATCGATAAAACCGCTATCCAGTTTGCCATAAATTGTCTGAATTTTTTTGATGTCACTTATTGCGCTGCTGGATTGATCATCAGCGGTGTCGCGGTCGATTTCATATAAATCAAAGAACGAGTTGTTTGTAGGGCCGTTCGTATTTACGTAGCCTGTGTGTGCAAAGAAATTGATGAAGCCCGAGTCATGTAATTGAAAGTCTATGGAATCTCGAGGCATTTCGAAATTTGATATCTCTTGGTTGTCTATCAAGACTTTGTCTGCAACGCAGGTATTCGTTTTGCTGACTAGGCCATCCACATAATGCAGGCCATATATGCCAGTTTGCCCCTTCAATAACTTAACAAGCCCGGAATCTTGGGTTTGGTTATTCGTAATCCCTCGCGAATCCTTATACTTCGTTAAGCCCATATTTTCATAGGACATTTTGGAAGACGGCAGGCTGTAGCCTTGATTTCCCGTATCGAAATCATCGGTTATGTGAACATATCCGTTCGACCTATAAGAGCGACCAATTATTCCGAGGTTTTTACCAGTGCAAGAGGTTGTTCGCTTGCCCCCGGTAAGTGAATTATATATGTTCCCGAGCGGGTATTTGGCGATACGGATATCGCCATAATCGCTACTAGAGGCTATAGAGGCCTGGGTCATTAGATTCGAATCAGAGACGCTGTTAGACCCAGACACAATGTAACCATAGTTCTTTTCTGTTGCGGCATAACTTGTTTCACCAGAAGTAACGAGCGGAACAATGGTTTCTGGCACATTAGTCCCATTATCTATGCTCTCGTTCGAGTTTTCCGTTTCGGTATCGGTATCCGTTATCTCAGTACAAGTCGCATCCGCCCCCGAACTATTTGCCATTCTAAAACCATTTACCGAATCCCACCTCAAATAGTATGTAGCGTTTCCGATCGTAGTAGAAAGGATTCCCGCGTTGCTCCGCGACCAAACGGTTGTTGGTGAAGAGGAGACGCTTAGGCTCGTGCTCGAAGCATTCAAATAGTAATCGACACCGTTGATAGAAGTGAACAAGGTGCCGCGATCATTGTCTCTAGCAGATAAAGTCCAATGCGCTGCTTCGACCTCGTCACTATTTTGTGACACGGATGTTCCGTTTGTATCAAGAAACGCGCCCAGATATATTACGGTTGAGTTTGCAAAAGAGAAAGTATCTTGTTCCGAATAAATATATATATAGCTTCCGTATTGATAAAGATAATACGAGTATCCGTTTACTACCGGCCTTAATCGATTGTTATTGTATGTAAAAGTGATTGCATTCGCTTTGTTGCCAGTAAGCGAAATTGGATTATTCGCCGTCCCTGTTAAATAATATTTTTGACCATTGATCACCGTGAAAACATATGAATTGGCCGCGGAAGTTATCGCTACATCTTGGTCGTTGGAATCAACCACGCACCACTTTGTCGTCGCGGAGCCGTTGGTCGCGGTAGTAGCCGATGTTCCAGAAGCATTTAATCCATATCCATAAACCGATATAGTGTAAGAATTATGTGTTTCAAGGCCGCTAGCGATAATATATCTCTGATATTGACGGTTGGTTGTTGTCGTGACTGATTTCGTTTTCTTAAATTGGGGAACCCCTTCCTTTCCGCCAAATAGATACTGGTAGTCATGTGTACTAGAGCTCGTCGTATTTGCCTCGTGATACGCAACCTTGCCCTCTAAGGAATTATAAGAATTGGTCTTGTCATGAGTAGAGTCAAATACAAGTAAGTTTGAGTCGAACGACGTCGGGTTAGCCGAGGTCGCGCCATCGTAATAGGTATATGAGGTATTGCTGTCGGGGTTGGTACCTTGATACACCCCGCCCACATAAGATTCCGTTATTTGATTAACGATGGTTTCCGAATAAACGCCACGCCAATACGCCTTGGCCCTGTTTTCATAGAGATTATCAAGCCTGTTGAATATTTCTTTAAAGTCAACCGAGCCACCCCAATCACGTTCATGTCCCCCTTCGTTCCCGGTTCCACTGCTCGTGGACTTGCTAGGAACGACAGCATTTGTTCTATAGGACGATACAGAGTTACGGAAAGAGGAAGAGGCAAATCCAACGGTTGAAAAATCACTAAGGTTGCTAGTAATAGAAGAAACAGGCTGGGCACCATTTGCAAAGGTAATCGTGGAATCGCTGATGCCCATCCCAGAGACAGGGGCATTCATATAGCCAACGCCAAGCCCTCCAAGGGCATGTCCGCTAGAGGAGGTGACAAGCAGCTCATCCAGTGCCACGTTGTTCACACTATTTGCTGCAGCGTAATCCGCCGAAACGGAAGCCATTCCAGAATAGTTGCCTAGGAAGCCGAAGAAGCCCACAACATCCACCGTATTGTTCAAATACGTTGCTGGATTAACGCCTTCGGCCTTTTTGTACACTTTCAAGACGTTGCTGGAATCCACGGAATTGTTATTGATAAATGTCGGCTTTCTCTCAATGTGGCCGGACGAGACTTCGTTGTCGACCGTGAGATTAGCGATGGTTTCGCCGTTCCCCTCAAAATTTCCAATGAACGGGTAAAGGCTTGTCCCGATAGGTGGCAAAACCCAGCCATCCATATCCAAGGTGGTCTGAGTCAGGCCATCTTCAGGATCCAACGCGAAATAATACGGCGCATTAGAGTCGTTAAAGTATCCGATGTACTGCAACCACGCGAGGTTGTAGAGATGAATCGGCTTATTGATGATGAATGGCTTTTCGTAAGTTCCTTCCCCACGCGCAAAGTAAGCGCCTTGGGATTCGCCGATCAGATCGTCTTGGTCCCCCACTGTCGTTCGGCGGACAAACCACGCGGTCGCGCTTGAAATCCCGCCAAGAAGGCAGGCAGCGGCGCATACGGCCATTGTGATGATCGTTAGTTTTTTCTTCATCATCACATCTCCATGGTCCAATCCCAGGTGAAGAAAAGATTCTCATTCAGGATCTCGTTACCTAAGAATTTGTTGTAAATGAACTCAAGCGATTCGATGCTGTAGTTCATGATGACGCCGATTTGGGTGTAGACCGTCGAAGTTGGATTGCCCTGCGCATCGAGGTTCGAGAATATATTGATGAGGCCATCGCTATCGAAAGTCGCCGTCTCAGCATCGCTGATGGTCACCCATTTCTTATCGTAAGTGATGCCTCTTTCGACGCCGTAGAGGTAAGTGTCGGAATAAGCTTGGGTGTCGCTGTTATAGCTGCCTCCGGAAGGGAGCGAGGAAGTGAGCCCAAACGCATTGAACTGAACGATGGAACTCAAGGGGTTGCCGCTTCTTTGGACGCTATCAGCAAAGCCAAGATACTGGCTTCCTGTGCGGAAATCGAGCTTAATCTCGCTTGGAGAAGTCGAAGTATATGGCACGATGTCGAAAAGGATCAGAATCGGATGATCTTGGGCAAGAAGGCTATATGTGGAGAGTGTTGAAGTTTGATCCGCTTTCGCTTCCCAGTCTTTGTATGCGCCGCTATTCTCATTGAACTCTAGTTCTCCAGCGATGTTATCGTCACCGATTTCGATGGAGGCGTACTCGTCTTTCTCGAACAGGTAGTAATTCGTCGAAACATCGTTCTCGGTGATGGTCTTGGTTCCGACTTGGGCATGGAAATGCACTTTGGAAAGTACGCTTGTGAGGCGATCGACGTTCATGTTGTCGCCATTCTCAAGCACGCTTTGGTTGATGTTGAACCAGGCGAATGTCCCAGAAAACACAGCGAAAAGGGTGAAAATCACCATGCTCGTCATGGCGGCGATCTTCAGATTGTTTTTCCTTCTTGCCGAGATTCGCATAAAAAGCCAGCGCCCTTTCCGGCAACTGGCTATCTGTCGTTATATATAAGCAGACCCTTTAGCTTTGCGTCGCCAGATTGCTCTGGTTTTGCTTTTGTCGATTTCTATTATATAGAAAAACGAAACTAAAGCAAATCTTTCTAAAAACGC
>CACYCS010000095.1 GCA_902773005.1 uncultured Erysipelotrichaceae bacterium
ATTCGAAATCTTAAAGCACAAGGCTTTTATTAAGAAACCTTAAGAAACCTTAAGAAACCTTATAAAACCTTAAATTGAATTGAAAACCTTAAAATCGCATGTTTTCTAGGTATTTTTCCGAGGCATTCGTTCATTTTCCTCGCCTTATTGATTGCCATTTTTTCCGCGCGGTATATATTCTTTTCCCGGAGGAAAAAGAAATGTACCGCAAATCCGCATGGAACAAATACAAAGACAAGGCTCCCGTCATGGAGTTTTGCGAAGGCTATAAGGAATTCCTTTCCTATGGCAAAACCGAGAGACTCGTCGCCGAAGAAGGCGTTGAGCTATTAAAGAAAGCAGGGTTCGTCGATGGAAGCGAAGTCAAATCCATTAAGCCTGGCGATAAGCTCTATTTCGTGAACCGCAACAAGAACATTGCCGCCTTCATCATCGGGAGCAAGCCCCTTGCAGAAGGATTAAGGATACTAGGCGCCCATATCGATTCCCCGCGCCTTGACCTAAAGGAAAATCCCATCTATGAGGATAGTGGCTTCGTCCTGGGCGACACCCATTACTATGGAGGCGTCAAGAAATACCAATGGGTCACAATTCCCCTTGCTTTGCATGGAGTGGTGGTCAAGAAAGACCTCACCAAGGTCAAGATCGATATCGGTGAGGATCCTTCTGATCCGGTTGTGGGCATCACCGACCTATTGATCCATCTTTCCGCTGATCAACTTCAGAAGCCTGCCGCGAAGGTGATCGAAGGAGAAGGACTTGATATCTCGCTTGGCTCCATCCCTCTAGAAGGAGAGGAGAAGGAAGCCGCGAAGAAGAACGTTTTGAATATCCTGAAGGAGAAATATGACATCGAGGAAGAAGACCTTGTGTCGGCCGAGATCGAAGTTACCCCGGCTGGGAAAGCTAGGGACTATGGCCTAGACCGTTCGATGGTCGCGGGATACGGCCACGATGACCGCGTCTGCGCCTACACTTCTCTTAAGGCCATCCTCGATACTGAGGCCCCCGAATACACTTCCGTCTGCATCCTCGTCGACAAAGAGGAGATTGGATCGGTCGGGGCGACGGGCGCGCAGTCCCTATTCTTCGAGAATCTGATCGCGAAGCTTGCTAAGCTAGCTGGTCTAGATAACCCGATGCTAGCCGCGAGGGAGATCTTCGAGAATTCCAAGATGCTCTCCAGCGACGTCTCCGCGGGCTTCGATCCTCTTTATGCATCCGTGAATGATCCTAAGAACGCCGCGTATTTCGGTAACGGCCTGGTCTTCAACAAATATACCGGATCCCGCGGCAAATCTGGCTCAAACGATGCGAATCCTGAATACTATGCGTGGATTCGTAGAACCATGGATGAAGCAAACGTCCATTGGCAGAACGCGGAACTAGGCAAAGTCGACCAAGGCGGCGGAGGAACGATCGCCTATATCCTTGGCAACTACAACATGAACGTCATCGATGCTGGCATCGCGGTCCATAACATGCACGCCCCAATGGAAATCGTCTCCAAAGTCGATGTCTACGAGGCTTATCTTGGCTATAAGGCATTCCTTCTTGCCAAAGACTAATAATCCCATCATCATCCCTATATAAATAAGGATAACGACAACCTAGGCGAACCCTTACCTACGGGCTTCGCCTTTTCTTGTGGTGCCCGGCCTACATATCCCCTGCCTCAATTCCGCACTAATAGTTCCGAATCAACACAAGATTCCGCACTAATAGTTCTGAAAAAACCGGTTCGGGAAAAGGGCTGTCGTCATCATTTAAAGGCGAATGCCTAACGGAAAGAGAAGCGTTGCAAAGAGCGAAAGAATCCGCTGATTCCGCACTGCGAGTTCCGAAAAAATCGATTATAGTTTGTATCAAAGTATCAATTTTCCTCGCAAGAAAATTGGCAGAACTTGCGTTTTCTATATAGTTGCAATCGAAAAACATTCGATGAAATCTTAGACAGGTTCAAAAAGAACGGCATTTTGACTTGCGTTTTTTGCAAAGTTGCATTATTGTTTGACTATGGACATCATCAATTTAAGTTCAACAACCTTCTTTCAGAAGGCATTCGACATTCTTGGGATCAGTCAAGACGCTTTTGCACGTCTTGTGAACAAGTCGCCCGCTAGAATCAGCCGTTATCTATCCGGAAGCGAAGTCGTTCCTGATGCCGTATTCGCCTTTGCGATGGATGCCTTAAGCGCTAGGATGCTTGATCCATCGTCGTTATTCCCTCTCTCGGATGAGGCGGACTACTATTACCACGCAACGACCATGGAGATCGTTTTCCCAATCGACGTCCATTGGAACGATGGCGGGTACAACGACTTCGGCAATGGCTTCTATCTAGGGGAATCTTTCCGCCAGGCTATCACTTGGGGAAAGGAATCATCTCCAACATCTATCTATTGTTTCCATAAAAGCAAATTCAGGAAAGCCAAAGAATACGTTTTCTCCAACGCGCTCGATTGGCTTTTCTATGTCGGCTTAAACCGCGGCAAAGTTCTATCCATGGCTTATCCTGAATACGAGACATCGCTAAAGAAAGCGATTGCCCGGTATGATGTGATCAGAGGCAGCATCGCCGATAGCTTTTCCTTCAACGTTATCGAACTTCTTTTCGCGGGAAGATTCGACGTCGATCAAGCCGAAGCCGCGACCGTCATCATGGCTTTAGGCAATCAAAGAGTGATCAAAAGCCAAGAGTTTGCATCCTCTTTGCTTCCGGATCGCCTCATCAAATTGGATAAGACTTTATCGCGTTATTTCCTTTACTATGGCCAAAAAGCCCAGCATGGCTTTGATGCTTTGATATCTGGGCTCCTTGAAAAATCCCCGAACGAGGAAAGGAAATTCGCTCGGCTAGCAGGCAAGTGGCATGGATAAAGAAGAACTGCGCCGCACATTGGTCGATGCCTATTTTCAGGAGGCTTATCGCCGCAGCATCTCTCCGCAAGCAGCTGCCAAGGTCTTGCTAGAGGATAAGCAAAGTGCGTCATTCCTATCTTCAAATGAAGGAAGGCTCGATTCCGGAAGATTATTGGATGACGCTGGCAAAGGAAAGAAATCGGGCCATCCTCTATCGGAATATCTTTATGCGTCTTTCCTGATTTATTCCTTCTTAATGCTGACCGTCCTTTCTCCAAGGCGGATCTTCTATTATCTTGACTTGGATTATGTTTTTTCTAGGTACCAATATTTCCATTCGATTTTCGAGAAGCGAGTCATCGTTCAACTGATCCTAAGGAAAGAAGCATCGGCGAAAAGAAGAAAAGGGTCATCCCTAGAAAAAGGGTTTACCGATGAAGACCATCTCCAAAACGCCTATCGGATTCTTTCTACTGTCCTGCCTTTACGCGAGCTTCAGGGTTTATCTCCATATTTCGATGAAGAGTTAGGCCGAATTGTTTTAAAAGGCAAACGGACATACTTCTATGAATCCAAGCTGAATCCCTCCAGAGAAGAGGCCATATATCTCCGATTCAAGAAAATGGATGGCATCCATTTATATAGCCTTGTCGAACAAGGCGAAGACAAGCTATCAGAAGCTTCGATTGCACTTCATGAGAAAGAAGTGGAAGTCACTAGTTTCTCCGAGCGTTATCTCATCGTTCCGAGAGCGGTTTAACTACCAAAATACGGGCTGCATCTAGCCTTTCAAAGAACTAGGCATGCTAACTAATCATGCGGTTAACCAATCTTTCGTCATGCCTGAACGGCATCCCATTATGATGATTAGATGTGCTCCACTCTTCGCACTCGGATACACGTATAGGTGCTCGCAAAAAAAGCAAATTTCCAGACTGCCTCAAACTGGCTCTAGAGCAATCTCCCGAAAAGCAGTAGTAGACTTCGGCGATGGTCGAGCAGTCGATCGCGTCGGTCTTGACGGGCTTGTCGTTCGCCTTGGCCACCTTCGCGGACAGCA
>CACYCS010000096.1 GCA_902773005.1 uncultured Erysipelotrichaceae bacterium
TTTTGTCTAAATTTGCCTATCCATATTTTGTCGTGTTTAGCTTCGTTCGCGAGCCCCTAAAACAAACAAAAAAGGCCGCCCCGAACCTGAAGCAGCCCCTGAAAGAAAGGCGAGGTGAGGAGAATAAATCAAGGAGTCGTACTTTCAAACGAGAACCTCAACCCTCGCACCACTATTATCTAATATCCCAACCCCTGATAGGTCGCTACCAGAGGGACAATAGGATTAAGCTTTCGTTCTACCCAACTTACAATCGACCTTCGCTCTGAACCTTGGCTTCAACATACATTTCCTATCGAATTTGAAAGACTTCTCCTCTCCTTCGGACATCTCTTCGGTCTTCACGAATTCAACCTTATATAGTCGTTTCGTCTTGGTTTCGATGTCCATTTCCATAAGGAAATAGTCGCAAGTCCTTTCGCCGTTCTTGACTCGTTCGTCATTCGAAATGAAAACCATCCTGTCGCCTCTGAATAGGATTATGGATCCCTCGCCAACTCCGTCGCCATTTTTCGAATACCACGGGCTGAAGTCGTACCTAATCGCCGCGTCGCTCTTGATGTCAGCATTCTCTAAAGTCACAAATTTTTCTTTTGCCATGTTTTAGTCTCCTTTGCTTTTCGCACCCCCATTATCCAATTTCCAGGAAGGCAAAGGGTCGCTCCCGGAGAGACAAGTTCGCAACGAGGAGGTCGGCGAGTTCGAGACGCAAGAAAACCGCCCTTTCGGACGGCTGTCTATGGATACGTCGTTTTGTCCAACTTCGGATAAGTGACTTTGGACGACGACAAAAAACATAAAAAAATGGTGGATCCGACCGGGATCGAACCGGCTACCTCCTCGTTGCGAACGAGGCGCTCTCCCAGATGAGCTACGGACCCAACGCTCGATAATTATACTCGACCCGCGTACCAATTCAACGAGATTTCGCACCGCGCGCACGCATATCGCGCGGAAAGAGATTTAATCATTGACAATTTTCGTCCTATTAATTTTAGTCATTAAAAATGGTTGTTTTCTTTTCGCTGCTCCAAAGATGCATTTCAGGACGATTGGGCGTCACGAACAAAAACCATATTTCAAACATGCATAGAAGGCTTGCGGTGATTGCGATTCAGCCAGTCGGTTTTTTGCTCCAACTTTAGACAAAGTCGCGGAAACTCATTTTCATCTTAAAGCGCCGCTCATGATTGCAAGACTCCAAACGAAAAAGTTGTCTCCTATCATTTCGATTACCATGAAAGAGAATCGCGATGGAGACGTATATGCAGTGATTGACCTCAAGTCATTCTACGCAAGCTGTGAGTGTGCGGCCAGAGGCCTAGATATTTTCACTACGCCTCTTGTCGTTGCTGATAAAAGCAGATCCGCGAACTCCGTAGTAATGTCCGTGTCGCCCATTCTGAAGAAAAAATATAACATCCCGAACGTGTGTCGAATCCGCGATCTGCCAGAAGTACCGAATTTGATATACGCTACCCCACGAATGGCCTATTACATTACGATGAGCGCACGTGTTGTCTCCATCTTTTTGGATTACGTCGGAGAAGATGATCTCCACGTGTATTCCATCGACGAATCATTCCTTTACCTCACGCCTTACCTTTCTCTTTATAACTGCTCGGCCGAGGAAATTTGTGCTTCGATCCAAAAGAAAATCAAAGACAAGCTTGGGCTTGTCGCGACATGCGGATTAGGTCCGAACATGTTCCTAGCAAAGGTATGTTTGGATAACGAAGCGAAAAAGAAACCGCCTTATATTGCAAGATGGACTTATGAGGATGTTCAGAGGAAACTCTGGCGCATTAACCCCATTACGAAAATTTGGGGAATATCAACCGGAATCTCAACTAGGTTAGATCGTCTGGGCATAAGAAATATGGAATCTCTAGCGAAAGTCGATCCCATGGTGCTGAAAAGGGAGTTCGGGGTTATCGGCGAGCAATTGCATGCCCTATCCAACGGAATCGATCAAACCGATATCCATGAGACTTATACCCCCAAAGAACACAATTTGAGCATTGGTCAAACCCTAATGAAGAATTATGACATCAAAGGGGCGAAGCTCGTTTTGCGCGAGATGTGCGATGACCTGTGCCTACGGTTGCGTTTGGAGGGAAAGAAAGCAGGGCGTGTAGCGGTTTCAATGTTCTATGGGCTGGAAATTGGCGGGGGATTCTCGAAGCAGGCAACCCTCGATATTGCGACAGATGACAACGACTCGTTAATGGATGCCATTTATCACATTGTGGATTCGGCGGCATCCAACCTGCCAATACGAGGATTGGGAATCAGCTTCTCAAAACTAGAGCCATACAAAGCAATGCAGTGGTCTCTTTTCGAGGAGCCAGAAGAAGCTGAAGAACGGCGCGCGCTCAATCTAACAATAGACGATATTCAGCTCACATATGGTCGGAATTCGGTTTTGAGAGCAACTTCACTACTGCCCGACTCCACCATAAAGGAGCGGCACGGACAGATTGGAGGGCATAAAGCATGAGCTCCGACCGAGGGATGATGAAATGGATGCCCTACAAATCACTCGTCGAGCAATCGACCGTTCTCGCGAAGATGCTTTATGAGAAGAGAAAGACTCCTAGACCCCAAATTTCAAGCGACCGGGCCGAAGAAATTAATGAGATACTCGTTAACTATGACTTTGAAACAGTCCGCGCCAAATATTGGGAAGACGGATACCTGTATTATCTCGATGGCATCATTTCCAAAATCGACGCAATGAACCAAGCGCTTGATATCGCCGGTAAACGTATCGCGTTTCGCGATTTAATTGATTTGCAACGAGCATAAGAAAAGCCCTCATTGGAGAAATTCAGCGAGGGCGTGTATTAATTTTCAGCGGATTTTAACCGGATATCCTTTCTTGCAGAACGATTCCCAGATCAGCTTATCAACATTGCTGGCGACCACTCCCCAAAGTGGGATGGAAAGGAAGACGACCCAAGCAATTCCCCACATTCCGAAGTAGAAGCCAAGAAGGATATAGATTGCAACAGATGCTCCGACGAAGGCGCCAGTCGCCGGCCCAAGCCTCCTATCGCCAATCGAGCTGCAAATTGAAGGAACGATAAGGAGAAGCATATAAACGGTCCACCAAGAGGCCCAAACGAATGGGATGGAGCTGCTAAGGAGCAATCCGCAGGTTACGTAGAACGCGGTTCCGCCAATGGCAATGATTCCGGATGCCAAACCAGCGATTCTGCTCCAAAGATGTTTCCGTTCTCCTCCCTTCAACGAACCGACATAAACGGTGTCGCCATCGCGATAGCATTCGACCTCCTTCCCGTTGATGGTCGCTTTTGCGCCATCGGGGTCATCGTCGTCATCTCCGTCATCGTCAATCGGATCGAGAATGACTTTGATTTTGCCTTCGGGGCAATCCGCGGTGAAGGTGCGGTTGCAAGAAGCGGATTCTTCTGTCGGTTCTTTCTCTTTTATTTCGGTAGCGATCTCATCCACGGACTGATCGGTGCTAAGAAGTTCATCCAAGCTCACGCCATATAATTTGGCTAAGCAAATAAGGTTATCGGTATCAGGGGAAGCTTCCGCGCGTTCCCATTTGGATACCGCCTGACGCGATAGGCCAATCTTGGCGGCAAGCTCTTCTTGAGAGAGTCCGTTTTTCTTTCTGAGTTCGACTAAGCGGTTTGCGATTTCGATGTTCATTGCTGTTCCCTCCTGAGGACGCTCATATCCTAGCTTTTGGTGTTTGGTTGCGACCACCAACTCTGCTTTTCAAATCCGCAACTATCGGTTGCGAGCAAGGATTAATCGAATGTTTTTCAAATTAGAAAGCCCAATTTCCGTCTTTGAATATTTGAATCTCGCGGCCATCTTCCGTCGTCCCAACGATATTCAAATCCTTGGAACCAATCATGAAATCAACGTGACTGGAAGACCAGTTAATCCCTTTTTCCAGCAACTCGTCTTTGGTCATGTTCTCATACCCGGGATAGAGCGAAGCAAACCCACGGCCAAGCGCCAAATGGCACGCAGCATTCTCATCATACAGCGTCTCATAGAACAAGATGCCGGTATTGTTGATTGGGGAATCATATGGAACAAGCGCGCATTCGCCTAAGTATGCTGAGCCTTCATCGATTTCAAGAATCGAACGGAGCAGTTCCTCGCCTTCTTCCGCATGGACGTCCACCGCTTTTCCATTTTCGAACTTCACCCAAAAATCGCGGATAATATTCCCTTGATAGGCAAGCGGCTTTGCGGAATAAACAATTCCCTCAGCCTGTCCTTTCATTGGGGTTGTGAAGATCTCCTCGCTTGGAATGTTTGGCTGAAAGAAGCTGCCATCCGCAAGCGTTTCGCCACCACCTAACCATTTGACGCCGGGGATAAGTCCAACGGTTAGATCAGTTCCATTGCTCGAAGTGTAGTGAAGCGACTTCAAACGAAGATCGTTCAATTTGCCATACATCTTCCTTAGATTTGCGTCATGGGCTTCCCAATTGGCGATGCCGTTCCCATCAGCGGCGCGCGAGACTTCGAGAATCGTTTCCCAAAGTTTCTCTGTCGCAGCTTTTTTGCTAAGGTTCGGGAATACCTTCTTGGCCCAGGCGGGCGAAGCGGCGCCAGCGATGCACCACTGGTACTTGTCTTCCCTCTTTTCGCGGTAAGGGGCAATGACTTTCATCTTCTCTTTTCGGATGTAAGCCATCTTCGCGGGATTCACTCCTTTGAGGCCATCCGGGTCTTCGGAGAGAATGTAAATCATGCACGGCAATTCGTTGGTCATGTATTCCTGCTGAGCGATTTCCATTGGAAGCATTTTCGCGAGTTCGTTTTTGCCCCCGCGTTTCAAAGCAATGCGGCTAATTTTTTGCGAATTCCAATCCACATATACGGTTTTTGCACCGTTTTTGTAACATTCGTCTACGATCATCGCCACAAACTCTTCCTGTTCGACGGGAGCGTTTACGATTACGGGTTGCCCTTTCTTGAGCCCAATGCCGGCTTTAACAATCAGCTCGGCGTAAGATTTTAAGATTGTCTTCTTCATTTCGTCTTTCCTCGCGATATACTTTAAGCAATCAAGAATCATCTAGAAAGGTTTTTTAACGTATGGACGACGAAAAGAAAGTTCAAAAGTTCAAAAAGATTTGGTTCATTTGGAACCTAGTTGAGGCTATCATCATCCTCGCGGCTGGCGTTTTGGCGATTGTGTTTGGCGTAATGCGCGAGACAGGGTCCGCTCAAAACGATAGCCCAATTCAAATCACTGTCGCGGCCGCGATTGGCGCATTTGTGATTCTCGATGGCTTGCTTCGTATTCTCACGGTGCTCCTAAGCATCAAGAAGACTGAGCAGTCCGTCATGCTCATTGGTGGGTTTGAGATAACCGGGGGTATCGTTGTTATCTTATTCCGCGACATGTTCGTCCAGCTTATCGTTACCTTCCTCTATGTTTTCCTCATCGTCATCGGTGTATTGATGCTGATCTTCTCCATCTACGCGATCGCAAAGAAGATCGGCAAGCTTTACATGCCGGTTCTCGAGATCATCTTCGGCGCATTGCTTCTAGCATTGGGCATCGCTGTTTGCATCATGTATTACAATGGCGATAGCTCCAACAAGATCGTTCTTATTGTTATCGGCGTCATCATGGCGGCGTTCGGCATCACCCAAGGCATCATCGCGGTCGTGTCCTACAAGAAGAAGACCATCGTGGAGAACGATATCGCGGAGGACGCCACCTCCAACGTTCCTGCAGCCCCAGAGGAAAAGAAGATGAAGAAGAAGGGCAAAAAAGAGAAGGAAAAAGAGCCTGAAGAGGTCATCGATGTCGAAGCGAAAGACGTCGAAGAACCTAAGCAAATCAAAGGCGATTCTCCTAAGGAAATCGAACAGAAGAATGGTAAAAACGAGGCGGCTGAATAATCAGCCGCCTCTTTCATTACTCGCGATTCTTCTTCGCGATCAGAAGGTTTTCCATTAGCGCAAGCCTCGTAAGCAGGCCAACGCCACCCGGAACGGGGGTTTGTAGTTTCACAGGGAGACCAGGCTCAGCATCGCCATGGAGGCGGCCATCTTCGCCGCGGTTGATGCCAACGTCGACCACGTATGCGCTATCTTTATATTTATAAGAGGAATCAAGGTAGTGCATGCGGCCAATTGCCACGACGATGAGGTCAGCGTGTTCGATGTAGAATTTCCTGTCTTCAGGAGTCGTCTTCGAATGAAGGACGGTCACGTTGCAATCATTCTTAAGGAGCATATGGGCCATGGGCTTGCCGACGATGTTGCTGCGGCCTAGCACTACCGCGTTCTTGCCTTTGAAGGGGAAGCCTTCGTGGGCGAGGTAATCGCAGATGCCCTTTGGCGTGCAGGGATCAAATGTAGTCATTGGATGGAACCCGTCCACGTCTTTTTCTGGAGCGACCGCATTCTTCACCGCTGCCTCGTCGATATGAGAAGGAAGCGGGAGCTGCACGATTAAGCCATCGATCGAAGGGTCGTTATTGGCTTCTTCGATTTTGGTGAGGAGCTCTTCTTGGGTAATTGTTGGCTCGAATTTCCATAGCTCACTTAAATACCCGAGTTCATCGGAATCCTTGAGTTTGCCACGGATATAGGCGTCGGAGGCGGGGTTGTCGTTTGCTTGGATGATGCAGAGTTTTGGGGGCTTCGCAAAAGAGGCAGCCTCATCCTTAAGCACTCCCTTGCGGTATTGCACAAATTCTTTGACGTTCATGGGTGACATGATACCATGCGGCGAATAAAAAGAAATGCCCGCTAGGGGCAATTCAATTTTTTTACTCAGAGACAGGAGCGGAGGCGCCTGTGCTGACCGAGATGATCAAGGCCAGGAACAGGAACAAGACCGCGAACCCGAATGTGAGCCAGGTGACCACTTTCTCGGAGCCACGCTCTTTCTGCTTGGCGAAGACGTTTAGTCCGCCGCCGGTGATCGCACCCGAAGCACCTTCGGATTTACCTCCCTGAAGCAAAGAGAGGATTATGATGATGAGCGACACAATGATGAAGATGATGTCGTACCACTTAAGCATGAATCTCCCTCCTTTCTACGGGAAACGCTATAAAAGGATAGACTAGTTAGTCTATGAATTCAATAACGGAATAATTCCGCGAACTCGGCGATTGTCGTTTTCTTGGCCTCTCTTGAGTCGTCGTCGCGTGCAATGAGAACGGAGTCGATTCCGGCAGCCTCGGCGGCCTGCTCGTCCTGCAGCGAATCGCCTACATAAACGGGTCTGCGTTTTTCGCTTGCCCCAAGCATTTCCATCGCTAATAGAAGCGGCTCGGGATGGGGCTTACCATGCTTGAACATGTCGGAGCCGATGACGGCATCGACTTGGGCGTCGAGATGATAGAGGCTGAGCACCAAGCGGATGTGGTTAGATAGGTTTCCAGAGACTATTGCAACCTTCTTGTTACGCTTCCTGAGCTCCGAAATCAAATACACGGTGTCGCTGAATGGCTTTATGAGCGACAAAACCTCTTCGCTATCCATGGCTATGGTGATGGCGTCCACCAAGGGTTTGAATTGTTCTTCGCGAACATGTTTCATTTCCGCGGCCTGAAGCAATGTGTGATGCATGAAAACCTCACACTCGCGATCGGTCACTTCAATGCCAATAGCCCCGAAGCCTTTGCGAAATACCGGCTTCAAAGATTCCTTGGTGTCGAAAAGGGTTCCATCGAAATCCAATAGATAGGTGTCGTATTCTTTCATGAGTTCAAACTCGCTCTAGCCTCAAGGATGATATCCCTGAGCTCAGCAGCCCTTTCGAAATCGTATGCCTTGGCTGCTTGCCGCATTTGCTTCTCGAGATCGGCGATTCTCGCCTCGATCTCCTTGCGTGAGCTCTTCCCGTCGGAATTGATGAGGGATTTGATCTCATCATCGGAATTATGCATCGGCGGGCGGATCTCTTTGATGATTGTAGTGGGCACGATGCCGTTCTCTTCGTTATATGCTTCCTGAACGGCGCGGCGCCTCTCGGTTTCGGCGATGGCTTCATTCATGGAATCGCTGTAATAGTCGGCATACATCAAAACGAGTCCGTTGGCATTCCTCGCCGCGCGGCCAATGACTTGGATCAATGAACGCGTCGAGCGGAGGAACCCTTCCTTATCTGCGTCGAGTATGCAGATGAGGGATACCTCTGGGATATCTAAGCCTTCTCGCAATAGGTTAATGCCTACGAGCACATCGTATTTTCCTTTGCGGAGCTGATAGATGATCTCGGTTCTCTCAAGGGTTTTGGTCTCGTTGTGCAGGTACGCAACCTTGATGCCGCGGTCTTTAAGATAAGCGGTCAGGTCCTCGGCCATCTTGATGGTCAGCGTGACGATCATGGTCCTCTCGTTACGCTCAATGCGCTTCTTGATCTCGGCCATGATATCGTCGATTTGACCGGTCGTTGGACGGACCTCAATTTTCGGATCGAGCAACCCCGTGGGTCGAATTATCTGCTCAACGACCTCATGATTGGCCTTCTCGAGCTCATAGTCTCCAGGGGTCGCGGAAGTGCAGATGACGTTAGTTGCCATCACCTTCTCAAACTCCTCGAAATTGAGCGGGCGGTTATCGAGGGCAGACGGCAGGCGGAATCCATATTCGACGAGCGTCTCCTTGCGGGAGCGATCTCCGTTGTACATACCCCTAACCTGAGGAATCGTTACATGGGATTCATCGATGAGCAGCAAATAGTCATCAGGCATGTAATCGATTAAGGAGAAAGGCCTTTGGCCGGGCTTTCGGCCATCGATGTGGCGCGAATAGTTCTCGATGCCAGGGCATCTACCGAATTCGCGCATGCTCTCCATATCCTGGCGGGTGCGCATTTCAAGCCTCTCGGCCTCAAGGAGTTTTCCTTGGGCACGGAATTCGGCCAGCCTCTCTTCTAACTCAGCGGCGATGGTCACGCAGGCGGCGTCAATCCGCTTCTTGGTTGAGGCGTGATCATAGGCCGGAAAAATAGGATACGTGGCATACGTGCGTTGAATTTCGCCGGTTACGGCATCGACTTGGGCGATCTTTTCAACTTCATCCCCAAAGCAATCGATGCGGATGTAATAGTCGTGCGTTGCGGGAGCGATGTCGATGATGTCGCCTCTTACGCGGAAGGTGCCGGGCTTTAGTTCTAGGTTGTTCCTGGTGTATTGGGCATCGATCAGATGCTGGAACAGTTGCTTGCGGTCTAATTCCTCCCCTGCTCTGATCTCAAAGATCAAGCCTTTATATTCATTGGGGTCAGTTAATCCATATATCGCAGCGACGGAAGCGACGACGATGGTATCGCGCCTAGACAATATCGAATTCATCGCCGCGGTGCGCATCATGTCGATCTCCTCGTTCATGACCGCGTTCTTATCGATATAGGTGTCGCTTTTGGGGAGATAGGCTTCCGGCTGGTAGAAGTCGAAGTTCGAAATGAAATACTCGACCCTGTTCTCAGGGAATAGCTCTTTGAATTCGCCATAAAGCTGAGATGCCAAGGTCTTATTGTGCACCAAAACGAGGGTCGGGCGATTAAGCGCGGCGACGATATTGGCGTCAGTGAATGTTTTTCCGGTTCCCGTAGCGCCCAGAATGACTTGAACTTGCTTGCCTTCCTCGACGCCTTTGAGGATCTTCTTGATGGCCTCAGGCTGATCGCCAGTCGGCTGGAATTTGGAGACTAACTTAAAGCGGTGCTCCTCATTCATCTTGGCTTTCCTCTTTCTTCTCGAGCAAATCTTTGTGGCGGATGCTGTGCTTGGAACGCTGGGCAAAAGGGATGAAGCCCTCGCCATTGATATTGGTGGAACGGGTGAAGGTCATAAACGCGGCGGGATCGATTTCGGCCATGAACGCTTGAAGCGCGGCGGCTTCGTCTTTGGCCATCGCGGCTTGAATCATCTTTCTTTCCGTTCCAGTGAAGCCGCCAAGGCAAGGATAAACCGTGGAACCCCTATCCAATTTGACGTGGATGAATTCCAGAGTCTCATCGACTTTGGAGGTTATGATGTTGCAGATGACGTAGGTATTCCCGGTGACGTAGACGACATGAATCGCTAGGGACGTGATAAGCGCGGAGGTGATGCCGATAAAGCCAAGGGGGATGTTATTTGGAATCTCGAGGCGGAGCACCATGCCAAGTACGATAAGGGCGCCGTCAAAGGCAAAGGAGGACACCGATTCCTTGATCGGGGTGTGCTTTGCAAGGAGGTGACAGAGGATATCGAGGCCACCCGTGGATCCGTTTCCGAGGTAAGCGACCGCGACGCCTAACCCAACGAGCAACCCGCCGAAGATGCCGCATAGGAATAGTCCGAGCATCGGTTCGTTCGGGATGTCCATCAGCGCTTTCGCAAGATAATCAATTGAGGGCAAGCGATAGAGAATCGCTAGGAATCCAGGATAGGCGATCGTTGCAACAAGCGAGCGAAGCGCGAACTTCTTGCCGATGAAGAAGAAGCCGACGCCGAAAAGAAGTATCGATACGCCTCCGGTGACGATGTCGACCGCCATGAAGTCGCTGCCAGAAGCAGTGATGAAATGCTGAGCGATGATGCCAACCGCGGCGACGCCTCCGGTGACGAGTTCGCTTGGGACGATGAAAAGCGCGTCGCCCAAAGCAAGCAAGAACGAACCGAAAATCACAAGGCCGATGTTTTTCGCGGCCGTCAGGAGTTTCGAACGGTCGATCTTACTTTTTGGGCTCATCCTTCCTGGCCTCCATTTCGAGGTACGAATAGATGAACGGGTCGATGTCGCCGTCCATGACGCCTAGCACGTCGCCGGTTTCATGGCCCGTGCGATGATCTTTGACCATGGTGTATGGCTGGAAGACATAGGACCTGATTTGGGAACCCCATTCGATGTTTTTCTGCTCGCCGATGATGGACTTGAGCTTGGATTCGCGCTCATCGAGCTTGATCTGCATCAAGCGGTCGGTAAGCATGCTCATGCAGGTTGCCTTGTTCATGAGCTGGGAGCGTTCGATTTGGCACTGAACGACAATTCCAGTGGGGATATGCGTGATTCTGACCGCTGAGGAGACCTTGTTGACGTTTTGCCCGCCTGCACCTCCGGAGCGGTAGGTATCGACGCGAAGGTCCTTGGGATCGATCACGATGTCGCTGACCGCGCCGAATTCGGGGGTGACGTTAACGGAAGCAAAGGAGGTATGGCGTCTTGCGGCGGCGTCGAAAGGTGAGATCCTGACCAAACGGTGGACCCCTTTCTCGCCTTTGAGCATGCCATAGGCATCGGTTCCGTTGATTTTGATGGTCGCCGATTTGATTCCGGCCTCATCGCCGTCTTCAATATCGAGCACCTGCAATTTGAAATTGTTTCTCTCGGCCCATCTGCCATACATGCGCATGAGCATGGAGGCCCAATCCTGCGCTTCGGTTCCGCCGGCGCCAGGATGGATTTCGATGGTGCAATTCAAGGCATCGTATTCGCCAGAGAAAAGGAGCTTGTGGCGGAGGTCCTCGCAGAAGGTGGATAGCTCGTTCTCCATCGAGGAGATGAGCTCAAGCACATCTGCATCGGATTCGGTGACTTCGGAAAGCAATGCCTTAATGTCATCGAAAGCGGAGGCGGCCTTTTGGTAGCGTTCCTTCTTTCCTTGAAGCGCGGCGAGGCGGCTTGAAACCGTCTTGGCCTTCGCTTGGTCGTTCCAGAAGCCTTCTTGGTTCTGTTCTGCCTCCAAAGAGGCGATTTCTGCATTGATTTTCGGAAGATCGAGGGAATCGCCTAGCTGGGAGACAAGCGTGCCTAATTCGTTGGCTTTTTGCTTAAGTTCTACTAGCTCAGTCATAATCCCTGTTCCTATTCAGCTTTGGGCGCGGAGGCTTCCTGAGGAGCAGGCTGTTCACCTTTGGCGGGTTCAGCCTGAAGGTCCTCTTTGGCAACGGGCTTTTCCTCAAGCTCAGTTGCGGTGGCTTCGGAGACGTTGCCGGAAGCATTGGCCGCGGCGGTTTCGCCTTGCGGGGCAGCGGGCTGGGGCTGCGGCTTCACAATGCGAACGTTCATGAAGTTATAGACGCAGTCGACGGAGATGTTGGAATTCATCTCGCGGAAGAGCGAATAGCCTTCGTTGACGTAATCCTGAAGCGGGTTGGTATGCGCATAGGAGCGGAGGCCGATGCCTTCGCGGAGATGGGACATGGTGTCGATGTGCTTGGTCCAGTTGCGGTCGATGATGGTGAGCGAAACCTGACGCTCGATCTTATCGGCCTGCTCTTCATCCCAATCGGCACGCTTTTCGAGGTAGCGGGCATAGAGGAATTCGCCGAGGTCGTCTCCGCCTTCTTCGACGGTCGCCTCTTCGTAAGCCTTAGAGGGGAATTCGCCTTCGGGAACAAACGCTGGCTCAACCAATTTCTTGAGGGCCTCGCCGGAGATTAGGCCTTCGCCCTTACTGGAGGAAGCGGCTTTCTTGGCAAGGAATTCGCCGGTTTCATGGAAGAAGCTATGGACGAGTTCGGTGATGTCACCAGCAAGCATGATGGAGTCGCGGCGATCGTAGATGATCTGCCTCTGCTTGGCTAAGACGTCATCGTAATCGAGCAAGTTCTTACGGGTATCGAAGTTACGGCCTTCGATCTGCTTCTGAGCGTTGGTGACGACGTTTTGGATCATCTTGTTCTCGAGATGGTCATCGCCGAGCTGCTTGATGAAGAATTCGCGGCGAGCGTCATCGACGAACCTTCTCATGAGTTCGTCTTCAAAGCTCACGTAGAAGCGGGAATAGCCGGGGTCGCCCTGACGTCCAGAACGGCCGCGGAGCTGATTGTCGATACGGCGGGATTCATGACGTTCGGTGCCCAAAACGCATAGACCTCCTAGCTCTTTTACGCCTTCGCCGAGTTTGATGTCGGTACCACGGCCTGCCATGTTGGTGGCCAGGGTGACTGCGCCACGCTCACCAGCATGGGAGATGATCTCAGCTTCGCGAGCCTGGTTTTTGGCGTTCAATACCTCATGGGGAATTCCTGCCTGGGTAAGAAGGGCGGAGATCTCTTCGTTGGATTCAACGGAGACGGTGCCGATCAATACCGGCTGGCCCTTTTCGTGGCGGGCCTTGACCTCTTCGACGAGGCCTTGGAGTTTGATCTTATGAGTGCCGTAGATGTAGTCATTGTCATCGATACGCTGGATGGGCCTATTGGTAGGAATGACGATGACCTTCATGTTGTAGATCTTCTCGAATTCCTCTTCCTCGGTCTTGGCGGTACCGGTCATGCCCGACATCTTCTTGTAAAGACGGAAGAAGTTCTGATAGGTGATGGTGGCCAAAACGGTGGTTTCCTGTTTGATTTCCACGCCTTCTTTGGCCTGAATCGCCTGCTGAAGGCCGTCATTATATTCGCGGCCCTTCATGATACGGCCAGTGAACTGGTCGATGAGTTGGATCTGCCTTTCGGAGTCGACCATGTATTCGACGTCGCGATGCATGATGTAGTTCGCTTTGAGGGCTTGGTGGATGCGGTGGACGAGTTCTTGGTTCTCGGGATCGTAAAGGTTCCTGATGCCGAACATCCTCTCGGCTTTGTTGTTGCCTTCGTCGGTGAGGTTCGCGGTCTTGGTTTTGATGTCGACGGTGAAGTCGCGGTTGTTGCGAAGGGTTTTGACGAACCTGTCGGCGACCATGTATTGGGACGCGGCAGACTTCTGGCCGCCAGAAATGATAAGCGGGGTACGGGATTCATCGATTAGGACGGAGTCAGCTTCGTCGATGACGGCGTACTTCAATCCGCGAAGGACGCGATTATCAAGCGACTGGGTCATGTTGTCGCGCAGATAGTCGAAGCCAAGCTCCGAGTTGGTCGTATAGGTGATATCGCAGAGGTATGCTTCTTTCTTTTCGGAAGCAGTCTTGGACGCGAGGTTCACGCCGACGGTAAGTCCGAGGAAGCGATAGATATTGCCCATCCACTCGGCATCACGGGAAGCAAGGTACTCGTTGACGGTGACGACGTGTACGCCGTTGCCGGTCAACGCGTTAAGGTAAACAGCCATGGTCGCGGTAAGGGTCTTACCTTCACCGGTCCTCATCTCGGCAACGTTGCCATCATGCAAGACGAGAGCCCCGATAATCTGAACCTTGAAGGGGAATTGCTTGATAGCGCGGTAAGCACCTTCACGAGCAACGGCGAACGCCTCGATCTTGATGTCGTCGAGTTTTTTCCCGTTCTTCAAAGCTTCTTTGAATTCCGCGGTTTTAGCGCGAAGTTCATCGTCGGTCATGGCGCGCATCGTATCTTCTAAAGCGATGACGCGATCAGCCTCTTTGGCATAGCGATTCAATTCCCGTTTTTCTAAACGGAAGATGGTTTCAATGATATTAGCCACGTTAATCTCCTCAAAAACAGCCCGATAATCATACCATTTGTAAAAATGGTAGGCAACGAGCATTCATGCGCGCCTAAAGAAGGTCTTGGACATTACCAAAACCTCAATTTTCCTTGCCCCATGTTTTTGAAGCAGACTGATGCACGCTTTGATGGTGGATCCCGTCGTGTAAACGTCATCCACGAGCAGGATTTTCTTATCCCTTACATTCACCTTAGGAATCCACCCTATGATTTTGCCGACTTTCTGGCGTTCTTTTGCTGAAAGGTCAGACTGCTTGGATTCCGCGAATTTCGACAAGGGGTTCAACATTTTTAGGCCCAAGTCCCTGCACATGGCCACCACTTGGTTGAATCCTCTGGCGTCGTTATGCGATTGCGAAGAAGGGGTCGGGACGATGTAAAAATCGTGGTACCTCGCCTTGATATAGGGAGCGGCGAAATAAAAGAAAACAGGATAAAGTTCATAGTCGCCGCATCCCTTGAACTTATAGAGCGTGGATTTGATGTCGCCCCCATATTCATAAAGCGCTAAGCAACGAACGTTCCCAACTTTCCAGCGGATCCATTGGGGCTCAAATTGCTCAAAGCACTTCCTGCAGATCGGAGGATTATCGCCCAAAAAGTAACGGAGGGAGTTCATCTTAATCCGCTGGAAGCATATTTTGCAGAAAGGTGTTGCAGTATTCGATTTCAGAAATTGCATTTTTCATCGCCTCGCTTTCTTTATCTGCCAAGAAAATCACTTCCCCATCTGGCGCTTCATTCTTTCGCCCGGCACGCCCTGCGATTTGGATTAGGGCCGCGGCGTTATAGATAGGGGAATCTGCTTCAAAAACGATCACCTGCAAGTTCGAAACGGTTACGCCTCGCTCCAAAACTGCAGTCGTGATGAGATAGTCGTATTTCCGTTGTTTGAACGCTTGGATGATTTCGGTTCTATCTTCGCGCTTGGAGTTCACGTAATTCCCTTTGGGGCAGGCTGCGGAAAGGATTCGATAAAGTGAAACCGAAAGATCGATTTTTGGCACGAAAACGAATACAGGTCTCCCCTCTTTTTGAAAAGCGTGCAGTGTTTTGATGAGGTAAAAGATCTTGAGATAGCCTTGTTTGAGGACGTTTTTGGGAACGGGAATCGGGTGCTTATGAAACCTTGTGTGAAGGGTTAGCATCTGATGCCCAGGCGAACGGAAGGTCTGCACCACTTCTTTCGATGGGGTTGCTGACATCATTAAGCAATGACCGCGGAGCGCTTGCTTAAACACGCCTTCTAAAACATCGTTCCCTTTATAAGGAAAGGCGTCTATCTCATCCATCACGATAAGATCAAAGTAATTCGGATAACGGAATAACTGATGGGTGGTCAGGATAACGCAATCGCCAACCAGAACGTCGTGATGTCCTCCATACACGGCGACGATATTGTTATATGGAAAGGCATCGTGGAGCCTTTCGTATAATTCGATTACGACGTCTCGGCGAGGCAACGCGAATCCTACGTGCATCCCCTTTTCCATCGCATATCGGATTACTGCATAAGAGATTTCCGTCTTGCCAGATCCGCATACGGCATATACAAGTGTGTCGACTCCTCTTTGAAAGTTCTTCACGATTTGGTCGGATAGGTTTTGCTGCTCTTCCGACAAGCTATAGTTCAAACGAAGGATAACGCGCTTCGGCTTGTCGACATCTTGCTCCACCATCGCGCCTGAAAAACCGATGCATTTTCTGCAATACGGTTTTCCGTTCAAATGACCCACAAAGCGTGGGTTCCTATTCCCGCAACGCGGGCAAATAAAATTGGTCTCCACACTTATTAATTGCTGTCAAAATCGAAAAACGCTCCTACTTTTTTCAAAAAGTGATGGAGCGTCAGTGGTTTTGATGACCGATTTTATTCGAGCATGTCTACTCTTTTATGGTGTTTTTCGAATTTCGAAAATTTTTCGCTAAGGAAAATATCAACACGTCTCAAAACATCTTCCGTTGCCATGTATTTCGCGCCGAAGGCAATGACGTTCGCGTTGTTGTGTTCCCTCGTCTTTTGAGTAACCACATCGTCATATCCGATGCCACAACGGACGCCAGGAACTTTATTTGCAGCGATAGAAATGCCTTCGCCAGAAGTGCAAACCACGATGCCGAAATCGGCCTCCCCTTCCACTACGGCCTTCGCGGCAGCTTTGCCAAACAAAGGATAGTCGCAAGAGGCCAGGGAATCGGTGCCGAAATCCAAAACGTTTATGCCTATATTTTGTAGATGCTCTTTGATGGCTTCTTTTTGAACAAATCCGCCGTGATCGGACCCAAGCGAAACGGTCATAGAGGCTTCGGAATAGACCTTAGCCATTTCTTCAAACGAAACTTGTCCCTTTCTCACAAGAGAGATTTTGCCATCTTGGATGCAAGCGATCGTTGACGGAATCGCAGAAGAAGTTTTTCCATCAATGATGACCTCACATTTACCATCAAAATATGATCTCGCTTCATCGCAAGTCAAAGCAGGTTTTTGTCCCGAGGTATTCGCGGAAGGGACAAGCAAAGGGCACTCGACACGTTCAATCAAGTCCAAGAGCTCATCGCAATCAGGAACGCGGACTCCGATTGTATCAGACCCCAGGGTGAGCCAAGGGTCCAGACCTTTGCGCGCTTTAAGGAGCAAGGTGATCTGACCGGGCATAAAGTGCTTCATCACAGCAATGGTTCCAACATCAACTTCGGCATATTGAACCGCTTGCCCGATTGAAGCACACATTAATGTAAAAGGTTTTTCAGGCGGTCTCTTCTTCGCTTCCACTAGCTTTTTGAATGCGGATTCGCTATTTGCGATGGCCGCAATACCATATACAGTTTCAGTTGGAAAACATACAAGTTCCTGATTTTGTAGCGCTGTTACTGCCTTTTTCTTGTCGTTCCAATCAATAATTTGTGTATTCATAGTTATTTGCAATTAATGAATAAAAACCTAGTGAGGCCGTTTAGATCCTCAATAAATTCATACTCATAATCCTCCAAATACTGCCCCATAAGCTTAATTAGATAGTCTTTTAGGTCGTATCCGATCTCAAAGCACATCAGCAAACTGCCGCGTTTTACCTTCTTATAGTTCTTGAAGATGTCCTCATATACGTTGTTTTCTTCCTCAAGATACAGGGCTTCTTTTGGTTCATAGTCTTTCACCGAGTCTTGAACATCTTCTTTATTGAGGATATATGGAGGGTTGCTGACGAGGATGTCGAGGTTCATCTTGGCCTCGATATAGGGCTCTAAAGATTTTCCTTTCAAAGTGTTAATGGAAAATCCATATTTCTTGATGTTCTTTCTAGCGATCTCTAGCGCACCATCTGATATGTCGCTAGCGGTTAGCAGCCAATTCTTAAAGGTTCCCTTGAGTGCAATCGCGATTGCCCCAGAGCCGGTCCCGATGTCTGCGCAAACAAGATAATTGCGAGGATCATAGTAGTCCATGATCCGTTCCGTGATGTTTGCAATGAGCTCCTGAGTTTCCATCCTCGGAATCAATACATTGGGGTCGACGTAAAGCTTGTATTCCAAAAACTGAGCTTCATTGATGATGTACTCAACAGGCTCGTTCTTAAGGAGTCTATCAAACTGGGCGTTGAATTCGTCGAGCTTGGTCATCTCCTCGTCTTTGTGGTAAAGCGTGTCGATAGGGAGTTCATAGCCCATATCGTGGGCAATCAGGATTCGCAGGTCGTTTGATAGAACGCCATGCTCTTTTCCTTTCTTAATCGCCTCGCCGTATACCTCGTAAATCTTAGGCATTGTCAGACTCCTGCTCTTCCAGAAGCTTTTGTTCCTGATCAAAGTGGATCAACGCGGCAATCATCTCATCGAGATCGCCTTCCATGATTCTGTCGAGTTTGTTCACGTTGAAGCCCACGCGATGGTCCGTAACGCGATTCTGAGGATAGTTATAGGTCCTTATCTTTTCTGACCTTTCACCCGTGCCGACCTTCAGTTTTCTTTCGCTTGCGCGCTTCGAGTCTTCTTGCTCTTGGAAGTAGGCCAAAACCTTGGCACGTATCATCTGCATTGCGATTTCTTTGTTCTGCAACTGCGCCTTCTCAGTTTGGCATGCGACGACCAATCCAGTGGGGATATGCGTGATTCTGACCGCGGATTCCGTCTTATTGACGTTCTGTCCGCCGGCACCTTGAGAATGGTACGTATCGATTCGGAGGTCATTCGGATTGATGTGAACATCGACCTCTTCTGCCTCGGGCATGACTAGAACCGTCGCGGTAGACGTATGGATTCTTCCACTAGCCTCAGTCTTTGGGACCCTTTGAACGCGATGCGCGCCCGATTCAAACTTCAATTTCGAATACACGGAGTCGCCCTTTATCATAAATGAAACGGAAGAATAGCCTCCCGCCGCACCAAGAGAAGCATCCAGCAATTTGATCTTCCAGCCTTGGCGTTCCGCGTATTTGGTGTACATCCTGAGCAGATCCCCAGCGAAGATGTTGGCTTCGTCTCCACCGACTGCGCCGCGAATCTCAACGATGATGTTCTTGTCGTCATTCGGATCTTTGGGTAAAAGAAGCGTCTTTAGGCTTTGCACAAGCTCTTCCATTCTCTTTTGCGCGCTTTTCCTACTCTCTTTGGCGAGTTCAGCCATTTCGGGATCGCCCATATTTTCAATTTCGAAGGATTCCGCCACCTCTTGCTCGCACTTCAGATACTCTTCATAAGCTTTGGTCGGAGCCTCAAGATTGGCTTTCTCCTTGCTCATCTTCATGAAGCGATTGAGATCGGCGGCTACATCGTCATGAGACAGTTCCTCTTCCAATTGGTAATAGCGTTCTTTGCTAGCCTGCAAACGCTTTTTCATACTGTCATCCATAATTTAACCTGCCTATTCGGCGGAATTATACCATGAGAGTCCAATACCTTAAACATCGCCTAATCTTTGATTAGCCCTATGAACCGAGGGGCTCGAAATGTATAATACCCCGTAGAAGTTTATGGCCTACAAAGCACTCTATAACAAATACCGTCCGACTACCTTTGAAGAGGTTGCCGGCCAAAAAGCGATCGTCAGGACTCTCAAAAACGCGATCAACAACAACAAACTGGCCCACGCCTATCTTTTCTGCGGCCCTCGCGGAACAGGAAAAACGACGATGGCTAGGCTTATTGCAAAAGCTCTTAACTGCGAGGAAGGGGTTGGCCACCAATGCAACCAATGCTCCAATTGCCTTGCTTTGAATAATGGCTCGCATCCAGACGTCATCGAAATCGACGCCGCCTCCAATAATGGCGTCGACCAGGTTAGGGACCTAATCGATAAGGTCCGTTACTCCCCATTGAAGGGCAGGATGAAGGTCTACATCATCGACGAAGTCCACATGATGTCCACCGGCGCATTCAACGCCTTGCTCAAAACCTTGGAAGAACCACCTGAGCACGTTATCTTCATCTTGGCCACAACTGAGCCCCACAAGGTCCTTCCCACCATTTTGTCCCGCTGCCAGCGCTACGATTTCGGGAAGATTGATGACTCCGATCTCCGCGAAAAGCTCATTTGGGTTCTTAACAAGGAAGGCGTTTCCTATGAAGACGACGCGGTCGACGAAATCGTTGGCCTAGCCGACGGAGGAATGCGCGACTCCTTATCGATTCTCGACCAGGCCTTAGCCTATGGAGGAGATGCGCTTAAGCATGATGATGTCCTCCAGGTCTTTGGCTTAACCTCCACGAAAGAGAAAATCGCCCTATTAAAGCTAGTCGCTTCAGGCAACGTTTCTAGCGTTTTAGGCAAACTTCAGGAGTTCCTCGATGCCGGCATCGACATCAAGCGTCTATGCGCAAGCCTATTGGATGTCTTGAAAGACCTCCTTATTTATAAGAAAACGAGATCCGCAACCTTGCTCACCGTAACTAGGGAAAACGAGATTCAAGATCTTGGGCGTTGCATCAACGTCAAATTCGCAAACGACATGATCGATGTGCTTCTAAAGACCCAAATCGATTTCAAGTCGGTGTCCAACATCAGGTCGCTATTCGAATTGGCCCTCCTCCAGCTCACTTCCATGAGTGGCAATGAACCCGCCGCAATCGAGGAGCCTATACAGCAGCCGAGGCAGGTGCAGGAAGAGGTTAAGGCTGTTCACCAAGCGATACAGCAGCCAAAAAAGCCTGCAGTTTTTGATGAAAAACCTGCAGAAACGCATAATATTGGTGCACAACCTAATCCTACTCCCGCGCCGCAACCCGCGCCTCTAGCCAAGACGCAGCCCGCGCCGGAGACCGCGACATACGATCCTAGTAGCGGCGTGCCATACCTAGGCGAGGTCGCCCCTTCGTTCTTGTTCGACCAAGAGGAAGAAGAAAAACCAAAGCCCGCCAAAGAGGCAGCCGAGGTATCCCGAGTCGAACAACAGCCGAGGCACGTTCCTGAAGTCGAACCGCTTCCTGCGAAGAAGGAACCTCCGAAGATTCAGGAAGCACCTGCTCCAAAGCCGATTCCCGAAGCCACCTATACCGCACCGTTTGACGTGAGTTCAATCCGTCATCGCACACTCACTTCCGATGGCGAACTCCAAACAATCTCTGATCAGACAGTCGTGAATCTCATGGTGCTTGGAGCAAAGCACAAGCAAGAAAGGCAAGACCTATTCACTAAGTGGCCCGCGTTTGCCGAGATGAAGCTCGATGCGGAAATCGGGGAAGTCGCTTCTCTACTAGCGGAAGGAAAGCCCTTCTGCTTGACCGAAGAAGCGTTACTAGTGAATTACAACTTCACGAAGAAACGCGACATCGCCAATTACAAAGAAAACCAAGCTGCCCTCGCCGATATGATTGAGGCGTTGCTTGGAAGAAGGGTATTCGTATATGCCCTTGACCGGCAGGATTCCAACCGCTGCCAGTCCCTCTACTTCAGCTTAAAGCAGATCGGAAAGCTGCCCGCGGCCGAAGAAATCACATTAGATATTCCAAAAGGAGAATAACCATGAACCAAATGCAGCAAATGCTCATGCGCGCTCAGAAGATTCAGCGCGAAATGAAGAAGGCCCACGATGAGCTCGACGTCAAGGAATTCGCCGTTTCGAAAAACGGAATGGTGGAGCTTGTGATGCTTGGCAATCGCACCATCAAGTCCCTCAAAATCGAACCCGATGCCCTCGATCCCGAAAACGTCGAGATGCTTCAGGACACCATCATCCTCGCCATCAACGAGGCGAATGAGGCGATCACCGCGGCCAACGACGAAATCGAAGAGAAAATCACCGGGCAGACCGGAATGTTCTAATCATGAAAGAACTTCCAAGCTACATAGCCTTGGTAGATTCTTTCTCTAAACTGCCTGGGATCGGTGCCAAAACCGCAGAGCGAATGGCTTACGCGGTTTTGGAAATGCGCGAGGACGATGCCTTAGGCTTTGCAGACGCCATCAAAGATTGCAGAACCAATATCCATAAATGCCCTAAATGCGGTCTATATGCCGAGAACGGGCATTGCGAGGTCTGCGACGATAGCGCGAGGGACCATTCGACGATGATCGTCGTTTCCTTCCCGAAAGATGCGTTGGCGTTTGAGAAGCTCAACGATTTTCATGGGATCTACCATGTTCTCGGCGGCGTCATTTCGCCTTCAAAAGGCTTTGGGGCGGAATCGCTTAGCATCGATTCGCTTTTCCGCCGCATCGAAGAAGAAGGCGTGAAAGAGGTCGTTATCGCGACTAACCCCAATCTAGAAGGCGAAACGACCGCGTTATATTTAGCTAGGCTTCTAAGCGACAAAGGCGTAAGCGTGTCGCGACTTGCCTATGGGCTTCCCATGGGAGCCTCACTTGATTACGCCGACTCGCTTACGTTATCCAAAGCGTTGGAAGGAAGGAAAAAACTATGAGCCTTTTCATCACATTCGAAGGCGGAGAAGGATCCGGAAAATCCACCGCGTTAAAGAAAATTAACGAACTGCTTATCGAAAAAGGCTATCAAACCGTCCTGACGAGAGAGCCTGGCGGAACCCCGATTTCCGAGGAGATCCGAAACGTCATCCTCGACAAGAAGAACACCGACATGGATCGCCTTACTGAGGCGCTTCTATATGCCGCAAGCCGCAGGCAGCACCTCGTTCAGAAGGTTTGGCCTGCGTTAAAAGAAGGGAAGATCGTTTTGTGCGACCGCTATCTCGACTCCTCTTTGGCCTATCAAGGCGGAGCCAGGGGCATCGGCATCGACAAAGTGCTCGATATCAATATGTTCGCAACAGAGGGAACCTTCCCGGACATGACGTTGCTATTCGATATTAAGCCTGAGATTGGACTAGCCCGCATCGCCGCCAATGCCGGCAGAGAGGTAAACCGCCTCGACCTCGAGAAGATGTCCTTCCACGAAGGGGTTAGGAAAACCTTCCTCGAACTCGCGGAGCGCTATCCCGAACGCTACGTCGTGATCGACGCGAGCAAATCCCCGGAAGAAGTCCTTCATGATGCGATGGACGCAATCTTAGCGAAACTAGGAAAATAAATGGAAGTAAGACCTTATTTGGAGAAGCATCAACCGCTTGTTTGGCGGACTTTTACAAATGCCTTAAAATCCAAAAAGGTTGGACACGCGTATCTACTTTTGGGCGAAGCGGGCATTCCATTAAAGCAAGTCGCGGTGTTCCTCGCGAAGTCTTTGCTTTGCGATCACCCGAACCCATTGGCCTGCGAATCCTGCGTCACCTGCCGCAGGATCGAAAAGGAAGAATACCCTGACTATTTCTTCTTCGATGGAGCGGAGTCATCCATCAAAAAAGATGACGTCACCACCGTGACGGCAATGTTCAGTCAAAGCGCGTTGGAGGAAAAAGGCATCATGGTCTACGTGATCAACGAGGTTGAGAACATGACTCCCGATGCTGCGAACTCCTTGCTCAAATTCCTCGAAGAGCCGACAGAAGGCACCTACGCCATCCTCACAAGCAAAAACGAAGCCAAAGTGCTTCCAACCATCATCTCAAGATGCGAAACCGTGCGAATGCTGCTCGCGCCTCGAGCGCAGGTAATCCAAGACGCGATTGCCTGCGGCGCACCCCAAGAAGACGCGGAGATGCTTTCGTATTTCTATAACTCTGGCGAACTGGTCGCCGAAGAGGCCGCATCGGAAAGCTATCAGGATGCAAAATCCGTTTTCGCGCCCTTTCTCGAAGCCCTTGCCGACAACCCTGGAATTGCGCGCTACACCATCCAAAAAGATGTCACGCCTGCCCTAAATGGCAAACCAGCGCTTCGATTCTTCTTCGATATGCTGACCCTCGTGTTCCAAGATGTCGTGGCAAAGAAAACGGGATCGCCCATTTCGCTCTCCGCCTATGATAGAATAATCGGCGACTTGGCAGAGAACCTGCCGCATGTCGAATCATCTCTTCTCTCCGTGATGACGCTTCGCGGGGAGATAGAAACGAATATCAACGGAGGGCTATTGCTCTCCCATTTGGTGAGCGTCATCACGAAGGAGTAAGTCCATGCCTGAGGAAAATTCCAATGTATATTATGTCGGCGTCCGCTTTCAGGGCTCCGAGAAATCCTATTATTTTTCCACGACCTTCAACGATCTGAGGGTTGGCGATCTCGTTGTCGTCGACACCGTGAACGGCTACGAAATCGGCACGATTTCGACTGCTCCGATCAATATTTCCTTCTACCGCGGAAACCTTGCGCTTAAGCCGATTCTAAGAAAGCCGACGAGATCCGACATGGTCGACTATAACTTCAACCTCAAGGAAGCAAAGCGCGCCATGCAGGTCGCTTCCGACGAGATCAAGGCGCTCGATCTTCCGATGGATCTCATCAATGCCTATTACACCTTAGACGGCAGCAAAGTCACCATCACCTACACTTCTCCTGAGAAGAGGGTCGATTTCCGCGAATTGCTTCGCCGCTTGGTGCCTGCCCTTAACCATTGCAGGGTTGAACTAAGGCAAATCGCATCCAGAGACAAGGCCAAGATGGTCGGTGGAATCGGTGCGTGCGGACTTCCGCTATGCTGCTCCACTTTTCTCACCCAATTCGAGGGGATCTCCATCGCCAAGGCGAAGAATCAGATGCTCACCTTGAACATCCCGAAGCTTTCTGGACCCTGCGGCAAATTGCTTTGCTGCCTTGCCTATGAAGACGAGACCTATACCATCGAAAAGAAGGATTTCCCGCGTCTAGGCACTGTCGTCCATACCGATGATGGCGACTACACCGTCGACTCGATGAACATTATTTCCCGCACCATCCGACTCGTGAATTCCACCCGTGACGACTACAAGACCTATTCGTTAGAAGACGTAAAGGCCATGATGAACGGCACCTACAAGAAGAAAGAAGAGACCAAGAAGGTCAATGAATTCTCCTTGCCCGACTTCCACATCTCGGCCACGAACGTCCGCGACGCTTCCTATGGAGGCAATTCCCTCCACGAGAACTCCGCCGCTAAGCCAGATCGCGGCGACAACAATAACGGCAACCGCCAAGGCGGAAGGCGCGACCACGGCCGCAATAGGCATCGCGGAAACGAGAACCGCAATAACAACGGCGGCAACAATAACCAAAACAATCAGCAGCGCAACAACCAGAATAACAACCAAGGGAATCAGCAGCGCAACAATCCAAACAACAAGGGCAGGGACCAGAACCGGAACCCGCAGAATCAAAACCGTAACAACAACCCCCGTCCGAATAATCAAAACAAGGACCAGCAGCAGCCCCAGAACAATCAGCAAAACAACCAGAATCCCAATAGGAACAACCACCATAGGCACCGCCATGGGCATCGTCCCAATAACGGTGGCAACAACCAAAACAAAGGCGAATAATCATGGAAAGGGAACTCAATTTCGAAGGCACGTCCCCCTTGCTTTATCTTATCGCGACCCCTATTGGCAATCTCGATGAGATGACCCCGAGGGCGCTTTCGGTATTGAGAGAGACCGATTACATCGCCGCTGAGGATACCCGTAATTCGGGAAAGCTCATGGCGTTCTTCAAAATCGATAAACCCTTCATTTCCTGCCATGAGCATAACGAAGAGGAAGCATCTGCCAAGATCATCTCGCTGCTAAAATCCGGCAAGAAGGTCTGCTATATGTCTGATGCAGGTTATCCCACATTATCCGATCCTGGGCAAAGGCTCGTCGCCAATTGCTTGGAAAACGGCATAAAGATCTCCGTAACCTCCGGCCCAAGCGCCGCAATAGACGCTCTGGCGTGCTCCGGACTAGATAGTTCGCATTTCTATTTCGAAGGCTTTTTGCCAGCCAAGGAAAGCGAAAGAATCAACGAGCTGAACGAACTTGCCAAACGCAAAGAGACGCTGATCTTCTACGAATCACCTCACCGCATCACGAAGACATTGATCTCCATGGCAGCCACGTTAGGCGATAGGAAAGCCGTCATCGCAAGAGAATTAACGAAAGCCCACGAGGAATTCATCCGCGGAACAATCGTCGAATTATCGCTTCTTCCCGAAGAAACGCTTCGAGGCGAAATGGTCATCATCGTAGAAGGAAATAAGGTCGCTGAACGCGGGCTAACGGATAACGAAATCGCCTTGGCTCTACGCGATGAATTGGAATTCGGACGCAAAGGCAAAGAAGCGATCGCTGCCGTAAGCAAAAACATGAACGTCCCGAAGAACCGGGTATACGACATCTATCTGAAATCATTCAAGGACCAGTAAGCGCGGCTTACTGGTTTTCTTCTTCGGGACGGTCCTTCCGCTTTTTGAGGAAGAAGCGCAACGCGGTGTATCCGCCTAGCAAAACCGCGCCGCCGATAGCCGCGACGATTCCTAGGATCAAATATGGGGTAGTATACTTTAGTTCGTAGGTTGTTGCCCCAGCGGGAGCAATGAATCCGGTCAATCCGCCATCGATGCGAAGCATGGTGCAATTTACCGTTTCACCAGTTGCAGTTCTAGCTTGGCAATGCCAACCTTCATCATATCCAAATTGGGTAACGACGATCTTCGATTCAGCGAAATCCGTTGAGAACGTGTATCTGTTTTTGCTGGATTTCACGTCCTTTAAAGCATTCTCGCGGAGGAACGAATACTTCGCCTCAAGGGCAGGGTAATCTTCGACGCACATGCTGATGGAGGAGATGCTGACCTTCATGTCGCCAACGGTGCCATCGCTCTTAATCCAATCGGGCCAGACTAACGCAATCTGCTTTGCTTTGCCTTTCGCGTATAAGCCGATCGTGGCGTTGGTGTAGCCGCCTTGATTGACGCTCAAATCGATGTTCCGTTTGAATGTGGCGCCATCGTAGGCAAGGACCTGATTCTGAGTAACGTTGCCTTGTTCGTCTTGGGCATCCCCGATCACGATGACGCGAGGCATATACTTGAAGAACCCTGACTGAGTCGTCTGGTTGTAGGCGTTATTGTAGTACTTAAACTCAATATACCCGCCACGGATGTCGTCGTTGAAATACTCTTCTTCGGAGGGTTCGAGGACAAAGTGGTCGATACCGCATTTCTGATTGGGCGTCTGGTTAGAGCCATAGTAGCTGCGCTCTGTGTAGTGATTCAGGAAGTAAGCTAGCCCTTCCTCAGCATAAGATGCTTCGCTAGAGGGCCAAAGCTTATCGCCTTCACGGACCTTGTAAATGCTGGCTTTGAGACCATGATCCACACGAAGTCGCTTCAGGCCATAATTCGATTCGAATTGAGCGTCAGTGCTGAAATCCGGAACCTTAGAGAAAGTGAATTCGCTGGGAAGTTCCACATCGTCATCGATGATCGCGCCAAGAAGTTCGACTTCCTGCAGTGCTTTCTGCTGGCGGAAATATTTGTCGCCAGAGTTTGTCCCCCTTGGAGCGAAATTGAAATAATTCCCGTCTTTCCCTAGGCGATAGATCTTGGATGGGTCGACCGCATGCCCGACCTGAGGCATATATTCCTCGCTTACGCGGTAAACGCGATAACGATCCCTATCCACAGATAGAGATGGCATCTCCTCGGCCCCGAAAGGCACGTTGACACCAGCCCACTTGGTTTTATCGGAAATTGCGTTCTCGTTCTGCAACACGTAATAACGATACCCAAGAACATGGTCCAAACCCATCTTCCTGCCCCGATATACGGAAGTCCATGTAGCGTTCAAATACGTTTCGTCCCCATAGGTCATGGCGCTGCCGTTCCCATCTTTTAGGCGGTTCATGATGCCAAAATCATTCGCGCCGAAATTCAGAAGGGAATGGAATGCGCTTAGATCGTTATAGCCTGCGGCGAAGGAGAAGTTCGTCGTGCCTCCAGCCGTATCGAAGTAGGAACGGTAGAAGGAGTTATCGTAATCGGAGATGTTCTTTGCGATCTGGCTGCTACTAGAAAGGTTATCCTGGCCACCCATGTAGTAGGAATTCACATACCATAGCCCCACGTAAAGATAGCCGGAGTTGCCTGCGGCGATCGCCTCGGCGGCGACAAGCCCACACATGAGATAGGGCAGCCATTTCTTATGGTATCCGGCGAAGAAAATAATGCCTTCCACCGCGACTAGGCCAACTTCGTACCAAAGATACCAGTAACGGTTCAGGTTCTGGTAAAGTTCTTCAGGCATGAGGTAGGTGCTTTTGTAATAAGTCATGCCGTTGATGGCCGTGAAGTCCTTGTCCTGAAGCGCCCAATGGATGGCGCAGAACGCAAGGATCGTACCAACAAGGGCCAAAATAGATCCCGCGACAGGAATCCACTTAGGGGAACTTCTCCTTTGATCGAACGCCCAGCATCCGTAATAGACGATGAGGGGGATAAGCACGAAGAACCAACGTCCATATCCATTGCCAGAGAACCCGAAGAAGAAATAATAGGCAAAGGTCGAGAAAAGCAAAAAGACGCAAGCCAGTATAGCGAAAATGTGGTCAAAACGCTTTTGGCGGATGCTATGAATCAGGCCCTGGAAGAACAAAATGACGAAGGGCGTGTAGCAGAAAATGGAAGCGGTCCAAGCGTCGTAAACGTTGCCGTTAGCCACGACAAGAGGGAGGGTAAGATATCCACCGGTAGGATAGAAGAACGAGACCAAACCCATGAGCGCGCGGCCCGGGTTGTCGCCTACCTCCTCGAAGAAGAGGCCAAACAGGGTTACGAAATCCTTCGCCTTCACCGCGTCTAGAAGCGAATGCATATAGGCGCTTCCGATGGAGGACGTGCGGCCAGATAACGAGCTGACACGAATCGAAGGAAGCAAGGACCAAGATCCCATCGCGATGCCGATGGCGAAACCCATCACCCCGACGCCGATCGTCGCCCAATTAAGCGAGGCCTTACGCGTTTTTATGGTTGCGAAGTAACGCCAAACCGCATAGATAACGCCCCAGATGCACATGGTGACAAGCAACATGAAGCAAGAGATTTCCATCAGGAATATCCCGATGGCCAGCGCACCTGGCTTTTGCTCTTTCAGAACGCGCTCGATGCCATAAAGGACAAGCGGAACGTAGGTGACTGCCGATACGAAATTCGGGAACCCCACCATGAAGCAGACGTAGCCAGAGAAGGCAGTCGCAATCGCCCCAAAGCGTGCGGTCCATTCCTTGATGCCGCGATAGCGAAGATACATCCGCATAAACACGGCAGCGAGGGTGCATCTAGCAATCGTCGCAAGGGCATATAGCTGCGGAATCCAGGATTTCGGAAATATGGCCATGATGACGATGAACGGGTCAAAGAGGCCATAATATGAGTTTGCCCCGATGTTATCGGTGCCTACGAATATCGACGAATCGAATAAAGGGAATTGGCCCGTCGTAAGGAAGGAACGCCAAGCATCGTGGTAATCTGCGGCAAAGGGCAGATATTGATGCGAGTAATCCCAGTTGAACGCACTTGTAAAGGAGTTATCCACTAAGCCATAAAGCGACCAGAGAACTCCAATCAGAATAACGCCAACGACAAAATAAAAAACGGAGTTAGGGTTTTTGAGGAACGCAAAAAACCCGGCCAAGACGGCCTTGGGTTGCTTCTTTCTATAGGAAGCTAATGTTCCGTTTCCCTGTTCGCTCATGCTGCCTTATCAGGCTCTTCTCCTTTGGGCTCGTTTTTTTGTTCGTCTTCTTCGATCATTTTGTCGTATTCCCCGATACCTGCGGTAGCCACGACAGGAAGCGCAAAAGCGATGCCCTGGCCCTTGGTATCCATGCCGGCGGAAATATTCACGGCCGAAAGAATCTTGTCGCGCAGCTCGGTAGGGCAAACGATGATGACCAACTCTTTTTCAGGAGTGATGATGACGCCGTAATACTTTTCCAAGTCCTTGTTGCGGGTTCCATGGGCGTTAAGGACAGTACCGCCTCTAGCGCCTGCCTCGCGGGCAGCGTTCATGACGAGATCGGTAAATCCACGATTGACGATGCAGATAATCGCTTCCGTATTGAATTCCATGTCATTCTCTCCTTATTTCTTGCCTTTATCGATCGCTTCGTCGAAACGAACGTTCCCAAGCATCTTGTAAATCGAAACGCCAGCAACGGCGTCGAGCGGCATCGCAATCGCAATGCCTTTGGCCACCTTCGATACCGCAAAACGGTTCTCGAGGGACTGTTTCAGGACCGACCAGCGATCCGCTTTGATGACGGATATGACGGCGTCTTTCTTCAAATCGCCGATACCCATGACTTCATATAGCTCGCTTGGAGCGGTTCCACGTCCCTTCATGATGCAGCAGAAGTAAGCCTCGTTCTGGTTGAACATCTGAACGATGGCGTTGGCCTGGTCTTTGTTGACGACCACCAAAACCAGCCAAAGCGGATACACGCGGTGCGCGCTTTCGTAGCTTTTCTTTTCTTCAGCCATTACGCAGCCACCTCCTCTTCTCCAAGGTTAAAGTGAACGATTTGATCGTCGTCTTCCGTACGTAGGCGCAAGCGCGCTTTGCGAAGTGCGTGAGCATGCTTGATGCCAGCGATAAGGCCCATCATCTGAAGAACGATCAGCGGCATCATCGCGACCATGGCGACCAGCCCGAACCCATAAAGATAGACGTCCTGCCCCCTTGCATAGGAGAAGCCAATGCAGAATGGGAGAACGAAGGTCGAAGTCATAGGTCCGGATGCGACGCCGCCCGAGTCAAACGCCATAGCGGTATAGATCTTCGGAACGAGGAAGGATAAGGCAAACGCGGCAATATACCCCGGAATGATGTAGAACATGACGTCGAATTGGAAGTAGGAACGGATAAGCTGAAGCGCGACCGCGGCGCCAATCGAAAGGGACAAGGTGATCAAAACGTGGATCTTCTTGATCGCACCATCGCTAACCTGCTCAATCTGCTCAACCAAAACGTGGACAGCAGGCTCAGCAAGCACGCCGAACACGCCAAACAGAACGCCAAGAGACAAAGCAAACGGCAGGAACTTGTCATCCGAGCCAAAGCTCTGGCCAAGTTTGCTTGCGATTGGCATAAATCCTGATTCAACCGCAGCCAAGAAGAGCACCAAGCCAATATAGGTGACGATCATCCCCAAAATCACACGGAACACGGTCGTCCACGGCAAGCGGATGAAGATGAGCTCATAAACAATGAAGAACACCAAAAGTGGTCCGACTGACAGTGCAACCGACCTCGACGAAGAGAGTAGCGCGTGGAGCAAATTCGGCCACACGCCCTCGCCAATCGAGGCAAGGGGGTCGACGAATTCCTCCATGGAAGGCAGCTCTTTGCCCATCATTCTCATCACCGCGGCGATAAGCACGACGAATAGAATTGGGCCCACAGAGCAAAGGGCGGTCAAACCGAAGGAGTCATCCGAATTCTTGCCGCCGCGAGATGCCGCCATACCTAAGCCGAAGCCCAAAATGAACGGGACGGTGACGGGTCCTGTGGTAACTCCGCCGGAATCGAAGCAGATCGGCAGGAACCTCGGGTCGATGATGTAGACAAGCATGAAGACGAGGCCATAGAAGACGATGAACATGAGGTTCAGGTTCTTCTGGAACGTGACGCGAAGCACGCCGATGACAAGGAATACACCGACGCCTACGCCAATTGCAGCAATAATGACGATTTCGTTTATGCCAATCTGCCCTGACAAAACCGCAAGGTCTGGTTCAGCGATAGTGACAAGAACGCCAAGGAAGAACGTCATCGCTATGATGAAGAACAGGCTCTTTTTCTGCGCGAGGCTGCTACCGATGTAGCGGCCGATATCGGTCATGGATTGCTCGGTTCCGATGCTGAATAGCGTGGTACCGAAAATAATCATCGCGACCGAAATGAGGAAGAGGAGGAATTCGTTGGTGGTTATGTAATATTTGGCATCGAAAGTTCCGCTAGGCAACGCGAACGTTTCAACAAGGAAAACAATGACGATCACAAGCGCGATAGGCGCCGCAGAGATCGCCGCTTCCCTTAGTTTTGATAGCCAGAACTTAAGCTTTCCCATACCGTCTTTTCTGTCTCCTTTGCTCCCCTTTCTTTATCTTTGTTGCCGAACGGGTGTCTCGAGACACCTTTCTCTTTGCGGACTTCGCCTCTTCATCGGCTTTCTTTTGAGCGACTCTCGATTCGAAGAACATCTTTTTGAACTCGAGAGGCATCTCCGTCTTAAAATCATACGCCTTTTTGTTGATGGGGTTCGTCAGCGTGAGCCTGTACGCGTGTAAGCCTAGGCGCTTGATCGGGTCTGACGGCTCGCCATATTTGTCGTCGCCGATGACGAAATGGCCTGTATGCCCTAGCTGAACCCTGATTTGGTTCTTCCTTCCTGACTCAATGTTCACGTCGAGGAGGGAATACCCATCTTTGGATGCGATGGTCTTGTAATTAGTGATGGCAAGTTTGCCCTGCTCTTTGTTGCGGGTTACGAACACCAGATGCAGGTCATTTTGCATCAGGTAGTTCTCCAATCGGCCGGAGGGCTTATCCATTTCGCCCTCGATAATCGCGTAATAGCCACGATAGCTCACGATGTCCTGCCAGGCGTTTTGAAGCGCCTCGCGGACCTCATATTTCTTGGCAAACATAAGCACGCCTGAAGTATCTTCGTCCAAACGATGGACGACGAATATCCTGGCTTTCGGGTTTTTGGAAACAACGTAATCAGACACCAGGCGATAAGCGGTTCTGCCTTTTTCGCGATCCGTTGCAACAGATAGTAATCCAGAAGGTTTATTGATGACGATGATGTCCTCATCCTCATAAATGATCGGGAGATCTCTCACATTGCGCTTGGCGATTCTATTCTTCGAAACGATGACGGTGTCTTCGGGATATAGCGGGAAGTCGAACTGCGAGACGGGCACGCCTCCAACAGATACTTGGTGATTTGAAAGCAAGCTCTTGATGGTCTTCCTCGGAGCATCGGGCATTTTGAAAATAAGGAACTCCATCAACGTTGTTTCCACATAGACTTTGTATTCCTTAATCGACTTCGGATCGATAAATCCCTTTTGGTTTCTTAATGGCTTCTTATCGTTTTTATTCATCGTCAACTCCAAGGAATCTCTTGAGGTCTGGCAGCATGGATTCCATCAAATCGTATCCCTCTTGATAAAGGGCGTTCAGTTTTTTCTCATTGCGCTCAGCGCGACCAATCGTAACAGGTTGCTGCGGCTGAATAACGAATGCACGTCCCTCGTCTTTTAGCCGATTGATCTCTTCGACATCGTCGTTATAGGTCTTATTTGCGTTGATAATGGCCTGCGAAAGCTCTTTGTGTTTCCGATAGAACTGCTTGGTGCGTCTAATGGTACTCTTCTTTGTCTCGGGCTTCCGATAGGTCGGATCTCTAGTTTCGACCACGACGATTTTGCTTAGTCCGTCTTCTATTGGTTTGCGAAAGGGGATGGCCGCTGCCGGTCCGCCATCAAGGTAATAATGCCCTTCGACAAGAACAGGCTTGCTGATGAAGGGCAGCGAAGAAGATGCCGCGATAGCCTTCAGGAATTGCGAGCAAGAACTCTTCTCAAAATAATGCGCCTTACCGTCAGCAACGCCGGTAGTGGCAACGAAGAATTTCGCGGGATTTGAATTGAAACGATCGAAATTCATCGGAGAAACCTTGATGGGGACAGTGTTCATCAAATAATTGAAATTGAAGAACGTGCCGGTGAACAAAAGGTTGGCGGCTGACGCGAATTTGACGCTTTTCATGCAATGAACGATGAGGAACTGGGTTCTGCCGATGTCGCCGGAGATATAGTTGCTCCCGCCTAAGGCTCCTGCGGAGGTTCCGATGACGTACTGAAATTCGATTTCCTCTTTGGCGAGCCGGTCCAAAACACCCGCTACAAAAATGCCGCGAGTACCCCCGCCCTGTAGAACCAATGCAACATCGTTCGCAATCTTCATGCACTAATGTTAGTTTCTTAGTAAGACGTAGGCAAAGAAAATCTTTAAAAGATTTTACCCATTTTTCCTTTCAGACATCGCCTAAAGGCGAAGGCAAATCGGTCACAATTCGAAAAATAGGCGGGACATGCACCGAAACTCACGCGTTTTACGGTCAATATTTCTTCATGAACTCGATCATCCCCGAATTGACGCGGATGCTTTCTGGCAGGTCAGGGAAGTTCACGTTGTGCACGTGGTCGACCTGCTTGTCGTCACTATCGATATCGATAAACTCAAAATCGTCTCGGCCTTCTAGCGCTTTGCTTAGCTGGAGGGATTCGTTTCTAAGGAACTCGCGCCTACAGGTAGAGGCAAATACGGGGAGTTTCAGGTCACCCAAATGCTCTTTCGGAGAATAGAGACTGGCAAGCTCAATGTCGTCGACTCTAGGTCCAAACATCCGACGACGCGCGCCATTTGTCATGGCTTTCGCTTGAGTCGAGGCGACGAGATCAAATACGGTGCAGTTCACCAAAACGGCTTTGGGCTTGAAGGCGTGAAATTTCAAACCCATCTTGTCGCAGAGTTCATCGTTGTTAGCCATCTCGGCGAGGAGCAAGGCAAAATGCCCGCCAGCGGAATCCCCCGTAAGATAGATTTCATCACCCTCAATCCCCAAATCTTTGGCGTGATCGGTTATGTAATTGATGCAAGCAACGCAATCAGATATTTGATCCGCGACAGAGAGGCTCCCGTCGTTCAAGCGATAATCGACCGCAATGAAATCGAACCCATGCTCAAGGAACACTTTCCCAAAAATGTAGTTCTCTTTTCTGGTGGAAAGAATATAGGCTCCGCCGTGAACATCGATGATCAGTTTTCCGAGCCGTTTATCCTTCTCGGCGAAAAACGCATCAAAGCAATGTTTGTCGTTTCCGTCCCCAGCATAATTCACGTCTAATTTGTGATCATATTTGAGATTTGCAAAGATTTCCGGTCTTTTCTTGGCTGCTCTTTTCTCGAAATTCTTTGCCATCAGGCTTAATGTGAAACCCGGAATTTTCATGTATTATTCGTCCTCCAATACAAGCTTATGAATGGCGTTTGCCAGGCCATTGTCGCTAATGTGATCTGTCACATAATTCGCGGCGGCTTTAACTTCGTCTCTACCGTTTCCCATACAGACAAAGAAGCCGGTTGCTTCCGCCATGGGAATGTCTTGAAGGTCATCGCCAAAAGCAATGGATTCCTCTTTCGAAATTCCGAGGTAATTCAAAACGTCGGTGATTGTTTTGCCTTTGGAGTGGTGCGAACTCATTAGTTCAACTCCAAACTTTTCAAACCGCCACATGATTAAGTTCGGAGCAACGGACTTAATTTCTTCATCGTATTCTTCTGGCGCGAAAAGCAGCAATCCCGTTGCATCTTCGCCACGGTAATCCTGCACCAATTTTGTCTCGTCACGATAAATGCTGTGATAGTTGTCCGAATATTCATTTGCCGGCGCGATCATGTAGCGAGTGAATGGCGTTGTTATTTCTGCCGTAAGCCCCAATTCTTTGGCTTTTTTAACCACGGCATACACTTCTTCCTTATCCATGAACTCAGAATGGATAACCTTTTCTCCAACTACGCCGGTTCCCCCTGAAGAGGCGATGAAACCAGCCCAAGGTATGCCTAAATCAAAGCACCCGAAGTCTTTTTGAGAACCATACGGCCTCGCCGAACATAGAAAGACCTTGATCCCTTTCTCGGCCATCAGTTTGATTGCAGAGATGGCGGATTCAGGGTATTCCCCTTTGTAATGGTCGTAGATTGTGTTATCAACGTCGAAAAACGCTACCTTATATTTGCTCATCAAATTTCAGGCGGCCATTAAGGGCAGCCATGACCTCCGGATTAATTTTAACAACCTGCCTATCATATGTGACCAAGCCATTTACTTCGTCTTCAACATCTGATAGTTGAGTATAAACGGCAATGGATAGGCCCGCTTTTTCGATAAGTGGAGCAATTTGTTGTTCATAGAGTTTTTTAAGGGCGGCTTCTAAGTCAGATTGCGACTTGATCGACTTATAGCCAAAGCTCTTTTTATTTCTATACATATGACCCGGGGTCGCTAGCGCATAGCCGCCGAATTCCGTTAGAGAAAGAATCCTATCTTGGACTGGTTTGAGTTTTACCGCCCTGAAATAAATATGCCTGGATTCAAAGTCGCCTGTGTGCTGATCGTACCAACCGGATGTGGAATCAACAAGCCTTGTAGGGTCTAGCGCTTTTAGCTTTGAAGTGAGGCGAATCGCATCGAATTGGCCCCACCCTTCATTGAAAAGAGTCCAGATGGCTAAGCAAGGCGAATTAAACAGCAATTCGACAGTCGGTTGCATGTCGTCTTCAAATCGTTTTCTAGATTCCGAGTTTCCTCTTCCAAACAATTTATAATGCTTCAAATCATTGAACTTATAAGAAATGAATGGAGCGGTATTGATTAAGAACTTTTTATATCTCGATCCACCATTTACAAAATCCTGAATGACGATCACTCCAAGTCTGTCGCAATGATAATACCAGCGCATCGGTTCGATTTTGATGTGCTTTCTCAACATGTTGAATCCCATGCTTTTTATTGTCTCAATATCGTCAATTAAAGCTTGGTCAGACGGAGCGGTCAGCCCTCCGTCATGCCAATAGCCTTGATCAAGCAAGCCGGTCAAGAAATACGGTTTGTTATTAAGACCGAAGACTTTCCGCCCTTTGTGCTCCACCATCGAGAACTTTCTCATAGCGAAATAGCTATGGATTTCGTCCTCGTTGATTTTTAAGGTAACCTCATAAAGATTTGGTTGCTCAGGTGACCACGGGTGAAATGCGTCCTTTAAATCGATCCTGGTCTTTCCATTGGAATCAAGCTTAGCCTCGCAAATAGGCTGATTCTTGAACAAAACGGCAACGCTCGACTCTTTTATCGACCCATTGAACGAAACCGCTATATCAATGGCTTTTCCATCAAAATCAGGAGTAAATCTAATTGATGATGCGTATTCGCGGGGGACCGGTTCAATCCAAACAGATTTCCATATCCCAGATGTCGGCTTGTAGAAAATGCCGCCGTATTCGTTGCTTTGCTTGCCCCTAGGATAAATCTCACTATCCGTATCGTCCCGCACATTGATCTCCAAAACGTTCTGTTCGGGAAGGTTATCGACTTTCACTGAAAAAGGAAGGTAACCGCCAACGTGCTCGTAAACCTTGCTTCCGTTGAGCCATACGTCGCACTCTTGGTCAACTCCATCGAAATGGAGGATCGCGCTCATTCCCGCAAATGATTTAGGCAAAGTAAACGAGCGGCGATAGTGCAGGCACTCGTCTTTGCTAATCAATTTTTGAATACCCGATAGGGGTGTCTCAACCGAAAACGGAACAAGTATTTTTTCTTCGAATCTATCGGGGCTTTTCATAGAATTAGTTATTTGAAAATCCCACCAGCCATTCAAAATCAGGAACTCTTTCCGCTGGAACTGTGGGGTCGGATGCTCCACCAAAGGGACATAATCTGCCCCAAATTTACTCTCGATACGGTTCATAGGACTATTGTAAGGCAAATGAAGGCCTTTGTAGTGGTATACTCTTCCCGAAAGGTCGGATTTATGACAATTCAAGAACTTCAACAATCTATTCAAAAGACAGAGGCGGATGCCTATATTTTGGTGGATTATGAGAACAAAAACAAAGTATTGGTCGGCTTTTTAGGAGAAAAAATGCTGACCCGCAAAATCATTATGGTGATACCCCGGGAGGGTAAGCCATTTTTAATCACCCACGTTATCGATACCGTGTATCTCCAAGACGAAACGACCCTCAGGAATTTTGACTTGAAGCCGTATAAGACCTGGCAGCAGATGCTCGCTTTAGAAAAGGACGCATTCTCGGGCTACAAAAGCGTCCTAATGGATATGTCCGAAAGCGGACTCTTGCCTCGTGTTTCTCTCGCTGACTATGGGTCTGTCGAATACGTGAAGAGTCTAGGCATCAAAGTCATTTCCTCAGGCGATTTATTGCAATCGATGACAGCGGTTTTATCCGATGGGGCCTACGATTCTCAAGTCAAGGCTTGTGAGGTTACGCTCAAGATAAAAGATGAGGCGTTTAGGCTCATTAAGCAAGAAATTCTCACCAAAGGAGAAACCGATGAGCTCTTCATCCAAGCCTTTATCGGAAAGCGATTCAGAGAGGAAGGGATGGTCTACGACGAACTTCCGCTCGTCGCCATCGGCAAAAACGCCAGCAATCCGCATTACACTCCCACCCCAGAGAACTACTCTAAGATTAAGGAAGGGGATCTTGTGCTCATAGATATGTGGGCCAAATACGATTACCCCCATGGGGTATACTCTGACATCACATGGATGGGCTATGTGGGAACCGAAATTCCAGAGGTCTATAAAGAGAGGTTCAAGATAGTAAAAGCGGCTCGCGATGGGGTTATTTCCTTCCTAAAACGCGAAATTCCCAAAAGGGAGGTCAAAGCCTACGAAGCCGACGATGTCGCCCGAAAGATCATAACGGAAGCGGGATATGGCGAATGGTTCTTGCACCGAGTTGGCCACAACATCGCTAACGACGTCTCTCCGCACGGCCCAGGTGCCAACCTAGACAACTACGAATCCCATGACGATCGTTCTCTCATGGAAGGGACAAGTTTTTCCGATGAACCGGGGATTTATGCGCCTGACTTCGGAGTTAGAAGTGAAACCGACCTGCATATAAAAAATAGGGAGCTCATCGTCGTTGGAGGACTCCAAGTCGAGATCATCCCTATCATGTCTCTTTGATTTGCGTCAATGCGACATACGCTCAAGGATTCCTTCCATTTCCTTGAGCTTTTTATTTACGTCATCGCTGTCTTTTGCTTCGAGAACGCACGAAGAAAGGTGCGCAGAGACGATAATGTTGTTTACCCGCTTGAGCAAGGCAATCGTGGCTAAAAGCTGATTTGAGATGTCGATGCAGTATTCATCCTGGTCGATCATCTTGGTAATGCCTTCAAGTTGGCCTTTGGCAATAGCAATTTGACGTTTAACTTTGGTTTTATCTGCCTTCATTTATCTCATACCGCCATATTTATAGCCCGCATTTTCTATTGCGGATTTCACATCGTTTTCTTCGAGTTTTTTGCTTGATTTAACCGATGCTTCCTTATTTTTTAGAGAAACTACAACCGATTTTACACCATCGATTTTCTCTAGCGCTTCTTTGACGTGGCCAGCGCAGTGTTCGCACATCATTCCTTCGACAGCCACGGTTGTTTTTACAGTTCCAAACATTATTTTTCCTCCACTTTATTAATCATTTTTGTTTTGAAGAATCGCAGCCTCAGAGCATTGAGAACCACGGTGATAGACGATAATGACATCGTCAAAGAACCAATCATTGGGGTTAGAACTAGGTGCTCCTGAGAGCCGGTAAACCAATTAGGAGCAACTTGTATCGCATAGAGCGCCCCAGCGGCAAGCGGTATTAGAAGAATATTATATAGGAACGCCCACGCGAGGTTCTCTTTAATATTCCAAACAACTTTATGACTTAGCTCGATCGCCCCAACGACATCTTTCGGGTCGTTTCGAACCAAAATGATCTCGGAGCTCTCAATCGCGACATCCGTGCCAGCGCCGATTGCGATGCCAACATCCGCTTTCATAAGGGCTAGGGCGTCATTGATTCCGTCTCCAACCATTGCAACGCAATGCCCTTCTTTCTGAAGCGCTTCAACAATTTGCTCTTTTTGGTCAGGAAGAACCTCTGAATAGACTCCATCGACATTTAGCTTGGCGCCAATGGCCGTTGCAGTGGTTTTGTTGTCGCCAGTAAGGATGGCAACCTTCTTCCCCATCTTCTTTAAAGTGGCGATCGCATCGCGCGAATTCTCCTTCACGGTATCACCAATGCCAAGCAAGCCCACAAGTTGCCCGCCTTCGGAAACATATAAGACCGTTTGGCCTTTCGACGATAGTTCTGCGAATTTCTCTGAAACGGTTGAAACGTCCACTCCTTTGTTTTTCATTAGGAGCCCGTTCCCAATCGCCATCGCGTTCCCGGCGACGCCTTGGCCAGGCACATAATCGAATTCCGGGCTTTCTACGAACGCAATATTGTGTTCTTTAGCGTATTCGACAACCGCTTTTGAAAGTGGGTGCTCGGACTTCGATTCAAGCGAAGCGGCCTTCGCTAATAGTTCGGTCTCGCCGCAAGAAAACGCAACAACCTCAAGCAGAGACATTTTTCCAGTCGTCAGTGTGCCGGTCTTGTCGAATAGGACGAAATCGACTTTCTCCATCCGTTCAAATGCTTCTGCGGATTTGATGAGTATGCCGTTTTCCGCGCCTTTTCCTGTCCCGACCATAATGGCAACGGGCGTAGCAAGCCCAAGCGCGCATGGGCAGGAAATCACGAGAACGGATACGGCAAGTTGAAACGCCAAATTAACGTCTGGGTGATTGCTACCAGCCATTCCGAGACCTGTGAGAATCATCCAAATGGTAAAGGTAATGAGGCTTATGCCAATGACGGAGGGGACGAACACCAAAGAGATGCGATCAGCGAGCCTCGCAATGGGAGCCTTTGATTCGGATGCTTGTTCAACCATTCCGATTATCTTTCCGATTGTCGTATCCTTGCCGACGTTCGTGACTCGGAAGAGGAAAGAGCCTTCTTTGTTGATTGTCGCTCCAATAACCTTATCGCCAACCGTTTTATACACAGGAAGCGATTCCCCGGTTAGGGAAGATTCGTCGACATTCGAATAGCCTTCTTCGATAATCCCGTCGACAGGAATCGATTGCCCGGGTTTGACCATTACCAAATCGCCTTCCTGCAGCGTTTCGGTCGCCACCTCAACTGGCTCCCCGTTTTTCATTAGCAGCGCAGTCTCAGGCGTCAATGCCATGAGGTTGGCAATCGAGGCAGTCGTCTTTTGGGTTGCTTTCGCCTCGAAGTATTTGCCTAGTGAAACAAACGTAGGGATCATAGCGGCTGATTCAATGTAGATGATCATCGAATAGTCCATCACCATCATATGGTTTCCGCTAGCCCAGCCAATGATGATCATTACATAGGCGTATATTCCATAGATAGTTGAGACTGTAGACCCAAGCGCAACCAAGGCATCCATGTTCGGATGAAGCTTCGCCAAACTCTTATAGCCGGAAACATAATGATGCCAGTTGAGTATCACTATCGGCACCAATAAAAGGAATTGGAAAGTGACGTCGAGGAAGATGATCAAAGAATAATTCGGATCATCCATCTTAGGCCAATTCGCAAGCATCGGCCCCATTGAAAAAACCATCAAAACTGCAAGCAAAATAATGCTCAAAATCAGCTTATTCCGTCTAATCCGCAAGGATTTTGCGCGTTTTTCTTGGATTTTCTTAACGGATTCATTCACAAAGACCTGACATCCGTATCCAGCAGCGCAAACCGCGCCGATTATCTGTTCGTCGCCCACCTTGGATTCGTCAAAATCCACGACCATATTCTTGGCAAGAAGGCTGACGTTGACGTTAGTTACTCCATCGAGTTTCGCTACTGCCCTATCGACGTTCGCCTGGCACGCGGCGCACATCATTCCACTTACTTCGTACTTCTTCTTCATAATACCCCCTAGGGGTATATCTATATTAAGATTGCCGTGCCCTTAAAGCAAGAAAAA